>NZ_CP007410.1:5635000-5974132 GCF_000585995.1 Pseudomonas brassicacearum | reverse complement strand
TCAGATCCTTGAAACCCACCTGGGCCTCGCGGCCAAGGGCCTGGGCGAGAAGATCAACCGTATGATCGAAGAGCAGCGCAAGGTCGCTGACCTGCGTAAGTTCCTGCACGAGATCTACAACGAGATCGGCGGACGCAACGAAGAGCTGGACACCTTCTCCGACCAGGAAATCCTGGATCTGGCGAAGAACCTGCGCGGCGGCGTTCCAATGGCTACTCCGGTGTTCGACGGTGCCAAGGAAAGCGAAATCAAGGCCATGCTGAAACTGGCAGACCTGCCGGAAAGTGGCCAGATGCAGCTGTTCGACGGCCGTACCGGCAACAAGTTCGAGCGCCCGGTTACTGTTGGCTACATGTACATGCTGAAGCTGAACCACTTGGTAGACGACAAGATGCACGCTCGTTCTACCGGTTCTTACAGCCTGGTTACCCAGCAGCCGCTGGGTGGTAAGGCGCAGTTCGGTGGTCAGCGTTTCGGGGAGATGGAGGTCTGGGCACTGGAAGCGTACGGTGCTGCATACACTCTGCAAGAAATGCTCACAGTGAAGTCGGACGATGTGAACGGCCGGACCAAGATGTACAAAAACATCGTGGACGGCGATCACCGTATGGAGCCGGGCATGCCCGAGTCTTTCAACGTGTTGATCAAGGAAATTCGTTCCCTCGGCATCGATATCGATCTGGAAACCGAATAACACGTGACGCGAATCGAGAGCGGGGCTGTGTTGCCCGCTCTCTGCTCCGCCAGGAGGAAAGGCCTTGAAAGACCTACTGAATTTGCTGAAAAACCAGGGTCAAGTCGAAGAGTTCGACGCCATCCGTATTGGATTGGCCTCGCCTGAGATGATCCGTTCGTGGTCGTTCGGTGAAGTTAAAAAGCCGGAAACCATCAACTACCGTACGTTCAAACCCGAGCGTGACGGCCTGTTCTGCGCCAAGATCTTTGGCCCGGTAAAGGATTACGAGTGCCTGTGCGGTAAGTACAAGCGCTTGAAGCACCGTGGTGTGATCTGCGAGAAGTGCGGCGTTGAAGTTGCGCTGGCAAAAGTTCGTCGTGAGCGCATGGCTCACATCGAACTGGCCTCGCCGGTTGCCCACATCTGGTTCCTGAAATCGCTGCCGTCCCGTATCGGCCTGCTGATGGACATGACCCTGCGTGATATCGAACGCGTTCTCTACTTCGAGAGCTATGTCGTTATCGATCCGGGCATGACCACCCTTGAAAAGGGTCAGCTGCTGAACGACGAGCAGTACTTCGAAGCGCTGGAAGAGTTCGGTGACGATTTCGATGCCCGCATGGGTGCCGAAGCTGTCCGCGAGCTGCTGCACGCTATCGACCTGGAACACGAGATTGGCCGTCTGCGTGAAGAAATTCCGCAAACCAACTCCGAAACCAAGATCAAGAAACTGTCCAAGCGTCTGAAGTTGATGGAGGCCTTCCAGGGCTCCGGCAACCTGCCAGAGTGGATGGTGCTGACCGTTCTGCCGGTACTGCCGCCAGATCTGCGTCCACTGGTTCCGCTCGATGGCGGTCGTTTCGCGACTTCCGACCTCAACGACTTGTATCGTCGAGTGATCAACCGTAACAACCGCTTGAAGCGCCTGCTTGATCTGTCCGCTCCGGACATCATCGTGCGTAACGAAAAGCGTATGTTGCAGGAAGCTGTCGATGCTCTGCTCGACAACGGTCGTCGTGGCCGCGCTATTACCGGTTCCAACAAGCGTCCTCTGAAATCCCTGGCTGACATGATCAAGGGTAAGCAGGGTCGTTTCCGTCAGAACTTGCTCGGTAAGCGTGTTGACTACTCCGGTCGTTCGGTTATTACCGTAGGCCCGACCCTGCGTCTGCACCAGTGCGGTCTGCCGAAGAAAATGGCCCTGGAGCTGTTCAAGCCGTTCATTTTCGGCAAGCTGGAAATGCGTGGTCTCGCTACCACCATTAAAGCGGCCAAGAAGATGGTCGAGCGCGAGCTGCCAGAAGTCTGGGACGTTCTCGCCGAAGTGATTCGCGAACACCCAGTGCTGCTCAACCGTGCACCGACCCTTCACCGTCTGGGTATCCAGGCGTTTGAACCGGTACTGATCGAAGGTAAGGCTATCCAGCTGCACCCGCTGGTCTGTGCTGCGTACAACGCCGACTTCGACGGCGACCAAATGGCCGTGCACGTGCCGCTGACGCTGGAAGCCCAGCTCGAAGCGCGCGCGTTGATGATGTCTACCAACAACATCCTGTCGCCAGCCAACGGTGAGCCAATCATCGTTCCGTCGCAGGACGTTGTATTGGGTCTGTACTACATGACTCGTGAAGCGATCAACGCCAAGGGCGAAGGTCGTGTGTTCGCGGATCTGCAGGAAGTTGACCGGGTGTTCCGTGCTGGCGAAGCCGCACTGCATGCCAAGGTCAAAGTGCGGATCAACGAAACCGTGAACGATCGTGATGGCGGCAGCGTGACCAACACCCGTATCGTCGACACCACTGTCGGCCGTGCGCTGTTGTTCCAGGTTGTGCCAAAAGGCCTGTCTTTCGATGTCGTCAACCTGCCGATGAAGAAAAAGGCGATCTCCAAGCTGATCAACCAGTGCTACCGCGTGGTTGGTCTGAAAGAGACCGTGATCTTCGCTGACCAGTTGATGTACACCGGCTTTGCTTATTCGACCATTTCCGGCGTTTCCATCGGTGTTAACGACTTCGTTATCCCGGATGAAAAAGCCCGCATCATCGGTGCTGCTACCGAAGAAGTGAAAGAGATCGAAAGCCAGTACGCCTCCGGCCTGGTAACCCAGGGCGAGAAGTACAACAAGGTGATCGACCTTTGGTCCAAGGCGAACGACGAAGTATCCAAGGCGATGATGGCCAACCTCTCGAAAGAGAAAGTCATCGACCGTCATGGCAACGAAGTCGACCAAGAGTCCTTCAACTCGATGTACATGATGGCCGACTCGGGCGCACGGGGTTCTGCTGCGCAGATCCGTCAGCTCGCCGGTATGCGTGGCCTGATGGCCAAGCCGGACGGTTCCATCATCGAGACCCCGATTACCGCGAACTTCCGTGAAGGTTTGAGCGTACTTCAGTACTTCATCTCCACTCACGGTGCTCGTAAGGGTCTTGCGGATACCGCGTTGAAAACCGCGAACTCCGGTTACCTGACTCGTCGTCTGGTAGACGTCGCGCAGGATCTGGTCGTGACCGAGATCGATTGCGGCACCGAGCATGGCCTGGTCATGACGCCGCACATTGAAGGCGGTGACGTTGTAGAGCCGCTGGGTGAGCGCGTATTGGGTCGTGTCATTGCCCGTGACGTATTCAAGCCAGGTACCGAGGAAGTCATCGTTCCTGCCGGTACCCTGGTCGACGAGAAGTGGGTCGAGTTCATCGAGCTCAACAGCATCGACGAAGTGATCGTACGTTCGCCGATCAGCTGCGAAACCCGCTACGGCATCTGTGCCAAGTGCTACGGTCGCGACCTGGCTCGTGGTCACCAGGTGAACATCGGTGAGGCGGTCGGCGTTATCGCTGCCCAGTCCATCGGTGAGCCGGGTACCCAGCTGACGATGCGTACGTTCCACATCGGTGGTGCGGCAAGCCGGACCTCCGCAGCCGACAGCGTCCAGGTGAAGAATGGCGGTACTGTCCGTCTGCACAACCTGAAGCACGTAGAGCGCGTGGACGGCCACCTGGTGGCTGTATCCCGTTCCGGTGAGCTGGCAATCGCTGACGACTTCGGTCGTGAGCGCGAGCGTTACAAGCTGCCGTACGGTGCTGTGATTTCGGTCAAGGAAGGTGACAAGGTCGACGCTGGCGCTATCGTGGCCAAGTGGGATCCGCACACCCACCCGATCGTGACCGAAATGAAAGGTACCGTGACCTACGTAGGCATGGAAGAAGGCATCACGATCAAGCGTCAGACCGACGAATTGACCGGTATGACCAACATTGAAGTACTCGACGCGAAAGATCGTCCAGCTGCCGGCAAGGACATCCGTCCGGCCGTGAAGATGGTCGACGACAACGGCAAGGATCTGTTGCTGCCAGGCACTGACGTAATCGCTCAGTACTTCCTGCCAGCCAACGCCCTGGTCGGTGTAGCGGACGGTGCGCGGATCGCGATCGGTGATGTTATCGCTCGTATCCCGCAGGAAACTTCGAAAACCCGCGACATCACCGGTGGTCTGCCGCGTGTTGCCGACTTGTTCGAAGCCCGTCGTCCGAAAGAAGCCTCGATTCTGGCTGAGGTCAGCGGCACCATCGCGTTCGGTAAAGAGACCAAGGGCAAGCGCCGTCTGGTCATTACCCCGAACGACGGTAGCGATCCGTACGAAGAGTTGATTCCGAAGTGGCGTCACCTGAACGTCTTCGAAGGCGAACAGGTAAACCGCGGCGAAGTCATCTCCGACGGCCCGAGCGATCCACACGACATCCTGCGTCTGCTGGGTGTGAGTGCGCTGGCCAAGTACATCGTGAACGAGATCCAGGACGTTTATCGTCTGCAAGGCGTGAAGATCAACGACAAGCACATCGAGACCATTCTGCGTCAGATGCTGCGTAAGGTCGAAATCGCTGAGTCCGGCGATTCGAGTTTCATCAAGGGCGACCAGATGGAACTGACTCACGTACTGGTAGAAAACGAGCGCCTGGCTGCGGATGACAAGTTCGTATCCAAGTTCACTCGCGTTCTGCTGGGTATTACCAAGGCATCGCTGTCCACCGAATCGTTCATCTCGGCGGCTTCCTTCCAGGAAACCACCCGTGTACTGACCGAAGCGGCGGTGACCGGCAAGCGCGATTACCTGCGTGGCCTGAAAGAAAACGTGGTCGTGGGTCGTTTGATCCCGGCAGGTACCGGTTTGGCCTATCACAGCGAACGCAAGCGTCGCCGCGATGCAGACAAGCCGTTGCGCGTAAGCGCCAGTGAAGTGGAAGCTGCACTGACCGAAGCACTGAACTCGAGCGGTAACTGAGTTCAGCAGTAATTAAGTGCCTGGCCCTGGTCATCCCGTTCGCCGAATCGAGACAAATTGTCGAGATCTGGCGAGCGGGGAGGTCGGGGCCTTGCCTTGACTGGGAACAAGATCCTCTTTAGACTCTTGATCCCCTAAATTTGGCGGGAATTCGTTCCTGCCATTTTGCTTTTCTTGTAAGACAATAGCGTCGCAAGACAACAGTGGAGCTAGTAGATGGCAACTATCAACCAGCTGGTACGTCAGCCGCGTAAGCGTATCGTCGAGAAATCCGACGTGCCTGCGCTGCAGAACTGCCCGCAACGTCGTGGCGTATGCACCCGTGTGTATACCACCACGCCGAAAAAACCTAACTCGGCACTGCGTAAAGTATGCCGTGTGCGTCTGACCAACGGTTTCGAGGTTTCCTCGTACATCGGCGGTGAAGGCCACAACCTGCAAGAGCACAGCGTGGTCCTGATCCGTGGCGGCCGTGTAAAAGACTTGCCAGGTGTTCGTTACCACACCGTTCGCGGTTCTTTGGATACTTCCGGCGTTAAAGGTCGTAACCAGGGTCGTTCGAAGTACGGTACCAAGCGTCCGAAGTAATCGGCCGTTTTGCAGATTTTAATTTTATTGAGTCGATAAGAGTAAGGTCGGGCACGCATTTGCTGTCCCGGGCTAACCTGAAGACCGTTTGAGGGCTTATCAATGCCAAGACGTCGCGTAGCAGCCAAACGTGAGATTCTGGACGATCCGAAATACGGAAGCCAGATTCTCGCCAAGTTCATGAACCACGTAATGGAAAGCGGCAAGAAAGCCGTTGCCGAGCGTATTGTTTATGGCGCACTGGACAAAGTTAAGGAACGCAAGAACAGCGATCCCCTGGAAATCTTCGAGAAAGCTCTCGACGCCATCGCTCCGCTGGTCGAAGTGAAGTCGCGCCGTGTAGGCGGTGCTACTTACCAGGTTCCGGTCGAAGTTCGTCCGTCCCGTCGTAACGCCCTGGCAATGCGCTGGCTGGTAGACTTCGCCCGCAAGCGCGGCGAGAAGTCCATGGCTCTGCGTTTGGCTGGCGAACTGTTGGACGCTGCTGAAGGTAAAGGTGCTGCAGTTAAGAAGCGTGAAGACGTGCACCGTATGGCTGAAGCCAACAAGGCTTTCTCGCACTACCGCTTCTAATTTTAGCGTCACTCAATTTGCGAGGGCTTTATGGCTCGTACTACACCGATTAACCGCTACCGTAACATCGGTATCGTTGCTCACGTGGATGCTGGTAAAACCACCACCACTGAGCGCGTCCTTTTTTACACCGGCAAAAGTCACAAGATGGGCGAGGTGCATGATGGCGCCGCGACCACCGACTGGATGGTGCAGGAGCAGGAGCGTGGTATTACCATTACTTCTGCTGCCATTACCGCTTTCTGGAAGGGTTCTGAGAAGCAGTACAAGGACGAGCACCGCTTCAACGTCATCGACACCCCGGGCCACGTGGACTTCACCATTGAAGTAGAACGTTCCCTGCGCGTGCTCGACGGCGCGGTCGTTGTGTTCTGCGGCACCTCGGGTGTTGAGCCTCAGTCGGAAACCGTATGGCGTCAGGCCAACAAGTACGGTGTTCCACGTCTTGTTTACGTGAACAAGATGGACCGTGCTGGTGCCAACTTCCTGCGCGTGATCGGTCAGATCAAGCAGCGTCTGGGTCACACTCCGGTGCCGATCCAGCTGGCTATCGGTTCCGAAGACAACTTCCAGGGTCAGATCGATCTGATCAACATGCAAGCTGTCTACTGGAACGATGCTGACAAGGGTATGGTTCCTGTTCGCAAGGACATCCCGGCAGAGTTGCTGGAAGAAGCCGAGAAGTGGCGCGGCAACATGGTTGAGGCTGCGGCCGAAGCCAACGAAGAGCTGATGAACAAGTACCTCGAGGGTGAAGAGCTCACCAACGAGGAAATCAAGGCTGCTCTGCGTCAGCGTACTATCGCTGGTGAGATCGTCCTGGCTGTTTGCGGTTCTTCCTTCAAGAACAAGGGTGTTCCCCTGGTTCTCGACGCCGTGATCGACTTCCTGCCTGCGCCGACCGACATTCCTGCCATCAAGGGTACTGACCCGGATGACGAGACTATCGAGCTGGAGCGTCATGCAGACGATAGCGAGCCGTTCTCGGCTCTGGCGTTCAAGATCGCTACCGACCCATTCGTGGGTACCTTGACCTTTGTCCGGGTTTACTCGGGCGTGTTGAACTCCGGCGACGGCGTGATCAACTCTGTAAAAGGCAAGAAAGAGCGTGTGGGTCGTATGGTGCAAATGCACGCAAACGCCCGCGAAGAGATCAAGGAAGTTCGCGCTGGTGACATCGCGGCCTTGATCGGCATGAAGGACGTCACCACGGGTGAGACTTTGTGCAACGGCGACAAGCCAATCATCCTTGTTCGCATGGACTTCCCGGAGCCGGTTATTTCGGTTGCCGTTGAGCCAAAGACCAAGGATGACCAGGAAAAAATGGGTATCGCTCTGGGCAAGCTTGCTCAGGAAGATCCATCTTTCCGCGTCAAGACTGATGAAGAGACCGGTCAAACGATCATCTCTGGCATGGGCGAGCTGCACTTGGACATCCTGGTTGACCGGATGCGCCGTGAGTTCAACGTCGAAGCCAACATCGGCAAGCCTCAGGTTTCCTATCGTGAGCGCATCACGAAGAGCTGTGAGATCGAAGGCAAGTTCGTTCGCCAGTCCGGTGGTCGTGGTCAGTTCGGCCATTGCTGGATCCGTTTTGCACCTGCTGACGAAGGTCAGGAAGGTCTGCAATTCTTGAACGAAGTCGTAGGTGGTGTGGTTCCTAAGGAATACATCCCGGCGATCCAGAAGGGTATCGAAGAGCAGATGAAGAACGGCGTTGTTGCCGGCTATCCGCTAATCGGCCTGAAGGCGACTGTGTTCGATGGTTCTTACCACGACGTCGACTCCAACGAGATGGCGTTTAAGGTGGCTGCTTCCATGGCAACCAAGCAACTGGCCCAAAAGGGCGGTGGTGAGTTGCTTGAGCCGATCATGGCAGTAGAAGTCGTTACGCCTGAAGACTACATGGGTGATGTCATGGGCGACCTTAACCGTCGTCGTGGCATGATTCTGGGTATGGAAGATACGGTTTCCGGCAAGGTCATTCGTGCCGAGGTTCCGTTGGGTGAAATGTTCGGTTACGCGACCGACGTTCGTTCCATGTCTCAGGGTCGCGCAAGCTACTCTATGGAATTCAAAAAATACAATACAGCTCCGTCGCATATCGTCGAAACTGTTACCAAAAAACAAGGCTGATTCAGCCCTTTAGGCAAGGAGTTAATTGTCGTGGCTAAAGAAAAATTTGATCGTTCCCTACCGCACGTCAACGTTGGCACCATTGGTCACGTTGACCACGGTAAAACCACTCTGACTGCAGCTCTGACTCGCGTCTGCTCCGAAGTTTTCGGTTCGGCCGTCGTTGCTTTCGACAAGATCGACAGCGCTCCGGAAGAAAAGGCTCGTGGTATCACCATCAACACCGCGCACGTTGAGTACAACTCTTCGATTCGTCACTACGCTCACGTTGACTGCCCAGGTCACGCTGACTATGTGAAGAACATGATCACCGGTGCTGCCCAGATGGACGGCGCGATCCTGGTTTGCTCGGCCGCTGATGGTCCGATGCCACAAACCCGTGAGCACATCCTGCTGTCCCGTCAGGTAGGCGTTCCGTACATCGTTGTCTTCCTGAACAAGGCTGACATGGTTGACGACGCTGAGCTGCTGGAACTGGTTGAGATGGAAGTGCGCGATCTGCTGAGCACTTACGACTTCCCAGGTGACGACACTCCGATCATCATCGGTTCGGCTCTGATGGCTCTGAACGGCCAAGACGACAACGAAATGGGTACCACCGCTGTCAAGCGTCTGGTAGAAACTCTGGACAGCTACATCCCAGAGCCAGTTCGTGTTATCGACAAGCCATTCCTGATGCCAATCGAAGACGTATTCTCGATCTCGGGTCGCGGTACTGTTGTAACCGGTCGTATCGAGCGCGGTATCGTCAAGGTTCAGGATCCACTGGAAATCGTTGGTCTGCGTGACACTACCGTCACCACCTGCACCGGTGTTGAAATGTTCCGTAAGCTGCTCGACGAAGGTCGTGCTGGCGAGAACTGCGGCGTTCTGCTGCGTGGTACCAAGCGTGACGACGTTGAGCGTGGCCAGGTTCTGGTTAAGCCAGGTTCGGTTAAGCCGCACACCAAGTTCGAAGCTGAAGTGTACGTTCTGAGCAAAGAAGAAGGCGGTCGTCACACTCCGTTCTTCAAAGGCTACCGTCCACAGTTCTACTTCCGGACCACTGACGTGACCGGTAACTGCGAACTGCCGGAAGGCGTTGAAATGGTAATGCCAGGCGACAACATCAAAATGGTTGTCACCCTGATCAAAACCATCGCGATGGAAGACGGTCTGCGTTTCGCTATCCGTGAAGGCGGTCGTACCGTCGGCGCTGGCGTCGTAGCCAAAATCATCGAGTAAGCTCTTTCTTGAGTAAGCTTCGATGAATTGAAGAAGCCCCCGCCTAGCGGGGGCTTTTTTATTGGGTTGACACCTATATGGGTCGTCTATAGAATTGCGCCTCCTTTTAACGGGCGTATTGCGCTCGGTGGGAATAGCAGCCGGAGTCTGAAATCCAATGCAAAATCAGCAAATCCGTATCAGGTTGAAGGCTTTTGACCATCGCCTGATCGACCAATCCACCCAGGAAATCGTGGAAACCGCGAAACGTACTGGTGCTCAAGTGCGTGGTCCAATTCCACTGCCTACCCGTAAAGAGCGGTTCACCGTTCTGGTCTCCCCGCACGTCAACAAAGACGCGCGTGACCAGTACGAGATCCGTACTCATAAGCGCGTTCTGGACATCGTCCAGCCAACGGATAAAACCGTTGATGCTCTTATGAAGCTCGATCTTGCGGCCGGTGTGGAAGTGCAGATCAGCCTCGGCTAAGACTCGGTCTTAGTCGTGTAACGCTCTGAAATGGGCGGCCATAGCGGGTGAAAGCCCCGTACACTCATGAGGTTTACAACATGACTATTGGTGTAGTCGGTCGTAAATGCGGTATGACCCGTATTTTCACCGAAGAAGGTGTCTCCATTCCGGTCACGGTCATTGAGATCGAGCCGAATCGCGTCACCCAGTTCAAAACTGAAGAGACCGATGGCTATCGTGCAGTGCAAGTCACTGTCGGCGAGCGTCGTGCTTCGCGTGTAACAGCTGCTCAGGCTGGCCACTTCGCCAAGGCGAACGTTGCCGCTGGTCGTACCGTAATGGAATTCCGCCTTGAAGAAGGCGAGTACCAGGCCGGCGATCTGATCAACGCTGAAATCTTCGCTGCTGGTCAACTGGTTGATGTAACCGGTCAGTCCAAAGGTAAAGGCTTCCAGGGTACGATCAAGCGTTGGAACTTCCGCGGGCAAGATAACACCCACGGTAACTCCGTATCCCACCGCGTTCCAGGCTCTATCGGCCAGTGCCAGACTCCTGGTCGTGTATTCAAGGGCAAAAAAATGTCCGGTCATATGGGCGCTGAGCGCGTGACCGTGCAGTCCCTCGAAGTAGTGCGCGTGGACGCTGAACGCAATCTGTTGTTGGTCAAGGGCGCTGTTCCTGGCGCTACTGGCGGCAACTTGGTTGTACGTCCAGCAGCCAAGGCTCGCGGTTAAGGGGAAGCTGACATGCAATTAAATGTAAATGACGCTCAAGCGATCGAAGTTTCCGAACTGACATTTGGCGGCGAATTCAACGAGACGCTGGTTCACCAAGCAGTCGTGGCCTACATGGCCGGCGGCCGTCAAGGTAGCAAGCAGCAAAAGACCCGTTCCGACGTTTCTGGTGGCGGTAAGCGCCCATGGCGTCAGAAAGGTACTGGCCGTGCTCGTGCCGGTACTATCCGTAGCCCAATCTGGCGTGGCGGCGGTACCACTTTCGCAGCTCGTCCTCAGGATCACTCCCAGAAGCTGAACAAGAAGATGTATCGCGCAGCAATGCGTTCCATCCTTGCTGAGCTGGTGCGTACTGATCGTCTGGTCGTGGTTCAGGACTTTGCTGTTGAAGCACCGAAAACCAAAGATCTGCTGAACAAGCTGAATGGCATGGGCCTGACTGACGTCCTGATCGTGTCTGACGCTGTTGATCAGAACCTGTACCTGGCTGCTCGTAACCTGCCACACGTTGATGTCCGTGACGTGCAAGGTTCCGATCCAGTTAGTCTGATCGCATACGACAAGGTGTTGATCACCGTGTCGGCCGTGAAGAAATTCGAGGAGCTGCTGGGATGAACCAGGAACGCGTATTTAAAGTTCTGCTTGGCCCGCACGTTTCCGAGAAGGCTACGGTTCTGGCAGACAAGAAAGGCCAGTTCGTTTTCAAGGTTGCGACCGACGCAACCAAGCTGGAAATCAAGAAGGCCGTCGAAAGCCTGTTCAGCGTGAAAGTAGAGCGCGTGACTACCCTGAATGTTCTGGGTAAAAGCAAGCGCACTGCTCGCGGTCTGGGCAAGCGTAATGACTGGAAGAAGGCAGTTATCTCCCTTCAGCCAGGCCAAGATCTCGATTTCAGCAGCAGTGCTGAGTAAGGAAGGGGTGCATCATGGCAATCGTTAAATGCAAACCGACTTCCCCTGGCCGCCGTTTTGTGGTCAAGGTGGTCAACCAGGAGCTGCATAAAGGCGCTCCTCACGCACCGCTGCTCGAGAAAAAATCGAAGTCTGGTGGTCGTAACAACAATGGCCGTATTACCACTCGTCACATCGGTGGTGGTCATAAGCAGCATTATCGTCTGGTCGACTTCCGTCGTAACGACAAGGATGGCATCGCTGCCACCGTCGAGCGTATCGAATACGATCCAAACCGTACTGCTCACATCGCTCTGCTGCTGTACGCAGATGGCGAGCGTCGCTACATCATCGCCCCTAAAGGCGTGAGCGCTGGCGACCAGCTGATCGCAGGTGCCTTGGCACCGATCAAGCCGGGCAACGCTCTGCAACTGCGCAACATTCCAGTTGGTAGCACCGTACACGGCATCGAATTGAAGCCAGGTAAAGGCGCGCAAATCGCTCGTTCCGCTGGTGCTTCGGCTCAGCTGATCGCTCGTGAAGGTGTCTACGTGACCCTGCGTCTGCGTTCTGGTGAGATGCGCAAAGTACTGGCTGAATGCCGTGCGACCCTGGGCGAAGTCTCGAACTCCGAGCACAGCCTGCGTTCGTTGGGTAAAGCTGGTGCCAAGCGCTGGCGTGGCGTTCGCCCAACCGTTCGTGGTGTTGCCATGAACCCGGTTGACCACCCACATGGTGGTGGTGAAGGTCGTACCTCTGGTGGTCGTCATCCGGTATCGCCATGGGGCTTCCCGACTAAGGGCGCGAAGACTCGTGGTAATAAGCGTACCGACAAAATGATCGTCCGTCGTCGCAAGTAAATAGAGGGATACGACAGTGCCACGTTCTCTGAAAAAAGGTCCTTTTATTGATCTTCACCTACTGAAGAAGATCGAAGTGGCGGCGGAAAAGAATGATCGCAAACCAGTTAAGACCTGGTCGCGTCGTTCGATGATCCTGCCACAAATGGTCGGTTTGACCATCGCAGTACACAACGGTCGCCAGCACGTCCCAGTTCTCGTGAACGAAGACATGGTCGGCCACAAACTGGGCGAGTTTGCCGGTACCCGCACATACCGTGGGCACGTGGCTGACAAGAAAGCCAAGCGTTAAGGGGTTAGGAAATGGAAGTAGCCGCTAAGTTGTCGGGCGCTCGAATCTCCGCCCAGAAAGCCCGCTTGGTCGCCGACCAGATCCGCGGGAAGAAGGTGGGCGAAGCGCTCAACCTGTTGGCTTTCAGCAGTAAGAAAGCCGCCGAGATCATGAAAAAAGTGCTGGAGTCGGCCGTAGCCAACGCCGAGCATAACGAAGGCGCAGACGTTGATGACCTGAAAGTCAGCACCGTTTTCGTCAACGAAGGGCGTTCGCTGAAGCGTATCATGCCGCGTGCCAAAGGCCGTGCTGATCGCATCGTCAAGCGGTCTTGCCATATCACTGTCAAGGTTGCTGACAAGTAACGGAGTCGAAGAGATGGGTCAGAAAGTACATCCCATTGGCATTCGCCTGGGAATCGTCAAGGAGCACACCTCCGTCTGGTACGCAGACGGTCGGACTTATGCGGACTATTTGTTCGCTGATCTGAAGGTGCGTGAGTATCTCCAAGACAAACTAAAAAGCGCGTCCGTAAGCCGTATCGATATCCATCGTCCGGCTCAGACTGCACGTATCACCATCCACACCGCTCGCCCAGGTATCGTTATCGGGAAGAAAGGTGAAGATGTTGAGAAACTGCGTCAGGACCTGACCAAGCAAATGGGTGTGCCTGTGCACATCAATATCGAAGAGATCCGTAAGCCGGAGCTCGACGGTATGCTGGTTGCGCAGAGCGTAGCTCAGCAGCTGGAGCGTCGCGTAATGTTCCGTCGCGCTATGAAGCGCGCTGTACAGAACGCAATGCGCATTGGTGCCAAAGGCATCAAAATCCAAGTGAGCGGTCGTCTCGGCGGTGCTGAAATCGCACGTACTGAATGGTATCGCGAAGGTCGTGTGCCACTGCACACCCTGCGTGCCGACATCGACTATGCCAACTACGAAGCTCACACCACCTATGGTGTGATCGGTGTAAAGGTTTGGATCTTCAAAGGCGAAGTAATTGGTGGTCGCCAAGAAGAGCTGAAACCACAAGCACCAGCGCCTCGTAAAAAAGCTGCTAAGTAAGGGGTACGCCAAATGTTGCAACCAAAGCGTACGAAGTTCCGCAAGCAGATGACCGGTCACAACCGTGGCCTGGCATTGCGCGGTAGCAAAGTCAGCTTCGGCGAGTTCGCGCTGAAGTCTGTTGCTCGTGGTCGTCTCACCGCTCGTCAGATCGAGTCAGCGCGTCGTGCTCTGACCCGTCACGTAAAACGTGGCGGCAAGATCTGGATCCGTGTATTCCCGGACAAGCCTATTTCCAAGAAGCCACTCGAAGTTCGGATGGGTAAAGGTAAGGGTAACGTCGAATACTGGGTTGCCCAGATTCAGCCAGGCAAAGTCCTGTATGAAATCGAGGGTGTAACTGAAGAGCTGGCGCGTGAGGCTTTTGCCCTGGCTGCTGCAAAGCTGCCGCTCGCCACCGCCTTTGTTAAACGGACGGTGATGTGATGAAAGCGAATGAACTTCGTGAAAAATCAGCACAGCAGCTGAACGAGCAACTGCTCGGCCTGCTGCGCGACCAGTTCAATCTGCGTATGCAGAAAGCAACTGGCCAGTTGGGGCAGTCTCATCTGCTCTCGCAAGTTAAGCGTGACATCGCTCGCGTGAAAACTGTGCTCAACCAGCAGGCAGGTAAGTAATCATGGCTGAAGCCGAAAAAACTGTCCGTACGCTGACTGGCCGTGTTGTCAGCGACAAGATGGACAAAACCATCACCGTTCTGATCGAGCGTCGCGTTAAGCACCCGATCTACGGTAAATACGTTAAGCGTTCGACTAAGCTGCACGCGCACGACGAAACCAATCAGTGCCACATCGGCGACAAAGTCACTATTCGTGAAACTCGTCCTTTGGCCAAGACCAAGTCTTGGGCGCTGGTTGATGTTCTCGAACGCGCTGTGGAAGTCTAAGGACTAGGGGTCGGAGAAATTATATGATTCAGACTCAATCCATGCTCGATGTGGCCGATAACAGCGGCGCTCGCCGCGTTATGTGCATCAAGGTGCTGGGTGGCTCCCATCGTCGTTACGCTGGTATTGGTGACATCATCAAAGTTACCGTGAAGGAAGCAATTCCTCGCGGTAAGGTGAAAAAAGGCCAAGTGATGACTGCTGTTGTAGTCCGCACTCGTCACGGCGTTCGCCGTGCAGATGGCTCCATTATCCGCTTTGATGGCAACGCTGCTGTTCTTCTGAACAACAAGCAAGAGCCGATCGGCACCCGTATCTTTGGGCCAGTGACCCGTGAACTTCGTACTGAGAAGTTCATGAAGATCGTCTCGCTCGCCCCAGAAGTGCTGTAAGGAGATCCGACATGCAAAAGATTCGTCGTGACGACGAGATCATCGTGATCGCCGGCAAAGACAAAGGTAAGCGCGGTAAGGTGCTGAAGGTTCTTGCTGACAACCGTCTGGTTGTTGGTGGTCTGAACCTGGTCAAGCGTCATACCAAGCCTAACCCGATGTCGGGCGTACAGGGCGGTATCGTCGAGAAAGAAGCGCCACTGCACGCTTCTAACGTCGCCATTTTCAACGGCGAAACCAACAAGGCTGATCGCGTTGGTTTCAAAGTAGAAGACGGTAAGAAAATTCGTGTCTTCAAGTCGACCCAAAAAGCGGTTGATGCTTGAACACTGCTAGGTAGAAGACCATGGCACGACTAAAAGAGATTTACCGGAAGGAAATCGCACCGAAACTTAAGGAAGAACTTAAGCTTTCGAACGTGATGGAAGTTCCGCGCGTTACCAAAATCACCCTGAACATGGGTCTGGGCGAAGCGATCGGTGACAAAAAAGTCATCGAGCACGCTGTTGCTGACCTGGAAAAGATCACCGGTCAGAAAGTCGTTGTGACTTACGCTCGGAAATCCATCGCTGGCTTTAAAGTCCGTGAAGGTTGGCCGATCGGCGTCAAAGTGACCCTGCGCCGTGAGCGTATGTACGAGTTCCTGGATCGTCTGCTGTCGATCTCCCTGCCTCGGGTTCGCGACTTCCGCGGCCTGAATGCCAAGTCCTTCGATGGTCGTGGTAACTACAGCATGGGCGTTAAAGAGCAGATCATTTTCCCGGAAATCGATTACGACAAGATTGACGCTCTCCGCGGTCTGGACATTACCCTGACCACCACTGCTCGGACGGATGACGAAGGTCGCGCACTGCTGCGCGCTTTCAAATTCCCGTTCCGCAACTGATTGGAGTAGGAAAATGGCCAAGAAGAGCATGAAAAACCGTGAGCTGAAGCGTCAGCTCACCGTTGCCAAGTACGCCACCAAGCGTGCAGCGCTGAAAGCTATCATCGTTGATCTGAACGCAAGTCCAGAAGCACGTTGGGAAGCTACCGTAGCACTGCAGAAGCAGCCACGTGACGCAAGCGCTTCGCGCATGCGTAACCGCTGCCGCCTGACTGGTCGTCCGCACGGCGTGTACCGCAAGTTCGGCCTTGGCCGTAACATGCTGCGTCAAGCTGCAATGCGTGGTGACGTTCCAGGTCTGGTTAAAGCCAGCTGGTAAGCACGATCGAAGTCTCGGTGTGCAGGGTCGCAAGATCCTGACCACCGGTGACCTTGAACTTGAATCAAGCCCCTCATGGGGCTTGATTCATTTGTGGGGTGTGTCTAGAATACCCGGCTCGCCTGAGCCCGTGCTTTTTTTGCGCGGATGCACTCGGCGACACGTACTAGCCGCAAGGCTAATTTTTTGTGTATTAGGAGCGTCTAGCCCATGAGTATGCAGGACCCGTTAGCGGACATGCTAACTCGTATCCGTAATGCCCAGATGGCTGAAAAGTCCGTCGTAAGCATGCCATCTTCTACGTTGAAGGTAGCTGTTGCCAAAGTCCTGAAGGACGAAGGTTACATTGCGGGTTATCAGATCAGCAGCGAAATCAAGCCACTGCTGTCCATCGAGCTGAAGTACTTCGAAGGCCGTCCGGTCATCGAGGAAGTGAAGCGCGTTAGCCGTCCAGGCCTGCGTCAGTACAAGTCCGTCGATGATCTGCCAAAAGTTCGTGGCGGTCTCGGTGTGTCTATCGTCTCCACCAACAAAGGTGTGATGACGGATCGTGCTGCGCGCGCTGCCGGTGTCGGCGGCGAAGTTCTTTGCACTGTGTTCTAAGGGGGGATAAGCATGTCACGCGTCGCTAAGAACCCCGTTAAGCTGCCAGCCGGTGTCGAAGTCAAATTCGCAGGCCAACAGCTTTCGGTGAAGGGTGCCAAGGGCACTCTGCAACTGAACATCCATTCGTCCGTTGAGATCGTTGAAGAAGCTGGTGAGCTGCGTTTCGCTGCTCGCAATGGCGATCAACAGACTCGCGCAATGGCTGGTACCACTCGTGCGTTGGTAAACAACATGGTCCAAGGCGTAAGCCAAGGCTTCGAGCGCAAGCTCCAGCTGGTCGGTGTTGGTTACAAAGCGCAAGCAAAAGGCACAGTGCTGAACCTGGCTCTTGGCTTCTCGCACCCAGTGGATTATGAACTGCCGGAAGGCATCACCGCTGAGACTCCTAGCCAGACCGATATCCTGATCAAGGGCATCGATAAGCAGCTGGTAGGTCAAGTGGCCGCCGAGATCCGCGACTTCCGTCCACCAGAGCCGTACAAAGGCAAAGGTGTGCGCTACGCGGACGAAGTCGTCCGTCGTAAAGAAGCCAAGAAGAAGTAGGGCATAGCAAATGACCGACAAAAAAGTTACTCGACTGCGTCGCGCTCGCAAAGCACGCCTGAAAATGCACGAACTCGAAGTCGTGCGTCTCTGCGTGTTCCGCTCGTCGCAGCACATCTACGCCCAGGTCATTTCGGCCGACGGCAACAAAGTCCTGGCAAGTGCCTCGACTTTGGATAAAGAACTGCGTGATGGTGCCACTGGCAACATCGACGCGGCCACTAAGGTTGGCCAGCTGGTCGCTACGCGTGCAAAAGCCGCTGGCGTCTCGCAGGTGGCTTTCGACCGCTCTGGCTTCAAGTACCACGGCCGCGTCAAGGCGCTGGCTGATGCTGCTCGTGAAGCTGGGCTGGAGTTCTAAGTTATGTCAAATAACGACCAAAAGCGCGACGAAGGCTACATTGAGAAGCTGGTTCAAGTTAACCGCGTAGCCAAAACCGTTAAAGGCGGCCGTATCTTCACCTTCACCGCGTTGACCGTGGTAGGTGATGGTAAGGGGCGCGTTGGCTTCGGCCGTGGCAAGTCGCGTGAAGTGCCTGCTGCGATCCAGAAGGCAATGGAAGCTGCTCGCCGCAACATGATCCAAGTTGATCTGAACGGCACCACTCTGCAGTACGCAATGAAGTCTGCCCATGGCGCTTCGAAGGTGTACATGCAGCCTGCTTCTGAAGGTACCGGTATCATCGCTGGCGGCGCTATGCGTGCTGTCCTCGAAGTTGCTGGCGTTCAGAACGTTCTGGCCAAGTGCTACGGCTCGACTAACCCGGTAAACGTGGTTCACGCCACTTTCAAGGGTTTGAAAGCAATGCAGTCTCCTGAATCCATTGCCGCCAAGCGTGGCAAAAGCGTCAAGGAGATCTTCTGATCATGGCTACCGTAAAAGTTACGCTGATCAAAAGCATGACCGGCCGCATCCCTAACCACAAACTGTGCGTTAAGGGTCTGGGTCTGCGTCGCATCGGTCACACTGTAGAAGTCCAGGATACTCCCGAGAATCGCGGGATGATCAACAAGGCTTACTACATGCTGCGTGTCGAGGGTTAATCGATGAAACTCAATGATCTGAGTCCAGCGCCGGGTTCCCGTCGCGAAAAGCATCGTCCGGGCCGTGGTATCGGTAGTGGTTTGGGCAAGACCGGTGGCCGTGGCCACAAAGGTCAGACCTCCCGCTCCGGTGGCACCATTGCTCCAGGCTTTGAAGGCGGTCAACAGCCGCTGCATCGTCGTCTGCCGAAGTTCGGTTTCGTTTCCCTGAAGGCCATGGATCGCGCAGAAGTGCGTCTGTCCGAGCTGGCTAAAGTGGATGGCGACATCGTCACCGTGCAGTCCCTGAAGGATGCCAACGTGATCAACCAGAACGTACAGCGTGTGAAAATCATGCTGTCGGGCGAAGTTGCTCGTGCTGTCACCATCGGAAAGGGAATCGGCGCCACCAAAGGTGCGCGTGCGGCTATCGAAGCAGCTGGCGGCAAGTTCGAGGAATAAATGGCTAAGCAAGGTGCTCTCTCTGCGCTCGGCAAAGGCGGTATGTCTGAACTCTGGGCTCGTCTGCGTTTTCTGTTCCTGGCGATTATCGTCTACCGAATAGGCGCACACATCCCGGTTCCAGGTATCAACCCGGACCGACTCGCGGACCTGTTTCGACAGAATGAGGGGACCATTCTTAGCTTGTTCAACATGTTTTCCGGCGGCGCGCTGGAGCGGATGAGCATCTTTGCACTGGGGATCATGCCGTACATTTCGGCATCGATCATCATGCAGTTGATGACCGCCGTCAGCCCGCAGCTGGAGCAGTTGAAGAAGGAAGGTGAAGCTGGCCGTCGCAAGATCAGCCAGTACACCCGCTACGGCACTGTCATCCTCGCTCTCGTTCAAGCCATTGGCATGTCCATTGGCCTGGCGGGGCAGGGTGTTTCGTTCACTGCGGACTTTAGCTTCTATTTCGTTGCGGTAACCACATTTGTGGCAGGCGCGATGTTCATGATGTGGCTGGGTGAGCAGATTACTGAGCGTGGTGTTGGCAACGGTATCTCGATGTTGATCTTCGCAGGTATCGTCGCCGGTCTTCCGAGAGCGATCGGGCAGTCTTTCGAGTCTGCGCGTCAGGGTGATATCAACATTTTCGCCCTGGTTGCCATCGGTTTGCTGGCAGTAGCGATTATCGGTTTCGTGGTGTTCATTGAGCGTGGTCAGCGGCGTATTGCTGTTCACTACGCCAAGCGTCAGCAGGGCCGTAAGGTGTTTGCTGCGCAGACTAGCCACTTGCCGTTGAAGGTGAACATGGCCGGCGTCATTCCGGCTATTTTCGCGAGCAGCATTCTGCTGTTCCCGGCTTCGTTGGGTGCCTGGTTCGGCCAGTCTGAAGGTATGGGCTGGTTGCAGGACATCTCGCAGTCGATCGCTCCTGGTCAGCCGTTGAATATTCTGCTGTTTAGTGCAGGGATTATTTTCTTCTGCTTCTTCTATACGGCGTTGATGTTCAATCCGAAAGACGTAGCGGAAAACCTGAAGAAGTCCGGTGCCTTTATTCCGGGCATCCGTCCAGGTGAGCAGTCTGCGCGCTACATTGATGGCGTTCTGACTCGCTTGACCATGTTCGGTGCTCTTTACATGACGGCCGTCTGTCTGTTGCCCCAGTTCCTGGTGGTTGCGGCAAACGTACCGTTCTACCTTGGCGGGACCTCGTTGCTGATCGTGGTCGTGGTTGTGATGGACTTCATGTCCCAAGTACAATCGCACCTCGTTTCGCACCAGTACGAATCCCTGATGAAGAAAGCCAACCTGAAGGGCTACGGCAGCGGCATGTTGCGCTGAGTAGCGTCCATAAGGTTCGAGGAGTTGGTGATGAAAGTTCGTGCATCGGTGAAAAAGCTGTGCCGTAACTGCAAGATTATTCGCCGCGAAGGTGTTGTTCGGGTAATTTGCAGCGCGGAACCGCGTCACAAACAGCGCCAAGGCTGAGTGTGATTGTGCTTTAAGCCCGGCAGCTAGTGCGCTGCCGGGTTGATTATTTGTTATTACAGCGATATTATCTCGCGCCCTATTTCTTGGCTTCCGGGGCGTAGGTAGCTGTCAATTGGAGTCCCACTGAATGGCCCGTATTGCAGGCGTTAACATTCCAGATAACAAGCATACTGTTATCTCGCTGACCTACATCTATGGTGTTGGTCGCACTACTGCACAGAAAATTTGTGCAGTGACTGGGGTCAACCCAGCGGCAAAGATCAAAGATCTGAGCGACGAGCAGATTGAACAGCTGCGTGGCGAAGTGGCGAAGTTCACCACTGAAGGTGACCTGCGTCGCGAAATCAACATGAAAATCAAGCGCTTGATGGACCTCGGTTGCTATCGCGGTCTGCGTCATCGTCGTGGTCTTCCAGTACGCGGTCAGCGTACCAAGACCAACGCGCGTACCCGTAAAGGTCCGCGTAAGCCGATCCGCAAGTAATCGCCCCAGCGAATCGACAGGAATTTAATCATGGCAAAACCTGCTGCTCGTCCTCGTAAAAAAGTTAAAAAGACAGTGGTTGATGGCATCGCCCACATCCATGCTTCTTTTAACAACACCATCGTGACCATTACCGACCGTCAAGGTAACGCTCTCTCTTGGGCTACCTCTGGTGGTTCGGGTTTCCGCGGTTCCCGCAAGTCCACCCCGTTCGCCGCTCAAGTAGCTGCTGAACGTGCTGGTCAAGCTGCGCTGGAATACGGCCTGAAAAACCTCGACGTCAACGTCAAAGGTCCAGGTCCAGGTCGTGAATCCGCAGTCCGCGCTTTGAACGGCTGTGGCTACAAGATCGCCAGCATCACCGACGTGACGCCAATCCCGCACAACGGGTGCCGTCCGCCGAAGAAGCGCCGCGTGTAATCCAGGAGATTGTAAAGAATGGCTCGTTACATTGGTCCAAAATGCAAACTCGCTCGTCGCGAAGGCACCGATCTCTTCCTGAAGAGCGGCGTGCGCGCGATCGAATCGAAGTGCAACATTGAAGCAGCACCTGGTATCCACGGCCAACGCCGCGGTCGCCAGTCCGATTACGGCACCCAACTGCGTGAAAAGCAGAAGGTCCGTCGTATCTACGGCGTTCTCGAGCGTCAATTCAGCGGCTACTACAAAGAAGCTGCTGGCAAGAAAGGCGCAACCGGCGAAAACCTGTTGCAGCTGCTCGAATGCCGTTTGGACAACGTTGTATACCGTATGGGTTTCGGTTCTACTCGTGCCGAATCCCGTCAGCTGGTATCGCACAAGTCGATCAGCGTTAACGGTCAGACCGTAAACGTTCCGTCCTACCAGGTTCGTGCTGGTGACGTGGTTGCTGTTCGCGAGAAAGCAAAGAACCAACTTCGCATTGTCCAAGCTCTCGATCTGTGTGCCCAACGTGGCCGCGTAGAATGGGTAGAAGTAGACACTGAGAAGAAGTCGGGCGTTTTCAAAAACGTTCCTGCTCGCAGTGATCTGTCCGCCGACATCAACGAAAGCCTGATTGTCGAGCTCTACTCCAAGTAAGGGCTAGAAAATAGGTGCATCCATGCAGATTTCGGTAAATGAGTTCCTGACACCCCGCCATATTGATGTGCAGGTTGTCAGTCCAACCCGCGCCAAGATCACACTCGAGCCTCTCGAGCGTGGTTTCGGCCACACCCTGGGCAACGCGCTGCGCCGCATCCTGTTGTCCTCAATGCCCGGCTGTGCAGTAGTCGAGGCCGAGATTGACGGTGTGCTCCATGAGTACAGCGCCATCGAAGGTGTACAGGAAGACGTAATTGAAATCCTGTTGAACCTGAAAGGTCTGGCTATCAAGCTGCACGGTCGTGACGAAGTTACGCTGACCTTGTCGAAGAAGGGTTCGGGGGTGGTTACCGCTGCCGATATTCAGCTGGATCATGATGTCGAGATCGTTAACCCCGATCACGTAATCGCTAACCTGGCGTCTAACGGCGCCCTGAACATGAAGCTCACCGTAGCTCGTGGTCGTGGTTATGAACCGGCAGACTCGCGTCAGAGCGATGAAGACGAAAGCCGCAGCATCGGTCGCTTGCAGCTTGACTCTTCGTTCAGCCCGGTTCGCCGTATCGCATACGTGGTGGAAAACGCCCGTGTCGAGCAGCGTACCAACCTGGACAAGCTGGTTATTGATCTGGAAACCAACGGTACCCTGGATCCTGAAGAGGCTATTCGCCGCGCTGCAACCATCCTGCAACAGCAGTTGGCTGCGTTCGTCGACCTTAAGGGTGACAGTGAGCCAGTGGTTGTTGAGCAGGAAGACGAGATCGATCCGATCCTGCTTCGCCCGGTTGACGATCTGGAACTGACTGTACGTTCGGCTAACTGCCTTAAGGCGGAAAACATCTACTACATCGGTGACCTGATTCAGCGTACCGAAGTAGAGCTGTTGAAGACTCCGAACCTTGGCAAGAAATCCTTGACTGAAATCAAGGACGTTCTGGCCTCCCGCGGTCTGTCCCTCGGCATGCGCCTCGACAACTGGCCGCCTGCAAGTCTTAAGAAGGACGACAAGGCGACTGCCTGATCGTCGTAATCACCGAACGTTGTGTTTGGTAAGGAATGAACCATGCGTCATCGTAAAAGTGGTCGTCACCTGAGCCGCACCAGCTCGCACCGCAAGGCCATGTTCCAAAACATGGCGGTGTCGCTGTTCGAGCACGAGCTGATCAAAACTACACTGCCGAAAGCCAAAGAACTGCGTCGCGTTGCTGAGCCGCTGATCACTCTGGCCAAGACAGATAGCCTGGCTAACCGCCGTCTGGCTTTCGACCGTACGCGTTCGAAAGCTATCGTTGGTAAGCTCTTCAACGACCTGGGCAAGCGTTACGCTACCCGTGAGGGTGGCTACCTGCGCATCCTCAAGTGCGGTTTCCGCGCTGGCGACAACGCGCCTATGGCGTACGTCGAGTTGGTTGATCGTGCTACCAGCGGTGAAGCTGTATCCGCTGAGTAAGTCGGCAACATACAAAAAACCGGGCCTAGTGCCCGGTTTTTTGTGCCCGGTAGAAAAGCAAGAGGCCGTTTCGTCAGGCCTCGCTATCGGCAAGTCATCAAAATTAGATAATAACTATCGATGCCCATGATTTAATGAATTTGGATACTGTCATTAACATGATCAATACTCCTTTCCAGCCGATTAGCCGGCAGTTCGAAGACCGACCTAGGAAGATTGAGCATGAGCCAGACCAAAACGCTTACGACCGCCAGCGGCGCTCCTGTCGCCGATAACCAGAACTCTCGCTCCGCCGGCCCGCGCGGCCCACTGTTGCTCGATGATTTTCACCTGATCGAGAAGCTTGCTCACTTCAACCGCGAAAATATTCCTGAACGCCGCGTGCACGCCAAAGGCTCGGGCGCTTACGGAACATTCACCGTCACCCGGGATATCACGCCGTACACCAGCGCCAAATTGTTTGACTCAGTCGGCAAGCAAACCCCAACGTTCCTGCGGTTTTCCACTGTGGGTGGTGAGCGTGGTTCTGCCGACACCGAACGCGATCCGCGCGGTTTCGCCCTGAAGTTCTACACCGAGGAAGGCAACTGGGACATTGTTGGCAACAACACACCGGTGTTCTTCATCCGTGATCCATTGAAATTTCCGGACTTCATCCACACCCAGAAACGTCTGCCGCAAAGCAACCTGAAGAGCGCCCAGGCGATGTGGGATTTCTGGTCGCATTCGCCTGAGGCGCTGCACCAGGTCACCATTCTGTTCTCCGATCGTGGCATTCCTGACGGCTACCGCCACATGCACGGTTTCGGCAGCCACACCTACAGCCTGATTAATGCACAGGGTGAACGTCATTGGGTGAAATGGCACTACAAGACCAAGCAAGGGATCAAGAACCTCGCCCCGGCTGAAGCGGCACGCCTGGCGGGTACCGACCCGGATTACGCCCAGCGTGACTTGTTCAATGCGATCGAGCGAGGTGACTTCCCGAAATGGAGTGTCTGCATCCAGGTCATGACTGAGGCTCAGGCCGCGGCTCATTACGAGAACCCGTTCGACGTGACCAAGACCTGGTCGCAGAAAGAGTTTCCGTTGATTGAAGTAGGTGAACTCGAACTCAACCGCAATCCGCTGAACTACTTTGCCGAGGTCGAGCAGGCGGCGTTCGGGCCGAGCAACATGGTGCCGGGCGTTGGTCTGTCGCCGGATCGCATGCTGCAGGGCCGGGTATTCGCCTATGCCGATGCGCACCGCTACCGTGTAGGGACCAATCATCAGCAATTGCCGGTGAATGCTCCGCGCAGCCCGGTCAATACCTACCAGCGTGATGGTGCCATGGCGTTTGGCAGCAACGGCGGTGCGGCACCGAACTATGAGCCGAACAGTTACGTGGAAGCGCCGAAACAGGCTTCACGCTATGCCGAGCCGGCCCTGGCTCTCAGTGGCGCGGCTGATCGTTACGATCATCGCGAAGACACTGACTACTACACCCATGCCGGTGCGCTGTTCCGTTTGATGAGTGATGAGCAGAAAGCGTTGCTGATCAACAATATCGCCGGCGCGATGGCCGGTGTATCGGCGGATGTCGTTGACCGTCAGCTCCAGCATTTCTTCAAGGCGGACGCCGCTTATGGAGAAGGTATCGCAAAGGCGTTGGACGTACAGCTTAACTAAGTCTAAACGAGAAGCAGAACCGCCCTCATTTGGGCGGTTTTTGCGTTTTTTAGCCCGGTTTTCTCGGATTTTCTTCGCTTTTATTGCGATGAGCGAGTGACCTCTTCGTCAGGTTGGTTCAAACTAGAGCCTTCAAAGCTTGTGGAGATGTAGGGCGATGCAAGGTCACCCAGATGTAATCGATTACCTCAACACGTTGCTGACAGGCGAACTGGCAGCCCGTGATCAATATTTCATCCACTCGCGGATGTACGAGGACTGGGGTTTCACCGAGCTCTACGAACGTATCAACCATGAGATGGAAGAAGAAGCCCAGCACGCCGATGCATTGATGCGCCGGATCCTGATGCTCGAAGGCACGCCGCGGATGCGTCCGGATGACTTGGACATCGGCACCACCGTGCCCGATATGCTCGCCGCCGACTTGCGCCTGGAATACAAGGTGCGCGCTGCCCTATGCAAAGGCATCGAACTTTGCGAGCAGCACAACGACTACGTGACCCGCGAGATCCTGCGTATCCAACTCAACGACACTGAAGAAGACCACACCTACTGGCTCGAGAAGCAGTTGGGTCTGATCAAGTTGATTGGCCTGGAAAACTACCTGCAATCACAGTTCTAATCGCGATAATTGTGGGAGCGAGCAAGCTCGCTCCCACAGAAGAAAAGCAAAAGCCCCTGTCATCGACGAGATGACAGGGGCTTTTTCGTGCTCGGGTGAAATCAGTCCCGATCACGCTCCAGCAACGGTTTGAGGTAGTAGCCGGTATAGGATTGCTTCATCTCGGCCACTTGCTCGGGTGTCCCTACGGCGATGATCTGGCCACCCTTGGAGCCGCCTTCCGGTCCCAGGTCCACCAGCCAGTCAGCGGTCTTGATGACGTCCAGGTTGTGCTCGATCACCACCACGGTGTTGCCGTGGTCCCGCAGGCGATGCAGCACGTCGAGCAATTGCTGGATATCGGCGAAGTGCAGGCCTGTGGTCGGCTCGTCGAGGATGTACAGGGTCTTGCCGGTGTCGCGCTTGGACAGCTCGCGGGACAACTTGACCCGCTGGGCTTCACCGCCGGACAACGTCGTCGCCGACTGCCCCAGCTTGATATACGACAGGCCCACATCCATCAACGTCTGGAGCTTGCGCGCCAGCGCGGGTACCGCGTCGAAGAACACCCGCGCTTCCTCGATGGTCATCTCGAGGGTTTCGTGGATGTTCTTGCCCTTGTATTTGATCTCCAGGGTTTCGCGGTTGTAGCGCTTGCTCTTGCACACGTCGCACGGCACGTAGATATCCGGCAGAAAGTGCATTTCCACCTTGATCAGGCCATCGCCCTGGCAGGCTTCGCAACGCCCGCCCTTGACGTTGAAGGAGAACCGCCCCGGACCGTAGCCCCGGGAGCGAGACTCCGGCACGCCGGCGAACAGTTCGCGGATCGGCGTGAACAACCCGGTATAGGTCGCCGGGTTGGAGCGCGGCGTACGACCGATTGGGCTCTGGTCGATGTCGACCACCTTGTCCAGGTGCTCCAGGCCCTTGATGCTGTCGTGGGCGGCCGCTTCCAGGGTGGTGGCGCCGTTCAGGGCCGTGGCGCTGAGCGGGAACAGGGTGTTGTTGATCAGCGTCGATTTGCCAGAGCCGGACACGCCGGTGACGCAGGTCAGCAGGCCGATCGGGATTTCCAGGTCGACGTTGCGCAAGTTGTTGCCACGGGCGCCCTTGAGGGTCAGCGACAGCTTCTTGTTGCGTGGCGTGCGCTTGGCCGGAACCTTGATCTTCACCCGGCCCGACAGGTATTTGCCGGTCAGGGAATCGGGGTGCGCCATGACTTCGGCGGCAGTGCCCTGGGCAACGATATGCCCGCCATGCACGCCCGCGCCCGGGCCGATGTCCACCACGTAATCCGCCAGGCGAATCGCGTCTTCGTCGTGTTCGACCACGATCACCGTGTTGCCGATGTCCCGCAGATGCTTCAGGGTCCCGAGCAGTCGGTCGTTGTCCCGTTGGTGCAGGCCGATGGACGGCTCGTCGAGGATGTACATCACTCCCACCAGGCCGGCGCCGATCTGGCTTGCAAGGCGGATACGCTGGGCTTCGCCGCCGGACAAAGTGTCTGCGCTGCGATCAAGGGTCAGGTAATCCAGGCCGACGTTCACCAGGAACTGCAGGCGTTCGCGGATTTCCTTGAGGATCTTGTCGGCGATTTCGCCACGACGACCGGTGAGCTTCAAGCCGCCGAAGTAATCGGTAGCGTCGCCAATCGGCAGGTTGGTCACCGCCGGCAAAGTCTTCTCGCCGACCCACACATGCCGCGCCTCGCGACGCAGGCGAGTGCCGCGGCAGTCAGGGCAGGGCTGGGTGCTGAGGAACTTCGCCAGCTCTTCGCGCACGCTGGCCGATTCGGTCTCGCGGTAGCGCCGCTCCAGGTTCGGCACGATGCCTTCGAACGGGTGGGAGCGCTTGACGATATCGCCGCGGTCGTTCAGGTATTTGAAATCGACATTCTGCGAGCCGCTGCCGTGCAGGATGAATTTCTGCTGATCGGCGGGTAACTCGTTGAATGGCTTGTCCAGGCTGAACTTGTAGTGGGCCGCCAGCGACCCGAGCATCTGGAAGTAATAGACGTTGCGCCTGTCCCAGCCGCGAATAGCACCTTCGGCCAGGGTCAGCTCGCCATTGACCAGGCGCTTGGTGTCGAAGAACTGCTTGACCCCCAGCCCATCGCAGGTCGGGCAGGCGCCGGCCGGGTTGTTGAAGGAGAACAGCTTGGGTTCCAGCTCGCTGATGGCGTGGCCGCAGATCGGGCAGGCAAAGCGCGCGGAGAAGATGATTTCCTCCCCGGGCTCGTCGTCCATCGGTGCCACCAGGGCAATGCCGTCGGCCAGTTTCAGGGCGGTCTCGAAGGACTCGGCCAACCGCTGTTGCAGGTCGGCACGGACCTTGAAGCGGTCGACCACGACATCGATCGAATGCTTCTTCTGTTTATCCAACTTCGGCAGTTCGTCCAGCTCGCACAGCTTGCCGTTGACCCGGGCCCGCACGAAACCCTGGGCGCGCAGCTCTTCGAAGACCATCAGGTGTTCGCCCTTGCGCTCGCGAATCACCGGCGCCAGCAGCATCAGCTTGCTGCCTTCCGGCTGGGCAAGCACCAGGTCGACCATCTGGCTGACGGTCTGGGCTTCCAGGGGAATGTCGTGGTCGGGGCAGCGGGGGATACCGACTCGCGCATACAGCAGGCGCAGGTAGTCGTAGATCTCGGTGATGGTGCCCACCGTCGACCGTGGGTTATGGGAGGTGGATTTCTGTTCGATGGAGATGGCCGGCGACAGGCCTTCGATGGTGTCGACGTCAGGTTTTTCCATCATCGACAGGAACTGCCGGGCATAGGCCGACAGCGATTCGACATAGCGTCGCTGGCCTTCGGCGTACAGGGTGTCGAAAGCCAGGGATGATTTGCCGGATCCGGACAGGCCGGTGATGACGATCAGTTTGTCCCGTGGCAGGGTCAGGTCGATGTTCTTCAGGTTGTGGGTACGGGCCCCACGAATCAGGATCTTGTCCAAAGTGGCCTCGCTCGGCGGGCGTCGAAAACGTAGGAGTATACGGGCAAATACTGGATGGATGCACACTATTGAGAGTGCGTTTGCAGCCATACATGAAGACTGCGCGGCAAACGGTCGCCATATACCCCCTCAATCGATGGGACTGGTAGAATCGCCGCCGGTTCACATGAGGTTTTTCCATGCACGATCCCCACAGCGAACGCATGAGTAGTGGTGAGACCCGCGCGGCAAGCGGTCTGGCCCTGGTGTTCGCCTTCCGTATGCTGGGCATGTTCATGGTGTTGCCGGTGCTGGCGACCTATGGCATGGACTTGGCGGGCGCGACCCCGGCCCTCATCGGGTTGGCGATTGGCGCTTACGGCCTGACCCAGGCGATTTTCCAGATTCCGTTCGGGGTCATTTCCGACCGCATCGGGCGACGTCCCGTGATTTACCTGGGGCTGATCGTCTTCGCCCTGGGCAGCGTGTTGGCGGCCAATGCCGATTCGATCTGGGGCGTGATCGCCGGACGAATCCTGCAAGGTGCGGGGGCTATTTCCGCCGCCGTCATGGCGCTGTTGTCAGACTTGACCCGTGAACAACATCGGACCAAGGCCATGGCCATGATCGGCATGACCATCGGTCTGTCGTTCGCTGTCGCCATGGTCGTAGGACCGTTGCTGACCCGTGCCTTTGGCTTGTCGGGGCTGTTCCTGGCGACCGGTGCCATGGCGTTGGTGGGCATCCTGATCGTGGCGTTCATGGTGCCGCACTCCACCGGGCCGTTGCAGCACCGTGAGTCCGGGGTGGCGCGCCAAGCGCTGATCCCGACGCTCAAGCACCCGGACCTGTTGCGCCTGGACCTGGGCATTTTCGTGCTTCACGCCATGCTGATGTCCAGCTTCGTGGCCTTGCCGCTGGCGCTGGTCGAGAAGGCCGGCCTGCCCAAGGAACAGCACTGGTGGGTCTACCTGACTGCGCTGCTGATTTCGTTCTTCGCCATGATCCCGTTCATCATCTATGGCGAGAAGCGACGCAAAATGAAACGAGTTTTGCTCGGCGCCGTCCTGACGCTGATGCTCACTGAGCTATTCTTCTGGCAGTTCGGCGATAGCCTGCGGGCCCTGGTGATCGGCACGGTGGTGTTCTTCACCGCGTTCAATCTGCTGGAGGCGTCACTGCCGTCGCTGATCAGCAAGGTTTCACCGGCGGGGGGCAAGGGCACGGCGATGGGGGTCTACTCCACCAGCCAATTCCTGGGTTCGGCGTTGGGCGGGATTCTCGGCGGCTGGTTGTTCCAGCATGGCGGTTTGTCGGTTGTGTTCCTGGGATGTGCCGCGCTGGCTGCACTTTGGCTAGCCTTTGCTGTTACCATGCGCGAACCTCCCTATGTGACGAGCCTGCGCTTGCCCTTATCGCCCGAGGCGATTCGTGAGGCTGGCCTGACCGAGCGTCTGAAGGCCGTCGTTGGAGTAACCGATGCAGTGGTGGTCGCCGACGAGGCGGCCGTATATATCAAACTGGACACCGAATTATTGGATCGCGCGACGCTCGAGCGCCTGGTGAACAACCCGGCCCCGAACGCGTGCGAAGCCTAGGAGAACGTTATGGCCCGTGGGGTTAACAAAGTCATATTGGTCGGTACTTGCGGCCAGGATCCCGAAGTTCGCTACCTGCCGAACGGCAACGCCGTGACCAACCTGAGTCTGGCGACCAGCGAACAGTGGACCGACAAGCAGACCGGCCAGAAGGTCGAGAAGACCGAATGGCACCGCGTGTCGATGTTCGGCAAGGTGGCCGAGATCGCCGGCGAATACCTGCGCAAGGGTTCGCAGGTGTACATCGAAGGCAAGCTGCAGACCCGCGAGTGGGAAAAAGACGGTATCAAGCGCTACACCACCGAAATCGTGGTCGACATGCAAGGCACCATGCAACTGCTGGGCGGCCGTCCACAGGGCGACCAGCAACAAGGTGGCAACAACTACCAGCAATCGGCCCCAGCCCCACGTCAGCAGGCGCCTCGTCCACAGCAGTCGGCTCCACAGCCACAACGCGAGCGCCCGGCCCCACAACAGGCCGCGCCGCAACCGGCTCCGGATTTCGACAGCTTTGATGACGATATTCCGTTCTAAATGCAGCTCATAGCTTCAAGTCGCTAGCTTCAAGCTAAAGACAAAACCGCGCTTCGGTTTCCGAGGCGCGGTTTTTTTTCGCTTGGAGCTTATGGCTGCGTCCGGCCGGCAGTCAGAAATTGCTCAGCACTCACCACGCTCGCATAAGCAAACCCCAGCGCCGCCATGAACGCCGCATGCACTTGGACGGCTGGAACGACGACACCATTGAATTCCAGGTCGAGGGTGGCGCAGGCATCATGGATCACCGTGACGTCGTAGCCCAGGTCTGCCGCCGCCCGCACGACGCCGTCGACGCACATGTGGCTCATGCTGCCGACCACCACCAGTTGTTCGATGCCGTGGTGGTCGAGGAGGGCTTGCAGTTCGGTTTCGCGAAACGAATTGACGAAATGTTTGAGTACCACCGGTTCGTCGGCGCGGTTGAGCACCTTGGGGTGCAACTTGGCGCCTTCGGAGCCCGGCGTGAAGAACGGCGCGTCGTCGGAGGTGAACTCGTGGCGGATGTGCACCACCTGATCGCCGGCCTGGCGAAAAGCTTCAATCAGCTTCGCGGCGTTGTCGGCAGCAGCTTCGGCGCCGACCAACGGCCATTTTCCTTGGGGGAAGTAGTCGTTCTGGATATCGACTACGATGAGCGCTTGCTTGGACATGAGGGCTTCCTTGATCGGATGGGGTAGGGCGCCAGTATTGGCCTTTACCGCCGGTTCGAGGATTGGCCGCAACGACAATAAGCGAGGGAAAACTGACAATGGTGCAGGAAAGGGCAGTCGCCGAACTCGGGGTACTGATTTATCCCGGTGCGCAACTGGCGGCGGTGCACGGCCTGACCGATCTGTTTGCGGTGGCACAGCGGATCGCCGCCGAGCAGGCCAGCGCGCAACTGCCACAGCTGCGGGTGAGCCACTGGCAAGCAGAGGGTGATGAGGCACCGCAGCGTGTGTTCGACAGTGCTACCGGCCCCGCGGGCAAGCTGGTTGCGTTGCTGATTCCGCCGTCCCTCGCCGGCTTCAGTGAGGGCCAGATTTCCCGGGCACTGATGGCTTGGCTGCGTGCCCAGCATGCCGGCGGCACGGTGTTGGGCGGGGTGTGCGTAGGCTCGATCCTGCTGGCCGAAAGCGGCTTGCTCGACGGCCGCAGCGCCACCACCCATTGGACCTCGGCCAAGAGCTTCGCCGCGCGTTACCCCAAGATCAAACTCAACGCCGACAAACCCATCGTCGACGACGGCGACCTGATTACCACGGCCGGGTTGATGGCGTGGTCGGAGCTCGGGCTGCGCTTGGTGGACCGCCTGCTCGGGCCCAGCATCGCCACGCGCACGGCGCAATTTCTGGTGATCGAACACAGCGATAGCGCGAGCCAGTGCGGCAGTAACTTTGCCCCCATTCTCGGACATGGCGATGCGGCGATTCTCAAGGTCCAGCATTGGTTGCAAAGCAGCGGCGCGGTAGACGTATCCCTCGGCGCGATGGCTGAACGGGCCGGTCTGGAAGAACGCACCTTCCTGCGCCGGTTTCGCGCCGCCACCGGACTCAAGCCCACTGAATACTGCCAGCACCTGCGCGTCGGCAAGGCTCGGGAAATGCTGGAGTTCACCAATGGCACCATCGACCACATTGCCTGGACCGTCGGCTATCAAGACCCAAGCGCTTTTCGAGCGACGTTCAAGAAGATCACCGGGTTGGCGCCGAGTGATTATCGGGCGAAGTTTGGGGTGAATCCGCCGGCTGTTTCAAAAAGCTGAGACTGACACCTGTGGCGAGGGAGCTTGCTCCCGCTGGACTGCGCAGCAGTCCCATTGCAAGCGTCGGTTTTATGGGGGCGCTTCGCACCCCAGCGGGAGCAAGCTCCCTCGCCACGGGGATTTGCACTCCATCGTGCAATTTGCGGGATGACGGCCGCGGGTCGTGCAGAATGAAACAGGCCAGGTGCTATCAACTCCCTCCGATACGCCCGTTTCCCTGCTCCTCCCGGCTCGACACACCGTTGGCCTGATCTCTGCACCCCTCTATCTACCGCCATCGAGCACAGGTAAAAGGGCATCGCATGACGTCAGTCAATCGCAACAAAACGGTAGTGGCCCACTCGGTCAACCCTCACGCACCGCTCCATGAAGTCGAAACCAATCGCGCACTGGCCCGTTGGCTGGCGCAGATCCTGGGCTTTGAGTACGGCGGCAGTTATGACGACCAACAACATACCGGGCGTGATGTGTATCTGGTGCCTACGCAAACCCTGATCGGCGCCGAGGCCGCGTTGCGCTTGGGCATCAAGGGTCCGGAGGATTTATGGGGCGGTTATGTCGAGCATGATTTTATCTGCACCAAGGCGATTACCCACGGTCTGTTGAATAAGGATGCCGTGGCGCCCAAAGGCTGGTCGCCATTGTTTGCCAAGCTCACCCGTGGCGCGGTGCTTGATGGCGTGAGTGTCTTTGCGCTCCAGGACGCACGCCAGGCCGCCGAGCAGTTGCTTTACTCGGGAGCGATCCGCCTCAAGCCTGTGCATGCCTGTGCCGGGCGCGACCAGCGGGTGATCAAGAGCTTGGCGCAGTTCGACGAAATCGTCGCCAGGCCCGATGCCCAGGCGCTGTTTCGCGACGGGGTGGTGCTGGAACAGAACCTCAGTGAGGTCCAGACCCAGAGCGTTGGCCAGAGCTTCATCAGCGGCAAGGTCGTCAGCTATTGCGGCGTGCAACACCTGACCCGCGACAGCGAAGGCCTGGAAGTCTACGGCGGCTCGGATCTGCTGGTGGTGCAGGGCGGCTACATCGAATTGCTCAGGCTTGAGTTGCCTGACGACGTGCGTGAAGCAGTGCGCCTGGCCCAGGTGTTTGATGACGCCGCCAACCAGGCCTACCCGGGCTTCTTCGCCTCGCGGCGCAATTACGACATTGCCCAGGGCCTCGACGCCGCCGGCCAGCCCCGGGGCGGCGTGCTGGAGCAGTCGTGGCGCATGGGTGGGGCCAGCAGTGCGGAGCTGGCGGCGTTGCAAGTGTTCGTCGAGGACCCATCGACCAACGCGGTTCGCGTGTCCTCGGTGGAAACCTACACCGACCAGCCGCTGCCCCCCGGGGCCACCGAGGTGTATCGCGGCGAGGCGCACAATGGAGACTTCCTTCTTAAATACGTAACGGTTCATTCCTATGACGGCTAGAAGCGAAACCATTCAGATTGAGATCGACGATGAACACATGAACGGGACATTCCTGAGCCCCAAGTCGAAGGTGCCCGGCGTGTTATTTGTGCACGGCTGGGGCGGCAGTCAGGAACGTGATCTGGAACGGGCCAAAGGCATCGCCGGCCTGGGCTGCGTGTGTTTGACCTTTGACTTGCGCGGGCACACCGGCGGGGCGGGCATTCCGCTGTCACGGGTGACGCGGGAGGACAACTTGCGGGATCTGCTGACGGCCTACGACCGGCTGCTCGCGCACCCGGCCCTGGACACCTCGGCGATTGCGGTGGTGGGCACCAGTTATGGCGGTTACCTGGCCTCGATTCTGACATCGCTGCGGCCTGTGCGCTGGTTGGCCTTGCGGGTCCCGGCGCTGTACCGCGACGAGCAATGGCACACGCCCAAGCGCGACCTGGACAAGAGCGACCTGCTGGATTATCGCAGCACCCTGGTGCACGCCGACACCAACCGCGCCTTGCATGCCTGTTCGCAGTTCACTGGTGATGTGCTGCTGGTGGAGTCGGAGACCGACGATCACGTCCCCCATGCCACCATCATGAGCTACCGCGCCGCGTGCCAGCAGACCCATTCGTTGACCCACCGGATCATCGACGGCGCCGACCATGCCCTGAGCGACCCTGTATCACAACAGGCCTACACCTCGATCCTGGTGGACTGGATCACGGAAATGGTGGTGGGAGAGCGGTTGAGCATTATCCAGGAGCGCTGATTTTTGTGGTGCTGGTGCGGGCCCTATCGCGAGCAAGCCCGCTCCCACCTTGGATCTCCTGTGAACACAAAACCCATGTCCACTGCACATCCCCTGTGGGAGCGAGCTTGCTCGCGATAGGGCCAGGCGTGGCACCTCAGCGCTTGAGCCCTGGCTTGACCCGCAGCGCCTTGGCCTTCGCCTCGATCACCAGATACATCACCACCGTAATCAACAGCGGCAAGATGAAGTAGATCGCCCGGTACGCAATCAGCCCCGCCAACAGGCTGCCCCGCGACACCTCATGCTGCAACACCGCGATAAACACCGCTTCCAGCACCCCGAGCCCCGCCGGAATGTGGGTAATGACCCCGGCAATGCTGCTGATCAGCAACACGCCGAGCACCATTGGATAATCCAGTTTGCCGGGCAGCAAGGTGAAGATCACCGCAGCCATCAACGACCAGTTCAGCGCCCCCAGGGCCAGTTGCAGCATGGCCATGCGCAGCGATGGCAGATTGATTTCCATGCCGCGAATCGTCCAGGCCCGCCGCTTGGAGAACCGACAGGCCACCAGGTAACCGGCGCTCACCAGCAGCAACAGTGCACCCACGCCTTGCAGCGCACCGCTGCTCAGTTTCCAGCCTGGCGGCATCGTCACCAGGCCGCTGCTGAACACCACGCCGGCCAGGGTCATGTAGCCGAACCAGTTGGTGGCCAGGCTCAGGCCAAGGATCTTGGCGATGTTGCCGGTGCTGACCCCGAGCCGCGAATACAGCCGATAGCGCATGGCGATGCCGCCGACCCAGGCGCTGAGGTTGAGGTTGAAGGCGTAGCTGATCACCCCCACCGGCAAGATTTGTCGCCAGCCCAGTTTCTGCCGGATGTAGGTGCGGCCGATCAGGTCGAAGCAGGCGTAGGTAATGAAACTGGTAATGGTCAACGCGCCAGCGATGATCAAGGTGCGCACCTTGAAGTCCGCCAGGGTGGCGAATACTTCCGACCAGTCGATGCGTCGGGCCAGGGTCGTGAACAGCACGATCAGCAGCAGGAAGAAGGCCAGGGTCAGCGGTCTTTTCCAGCGGCTCCAGCGCGACGCCGGTTTGGCCTGTTCCGGCGCGTGGGCGTCTCTCGGCGCGGTGTGCGCTTCAGAGTGGTTCATGGGGCTCGCTCCGAACCGCCGTCGGCGGCGAAAAAGGTTTCAGACGCGGTTTATGGGCCGGCAGCCAGCCGGCCCAGGCCGGAAAGTGGCGCAGGAAGTGGAACACCATGAAACCGATGGTCATGCGCCACAGCAGGCCCCGTGGGGCGTGATTCTCGGGCATGACGGTGCAGTGGTTGCGGCTCAGATGATCGAGTCGCTGGAACAGTTCGCGGTTGAAGCCCCGGTCGCGGATCAGTACGTTGGCTTCCAGGTTCAGGGACAGGCTCAGCGGGTCGAGGTTGCTTGAGCCGACAGTGCTCCAATCCTCATCCACCAGCGCGACTTTGCCGTGCAACGGTCGCTCGCAGTACTCGTAGATCACCACGCCGGCCTTGAGCAGGTAGTGGTAAAGCATCCGCGCCGCGAGCTTGGCCACCATCATGTCCGGCTGGCCCTGCAGGATCAGCCGCACTTCCACGCCACGCCGCGCCGCATTACGGATTTCCCGCAGCAACCGGTAGCCAGGGAAGAAATAGGCATTGGCGATCACCACCCGCCGCTGGGCGCTGCGCAGCACTTGCAGGTAAACCTCTTCGATGTCGGTCTGATGCTCATGATTGTCGCGATAGACCAGGCGCACCTGGCCGTCATGATCGTTGAAAGCCAGCTCGTTGCGACGGCTGCGGCGCCGTTGCCACCAATATTTGGCCCGCGAAGGCCGGCCGCTCTGCAACAGCGCGAAGTGATGGATATCCACCACCGCCGGGCCTTTGACCTCCACGGAGTAATCCTGCTTGGCCTCGGGGCCGAAATCACCCAGGTGATCAGCGGAAAAATTGATTCCGCCGATAAACGCAATCACCCCGTCCACCACCACGATCTTGCGGTGCAGGCGGCGGAACCAGTTGGTACGGATCCCCAAGTGCCGGGGGGCGGGATCGAACATTTGCAGGCGCACGCCGGCCTCGCTCAACGACGCCAGGAACTCGGTGGTCAGCTCACCGCAACCGAAGCCGTCGAGGCTGACGGTGATGCGCACGCCGCGCTGGGCGGCATCTACCAGCAGATCCCGCAGTTCATTGCCGACCTTGTCCTCGAACAGGATGAAGGTTTCCAGCAGAATTTCGCTCTCGGCGCGGCGAATGGCCTCGAAAACCCGGGGGAAATATTCCTCGCCGTTTTCCAACAGCGTGACCCGGTTGTTGCCGTGCCAGCCGTACTCGATGTCGGCGAGCGCCGGGTTGCGCTCGGTGGGCGGAACTTCGATCTGTTCCACCGTCGCCTTGTTCATCGTCGCGCTCATAATTCGATCTCCACCGACAGCGGTGCATGGTCGGACAGGTGCGACCAGGGACGTACGCTCAGCACTTTGGGGTGATGGGCCTTGAGGTTGCGCACGTAGATGCGGTCCAGGCGCAGGATCGGCAAGCGCGCTGGAAAGCTGCGGGCCGGCTTGCCCAACTGCTCGGCAAACACTTCCCGCAGGCCACAGGGCTCGAGCAGCTCACTGGCCTTGCCGCGCCAGTCGTTGAAGTCCCCGGCGACGATCACGGGCGCCTCGGGCGGCAGTTCACTCAAACGCTGGCAAAGCAGTTTCAATTGCTCGACGCGATGACCTTCGCGCAGCCCCAGGTGCACGCAAATGGCATGGATGTGCAGCCCGTCGCCACCCGGCAGGCGCAGCACGCTGTGGAGCATGCCGCGGTTTTCATGGCCGCTGATGGACATGTCGATGTTGTCGTGGCGGATGATCTGGAATTTCGACAACAGCGCATTGCCGTGGTCGCCTGCCGGGTAGACCGCGTTGCGCCCGTAGGCGAACTGCGGCCAGAGGCTGTCGGCGAGAAATTCGTATTGGGGCATGCTTGGCCAGTTGTTGTAGCGCTGCGGGTGGTGTTCGTGGGTGCCGTGCACTTCCTGCAAAAACACCACGTCGGCGGACACGCTGCGCACCGCTTCGCGCAGTTCCGGCAGGATGAAACGCCGGTTCAGGGCGGTGAAACCCTTATGGGTGTTGACCGTCAGCACGGTGAAACGGTTGATCCGCCCGACATCCTGGGCCAGGTGCTGGGTCGGATCGTGGGTCGCTTCGGTGGATTCTGGAATGCTCATGGCAATACTCCCTCGGCCGGGCGTTCACCGGGTGTGGTGGCGAGGTCCTTGTCCAGGTCGAAGCGCTCCAGTAAGTGGCGTGCGTCATAGGGCGCGCGGACTTTGATGTCGTTGTCGAAATAGCAGAACACTTCCCGGCTCTTGCGTGCCCGGGGTTTCTTTTTCGGGTCGATCAGGTGCGCGTCGGCGGGCTGCTTGCCTTGGCTCCAGGCCTGGATCCGGTCACCCCAGCGTTTCAACGCCGCCTCGGTATAACCGCTGGCGTACAGCTCCTCGGCGCCGTGCAGGCGCAGGTAGACGAAATCGCTGGTGACGTCTTCGCGATAGGGCCACTTGCCGGCGGTGTCGGCGATCACCAGGGCAATGTCGTAGCGCTTGAGCAAGGTGATGAAGTGCGGGTCGATGAAACTCTCATGACGGATTTCGACGGCGTGGCGCAGCGGGCGTTTTTTATCGGTCTTGGTGCTGGCGTGGCCGTCCAGGCGCGGTTCGTGCTCGCCGGCCAGGGCGGCAGCGCCTTCGGTGTCGTGGGGCAGTTGCTTGAGAAAGTCTTCGAACAGCTCGGGGTCGAATTTGAAGCTGGGCGGAAACTGCCAGAGGATGGCGCCCAGTTTCTCCTTGAGCTCCAGCACGCCGGAGGCGAAGAAATTGGCCAGCGGCTTGCGGATGTCCCGCAGGCGCTTGATGTGGGTGATGAAACGCGGCGCCTTGACGCTGAACACAAAGCCGGGCGGCGTCTCGGCGTACCACTGGGCATACCGTTCGGGGCGTTGCAGGGCGTAGAACGATCCGTTGATTTCGATGCTGTTGACCGCTCGCGAAGCAAATTGCAATTCCCGTTTCTGGGTCAGCCCCTTGGGGTAGAAATCGCCCCGCCAAGGCGTGTAACGCCAACCGGAAATGCCAATGTGGATCGCCGTCATGTGTCCCTCCCGTGCCAATGACCTCGTGCAGCCTCTGTTTTGTGATGACTGCCGGGGGCGTAGAAAGTTTCGATGGGCTTACCGGCGGTGGGGGCGGGGCGGTCATTGTGGGGAGGGGGTATTCCCACATGAGGGAGAGCACTTTTGTTTTTTTGTGGCGAGGGAGCTTGCTCCCGCTGGGGCGCGCAGCGGCCCTGTTTTGGGGCTGCTGCGCAGCCCAGCGGGAGCAAGCTCCCTCGCCACGGGGTTTGGTATTGGTCTTGCGGGCGAACTTGCCAGCCCATAATTGATCAGTTCCTTACCGAACCTGTGTGAAGGAGCCTCGCGTTTTGTCTCGATTGAGTACCGCATTGTTGCTGGTTTTGTTGGCATTGACCGGCACGGACGCCCACGGGACCGCCGCTATCCCCGGCACCTCAAACCCCAATGAAGCCCCCGCCGAACCCGAGCCGCTGGTGCAGGGCGGTTTATTGGGGGCCATCAGTTCGAGCATCGACGACGTCCAGGACAAACTCGACCTCAACCAGAGCCTGGTGGACGCCTGGCGCCTGCGGGCGGATCGGGCGGCGGATGAGGTGGACCGGTTGGTGAACCAGACTTCCCGTTCATCCTGGCGCATAGCGGGGGATTTCCTCTTGCTGTCCGGCGTCTGGATCGGGGCCTTCGCGCTGATCTGGACAGCGGCGCGGCTGCTGGTGCAACACTTGGGCCCGCGCCGTTGGCTGCGCACCCGCCAGCGGGTCCGGGACCTGCTCGGTTACCTGCTGCCCTATACCGTACCGGCGTTGGTCTGCCTGCCGCTGACCCTGTACGTCAGCCATTTCCTGCAAGTCTCGGTGGGGCGCGCCTTGGCGCTGTGTTTCGCCTACGCCACCAGCAGCGGTATTTTCTCCACGTCAGTGCTGCTGTGTGTGATCGTGATGTTCAACGCCGGTCACAAACGCCGGGCGGTGGCGATGATCCGTCACTTCAGCCCCAGGCCGCTGTTCATGATCGGCTTTCTCGCCGCCCTCAGCGATGCCCTGACCAGCCCGCAGATCGCCCGGCAATTGGGTGGCAACATCACCAGCAGCATCGCGGTATTCACCGGCTTGTTCGCCTCGGTGATCTTCGGCTGGCTGGTGATTCGCCTGCGCCGGCCGGTGGCGCACCTGATCCGCAACCGGCCATTGGCCCAGCGCTTGAAGCAGCCGGCCCTGCAAGAGTCGCTGCGGATTTTTTCCGGGCTCTGGTACTGGCCGATCCTGCTGATGGTGCTGGTGTCGGCGGTGAGCCTGATTGGCGTTGGCGAAGACAACCAGAAAGCCCTGCGGTGCGCGTTGTTCACCACGATCCTGCTGATTGCGATGGTGTTTCTCAGCACGGTATTCCAGCACATCTTCAAGTCGCCCAAGGCCGAGGCCATCCAGCGTAACAGTGCCTATAAAGGCCGCCTGTTGAGCTTGCTGCATGCGTTGTTGCGGATCGTCATGGCAGTTGCGTTCATTGAAATCCTCGGGCGGATCTGGGGGATTTCGCTGTTCGAGTTCGCCTCGCGCAATGCCATAGGCCGGGCGATCAGTGATTCCTTGAGCCGCATCGGCCTGATCTTCCTGATGACCTGGCTCACGTGGGTGGTGCTCGACACGGCGATCCAGGAAGCCTTGAAACCACCGCTGAACAAACGCGGGGCCCGCCAGCCCAGCACGCGGATCAAGACCATCCTGCCGCTGCTGCGCAACGCGGCGAAAATCATCCTGGTGGTGATCTGCGCGATCACCACCATGGCCAACCTGGGCATCAACGTCGCGCCGTTGCTGGCAGGTGCCGGGGTGGTGGGGCTGGCGATCGGTTTCGGTTCGCAGCAATTGGTGCAGGACGTGATCACCGGGCTGTTCATCATCATCGAGGACACGCTGTCCATCGGCGACTGGGTGGTGCTCGACTCCGGCCATGCCGGCACTGTCGAAGGCCTGACCATCCGCACCCTGCGCCTGCGCGACGGCAAGGGCTTCGTGCATTCGGTGCCGTTCGGTCAGATCAAGGCCGTGACCAACCAATCCCGGCAATTTGCCTTCGCGTTCTTCTCGGTGCAGTTCACCTACGACACCGACGTGGACCAGGCCATCGAGCTGATTCGCGAAGCCGGACACTCGATCTCCGAAGACCCGTTCCTCAAGTTCAACCTGCAAGGACCGCTGGATGTGTTCGGCGTGGACAAGATGGACCTCAACGGCGTGGTGCTCACGGCGCAGTTCCGTACGGTGTCGGGTGGGCAGTACGCGGTGAGCCGGGCGTTCAACCAGCGCTTGAAGAAGCTTGTGGATAACCATCCGGCGGTGCATTTTGCGCAGACTTATCCACAGCAGGTGATGTTGCCCAAGCGGTTCGTGGATGAGCCGAAGGAAGCGGGAGAGGAGTCTTGATTCGAAAGGCCGGCTCGGTCACCTGTGGCGAGGGAGCTTGCTCCCGCTCGGCTGCGCAGCAGTCGTCGCTTTTGGGCGGATATTGCATCGTGCGGATGTGTGTTTTGGGGCTGCTACGCAGCCCAGCGGGAGCAAGCTCCCTCGCCACAGGTTAACCATGCATGTTCCCGGACCCAAGTCCCCGGACCAAACAGTTTGGTGTGTAGGGCTAATGGTGTTGGATCAGCTTATTCCTGACCTCAGTCATCCCCAGCCCATCCAACTCCACCCACAACTGCTGCTTGCCAGCAATCTGCGCCGCCACCGGCAACCCATCGCGATACACCAGCCGATTACTTGCCAGCGCCGGCACCTTCGCCCCCGGCAGCAGGGTGCCGGCCAGGTTCAGCGGGTCGACGCCGCACACCGCCACCAGGCTGCCGTCGGTGGGGCGGCGGCGCACTTCGCGCAGCAATGGAATGGCTTCGGGCAGGGCGAATTGTTCGCCCGCCAGCCCGCTGACGAACCGCCCGCCCCGAATCTCGCCCCGGGCCTCCAACCGATGAAAGGTGCGCAGCAGTTCGCGCCAGCTCGGCAACCAGTCGGCCTCCCGCTCCAGCAAGCGCCAGAACACCACGCCGTAGCGGCGCAACAGGGTCATGGCAATGTGTTCCAGTGTCTCGGGCGGTGTCGGCGCCGGGCGGTTGCCTTGCGCGGGTGCGGGTTGGCTGCGGCGCAACAAGGCCCAGCGCCCGGCGTCGTCCATGCCACCGACAAACGCCCCGCGCCCGCGCCGACTGCTGCGGGCCTGGCGTTTGCTGGCGGGGGTGATCAGCGCGCGCAGGCCGGCGAAGCTGTCGGCGTTCACCAACCCGGCGCCCACCAGTTCCTGCAAGGCGATTTCCAGTTCGCTGCGCAGCAGGTGGGCTTCGTGCAGCAGTTCGTCAAAAAACAACGCGCCATGCTCGCTGAGGGCTTGATGGACTTTCTGCGTCTTGGGCGACAGTTCGCTGACCGGGGTTTGCTCGGCCAGGCTGCTCCACAGCGCCACCTGGCTGCGCGGCAGCAACACCACCGGCGTACTGCGCAGGGCGCTGGCCGAGAGCTTCTGGCGAGCGCTCAGGCGCGTCCACACCAGCTTGCCGCTGCGACACAACTCATCGAGCCAACTTGGCGAATAGTCCTTGATCCGCGCCGACAGTAAATCGCTGTCCCAGGCCGAGGCAGCGGCCGGGTAGCCTTCGAACTGGCTGATGATCGATGGCAGCACAGCGCTGCCCCGGCCCTGGGTGGTGGGCGACAGGTGCTGCCAGTCGAACAGGAAGCGCATGAAATCCTGCAGCATCACCGGCTCGATTTCCCGGCGCAGGCGCTTGACGGTGTAGCGATGGATGCGCGCCAACAAATGCCGCTCGCACCATTCCTCCTGGCCGGTGCCCGGCGTGAAACGGCCACGCAGCACGTAACCCTGCTGCTCGAGCAGCGCCAGGGCCTGGGTGACCTGCGGTGTCGACAACCCCAACGGGTAGGCGATGGCTTTCAACGGCAGCGGGCCAAAGGCGCTGAGCCGGGCGCGGAGCACTTCCACCAGGGCTTCGTCGCCATCCCAGGCTTCATCGAAACCGGCCAGGGGTGTCAGCGATGGCTTCCATTGGGCCTGTGGATAAACCGCTTGCAGGCAGGTCAGCCGCTCCAACGCCACCCACAGGCCGCGCTCGGCGCTGATCTGCACATGGCTGGCGCGCCCGTGTTCGGCCAGGGCCTGCAACCAATCCAGCCACGGCGCGTGGGCGCTGGCCTCGCTGTCGGCGATGCAGGCCAGGCTCATCAGGGCTTCGTGCATTTCATCGAGATTGGCGGGGCTCGGCCAGGCTTCGTCCCGGACCGATTGGATAGCCTCGGCGTCCAGCGCGCCCAGGTCATCGGTGGAATGTGGATCGCTCCAGCGCCGGTTGATCACCGCCTGGGTGCGACGTTCTTCCAGCGGCGCGTCGTCGAGAAAGGTGTAGGGCCGGGCGCTGAGGATTTCCGCTGCCAGGGGCGAGGGCGCCGGCAGGTCGCGGCTGATCAGGCGAATCTCGCCGGCCTCCATGCGCCGCAACAGCGCCAGCCAGCCTTCGCTGTCCATGGCCTCGTGCAGGCAATCGTCGAGGGTCTGTTCCACCAGCGGATGGTCGGGAATCTCCCGCTCGCCAGCGAGGTTCTCGAGGCAGGCGATCTGGTCGGGAAACACACTGGCGATCAGGTCTTCGCTTTTCATCCGCTGAATCTGCGGGGCGACTTTGCGCCCGCCGGTGTAGCGCGGCAAGGCCAGGGCCACGCCGGCATTCCAGCGCCAGCGCACACCGAACAGCGGCGCATCCAGCACCGCCTGAATCAGGATCTGCTCGGCGCTGTGGCTGTTGAGGTAGCGCCAGACCTCGTCCAGCTCGAAGCTGTGGCTGGTGGACAGCGACAGCACGATGGCGTCCTCGCTGGCGGCCGCTTGCAGTTCGAAATTGAAGGTGCGGCAGAAACGCTTGCGCAAGGCCAGGCCCCAGGCGCGGTTGATGCGGCTGCCGAACGGCGTGTGGATGATCAGTTGCGTGCCGCCGGACTCATCGAAAAATCGCTCCATCAGCAGCGTGTCCTGGGACGGCAGGGCGCCGAAGGCCAGGCGTGCTGGCGCCAGGTAATCCAGCAATTGCTCGGCGCTGGCCAGGTTCAGTTGCAAGGTGCCGGTCAGCCAATCCAGGGCCGGTTGCAGATTGCCCGGGGTGGCGCCGAGCAATTGATCGAGCTGGGCTTGCAGGCGTGCCACGGCCAGGGACAATTCGTCGCTGCGCCCTGGGGCTTCGCCGAGCCAGAACGGAATGGTCGGCGGTTGGCCCTGGGCGTCCTCGACCCGCACGCGACCGCTCTCGACGCGGATGATGCGGTAGGACGTATTGCCCAGTTGGAACACATCGCCGGCAATGCTCTCCACCGCGAAGTCTTCGTTGACGCTGCCGATGTTCAGGCCCTGGGGTTCGAGCAGCACGCTGTAGTCGGCGTTATCCGGGATGGTGCCGCCGCTGGTCACCGCCGTCAGCTTGCTGCCCCGGCGCCCGCGCAAGGTGCGGGTCACGGCGTCCCGGTGCAGGTAGGCACTGCGTACACCCTGGCGACCGTTGAGGCCTTCGGCGAGCATCTGCAACAGCGCCTGGTAATGCCCTTCATCCAGTTCCGCGTAGGGCGATGCGCGGCGCAAGGTTTCCAGCAGTGCCTGTTCCTGCCATTCCTGGCAACTGACCTCGGCGACGATCTGCTGGGCCAATACGTCCAGGGGTGCCTTGGGAATGTGCAAAATATCCAGCTCGCCACGGCGCACGCAGTCGAGGAGGGCGGCGCACTCGATCAAGTCGTCGCGGGTGGTGGCGAACAGGCGGCCCTTGGGCGTGCCGCCGACCTGGTGCCCAGAGCGCCCAACTCTTTGCAGGAACGCCGAGATTGAACGGGGCGAGGCGATCTGGCACACCAGGTCGACATCGCCGATATCGATGCCCAGTTCCAGGGAGGCGGTGGCGATCAACACCTGCAATTCGCCGCGCTTGAGACGTTGTTCGGCGTCGAGGCGAAACTCCTTGGCCAGGCTGCCGTGATGGGCCGCCACGGCGTCCTTGCCCAGACGCTCGCTCAAATGCCGACTCAGGCGTTCGGCCAGGCGCCGGGTGTTGACGAACACCAGGGTGGTGCGGTGTTCCCGGGCCAGCTCGGCGAGGCGGTTGTAGACCAGCTCCCACACGTCGTTGGCCATTACCGCCGAGAGCGGCACCGGCGGCACCTCGATGTCCAAGTCCCGGGGGCGAGCGTGGCCAATGTCGACGATTTCACAGACGCGGCCTTCACCGACGAGAAACCGTGACACCGCTTCGATAGGCTTTTGCGTGGCCGACAGGCCAATGCGCATCAGTGGTTCGGCACACAGCGCCTGCAAGCGCTCCAGGCTCAAGGCCAGGTGGCTGCCACGCTTGCTGGCGGCGATCGCGTGGATTTCGTCGACGATCACTGTGCGGGTGCTGGCGAGCATCTGCCGGCCGGAGTCGGAACCGAGCAGCACGTAGAGCGATTCGGGGGTGGTCACCAGGATGTGTGGCGCGGTCTTGCGCATCGCCGTGCGTTCTTTCTGCGGCGTGTCGCCGGTGCGCACGGCGGTGGTGATGTGCAGGGGCGGCAAGTGCATTTGCCGCAGCTGTTCGGTAATGCCGGCCAGCGGGTTTTGCAGGTTGATCTGGATGTCGTTGCTCAGCGCCTTGAGCGGCGAGACGTAGACCACCAGGGTCTGGTCCGGCAGGCCGCCCTGTTCCAGGCCACGATGCACCAGGTCATCGAGCACAGCGAGAAACGCGGTCAGGGTCTTGCCCGAACCGGTGGGCGCGGCCACCAGGGTCGAACGGCGCTGGCCGATCAACGGCCACGCCTGGGCCTGGGCGGCCGTGACCGCCGGGAAGGTCTGGCTGAACCAGGCGCGAACGGCGGGGTGAAAGCCTGCCATGGCGTGGTCGGCTGCAAGGGGCAGATTCATAGGATCAGTTTATGCGGGCGAGGTGGGGAGGACGCAAGTATCGGCTAAGATCTCTGTCGCCTGTCAGGGCCTCATCGCGAGCAAGCTCGCTCCCACAATTGTTTTTTGTAGCAACAGATTTTGCGTTCACAACCGAACCCTGTGGGAGCGAGCTTGCTCGCGATGGCGGCCTCAAGGTGTCCAACCGACCTCGGATCCACACTTTACGGATGACGGTTGCGCACTAAACCCGCAAAATGCAACGATTCCGACAACGCCTGCGGGCGTTATCGACCAAATTCTTGTGCCAATAGACTGGGCCTGCTGACTTTATGCGAATGCGCCTTATGTTACTGGGCGGCGGAAATGCCCTTGGGCAGGCGCTGATTCGCCTCGGTGCAGAAGAAGACATCGGTTTTCTTGCCCCCCGCCCACCCGAAGACGGTTGGGATGCCGCGAGCCTGACGCAACTGCTCGACGACACCCGCCCGGACGCCTTGATCAACCTGGCGTACTACTTCGACTGGTTTCAAGCCGAGGCCGTCAGCGAGCAGCGCCTGGCCGGCCAGGAGCGCGCTGTCGAGCGCCTGGCCGAGCTGTGCCAGCATCACAACATCGTCTTGCTGCAACCGTCGAGCTATCGCGTGTTCGACGGTTCCCGTGCCACCGCCTACAGCGAAAAGGACGAACCTGTGCCCCTGGGCTTGCGTGGCCAGGCGTTGTGGCGGATCGAGCAAAGCGTGCGCGCCACCTGCCCACAGCATGTGCTGCTGCGTTTCGGCTGGCTGCTGGACGACAGCGTCGATGGCATCCTTGGACGTTTCCTGGCCCGGGCCGAACAACCCGAAGAGCTGCTGCTGGCCGATGACCGTCGGGGTAATCCGACGCCGGTGGACGATGCGGCACGGGTGATTATCTCGGTGCTCAAGCAACTCGATTGCGCCGCTCCGCTGTGGGGCACCTATCATTACGCCGGACACGAGGCGACCACGCCGCTGGCGCTGGGCCAGGCGATCCTCACCGAAGCCCGCGCCCTGCATCCCCTGGCGGTCGAGTCACCCACGCCCCAGGCTCACGCCGCACGGCCGGACGCCGCGGAAGAACCGCAGCACGCGGTGCTGGCCTGCAAGAAAATACTGCACACCTTCGGGATCAAGCCCCGCGCCTGGCGCGCCGCCCTCCCGGGCTTACTGGATAGGTTTTATCGCCATGGCTGAAGGCCCTGTTTTAATCACCGGCGGCGCGGGTTTCATTGGTTCGCACCTGACCGACGCTCTGCTTGCCAAGGGACATTCGGTACGCATCCTCGATGACCTGTCCACCGGCAAGCGCAGCAACCTGCCGCTGGATAACCCTGCTGTCGAACTGATCGAAGGCGACGTCGCCGATGCCGCGCTGGTGGCCCGGGCCATGGCCGGTTGCAGCGCCGTAGCGCACCTGGCCGCCGTGGCTTCGGTACAAGCCTCGGTGGACGACCCGGTGCGCACGCACCAGAGCAACTTCATCGGCACCCTGAATGTCTGCGAAGCCATGCGCCAGGCCGGTGTGAAGCGGGTGCTGTTCGCTTCCAGCGCAGCGGTCTATGGCAACAATGGCGAAGGCGAGTCGATCGACGAAGAAACCCCCAAGGCGCCGCTCACGCCTTATGCCTCCGATAAGTTGGCCAGCGAGTTCTACTTCGACTTCTATCGCCGCCAGCACGCGCTGGAACCGGTGGTGTTCCGCTTCTTCAACATCTACGGCCCGCGCCAGGATCCGTCCTCGCCGTATTCCGGGGTCATCAGCATCTTCAGCGAACGGGCACACAAAGGCCTGCCGATCACCGTGTTTGGCGACGGTGAGCAGACCCGGGACTTTGTCTACGTCGAAGACCTGGTGGACTTGCTGGTGCAAGCCATCGAAAAGCCTGAGGTGGAAGTGGGGGCGGTGAACGTCGGCTGGAACCAGGCCACGACCCTCAAGCAGATGCTCCAGGCCCTGGCCGCGGTGGTCGGTGACCTGCCGCCGATCAGCTATGGCCCGGCACGCTCCGGCGATATCCGCCATTCCCGGGCCGACAATCGTCGCTTGTTGGAGCGCTTCAGCTTTCCCCCGCAAACGCCGATGAGTGTGGGATTGGCGCGGTTGCTGGGCCGCTGAATGAAAAAGGCGCCTTTCGAGGCGCCTTTTTCATGAGCTACACAGTGCTGGAGTGAACACTGTGGCGAGGGAGCTTGCTCCCGCTCGAGCGCGAAGCGGTCGCAACCTCTTTGGGTCTGCTTCGCAGCCCAACGGGAGCAAGCTCCCTCGCCACAGGATGTGTTATCAACTTGCCATTGTGCAGCAGGTTAAAACTTGTAGCCCAACCCCACCATGTAGATCCATGGGTCCACTTCGACATTTACCTTGGCCCGGGTCCCGCCGGCCACGGCGTTGTTGTCGACATAAGCAGTGGTGTCGATGTCGATGTAGCGAATCTGGCCGTTGATCATCACGTTGTCGGTCAGCATGTAGTCTGCGCCCACTTGCCACGCCATGCCCCAGCTGTTGCTCGCTTGAAAGTTGCTGAAGCCGTTGGCGCTGGCTGTGCTGCCGACGTGTTCGTCGTAGATCCAGGTGTAGTTGATGCCGGCGCCGACATAAGGCTGGAAGGCCGACTTGGCGTCGAGCGGGTAGTAGACCAGGCTCAGGGTCGGCGGCAGGTGCTTGAGGGTGCCGAGCTTGTTGTTGGCCGCGCCCAGGGCGGTGCCTTTGATCTTCACATCGTGCTCGAACGGCGAGGCCGCCAGCAGTTCGATGCCCAGGTTGTTGGTGATCATGTAGGCGAAGTTCAGGCCCAGTTGCGTGTCGCTGCTCATGGTCGCCTTGCCGCCCAGATCGGCACCGGCCAGCGGGCCACGGTCGACCTTGACGCTGGAACTGTCGGCTTCGGGATTGACGGTAATGGCACCGGCGCGAACGATAATATCGCCGGCCGTGTGGGCCTGGGCGAGTGGGGCGGCGAGCGCGAGGGCGGCGAGGGAAGCGCAGAGCAAGGACTTGTTCATGAGGGCTCCAGAGGGCATCGAAATTTGATGTCTCATGGTACGAAGCCGTCTGGTCCGGTCTTTTGACCCAGCTCAATGAGTCAGGGGGTGTTTAATTGACTCAGCTCAATAAAAGCGCCGATGAGAAAATTTGAGGGAACCATCGCGAGCAAGCTCGCTCCCACATCATTCGACCGCATTCTTTCTGAAGAAACACGATCAACTGTGGGAGCGAGCTTGCTCGCGATAGCTATCTGACTGACTGCACATCACTACCGGGTTCACTCCGGCAGCTCATACACATAAATCTTCTGCGCCTCCATCTGATACCCGGCGTCGGCCAGCTCACTGGTAGACGGCTTGACCTGCATCGGCCCCTCGACCCAATACGGCTGATACAACTCGTCGAGCTTCACGCCGACCTCGCTTTTCACATGCACGATCTGATTCGACGGCGGTGGCGGCACGTGGATGCAGGCGCCGAAGTACGGCACCAGCAAAAAGTCGGTGGTGCGGCCTTCCTCGCTGACTTCCAGCGGCACGATGTAGCCCGGCAAACGAATCTGCTGGCCGTCGAGGGCCTTGACCACCGGGGCGTTGGGCAAATCCTGCTTGGCCGCCGGGGCGGATTCGGCGGCGAGGGCATCGCTCATCTTCGACAAGTCGTGCAGCGGGGTCATGTTCGGCACTTCCGGTGGCGCGTCCGGCGGGATCATTTCCGACCAGGCCAGGTCCCTCGGCTCGGCCGCCCACAGCGGCAGGGCGACCATCATCAACAGCGCAAGCAGGGCGCGGGGCATTTTCACGGTCCTCATAAACGGATCGACAGGCCATCGGCCAGCGATTGGCGATAGGCGCGCCAGGCCGGCACGCTGCCCATCAGCAGGGCAGCGAGCAGGATGCCAGCCATGAGCGTCCATTCATATTCGCTCGGCCAGCTCAGCGGCAGATACAAACCATAGGCCGACTGCACATAACCCTGGGCCGCGGCGATGCCGATGTATAGCAAGGCCAGCCCGGCGCTCACCCCGGCCAGCGACAGGGCAAAGGCTTCGAGCACCAGCAGGGTCGCGATGTGCCACGGCCGTGCACCCACCGAACGCAGGATCGCCATTTCCCGGCGGCGTTCGTTGAGGCTGGTGAGGATCGCCGTGAGCATGCCGATCAAGCCCGTCAGCACCACGAACAGTGAAATCACGAACAGGGCCTTTTCCGCCGTGCCCATCAGGCTCCACAACTCCTGCAGCGCCACGCCGGGCAGAATCGCCAGCAACGGTTCGCCGCGGAACTCATTGATCTCGCGCTGCAAGGCAAACGTGGAAATCTTGCTGTTGAGGCCGAGCATGAACGCGGTGATCGCTTGGGGCGTGAGGTCCATGTTACGGGCCTGGTCGGCGCTGATGCGGCCGTTGCCCTGGGCGGGTACGCCATTTTTCCAGTCGATGTGGATCGCTTCCATGCCGCCGAGGCTAATGTGCAGCGTGCGGTCCACCGGGGTGCCGGTGCGCTTGAGAATCCCAACCACGGTGAAGGGCTTGTCGTCATGCTTGACCAGGCTGACCACCGCCACGCCGTGGGCCAGCACCAGTTTGTCGCCGAGTTTGTAGTGCAGCGCCTCGGCCACTTCGGCACCGAGCACCACTTCGAACGGATCGCTGGCGAAAGCCCGGCCATCGGCCAGTTCCAGGTGTTGCTGGCGGCCGTACTGGTAGTGCTCGAAGTAGGCCTCGGTGGTGCCCATCACCCGGTAGCCACGATGGGAATCGCCCAGGGACATGGGGATCGCCCACTTCACTTTCGGGTTGCTGGCGAAGTGTTCGAAGCTGTCCCAGCGGATGTTGTTGGTGGCATTGCCGATGCGAAACACCGAATACAGCAGCAGGTTCACCGAGCCGGAGCGGGCGCCGACGATCAGGTCGGTGCCGCTGATGGTGCTGGCAAAACTGTTTCGCGCCTCGGTGCGCACCCGTTCCACCGCCAGCAGCAGGCATACCGAAAGGGCGATGGCGAAAGCGGTGAGGATCGCGGTGAAGCGGCGGTTCGCCAGGCTGGCCATGGCTAGACGGAACAAATACATCTCAGACCTCGAGTGGCGTGGCGGCGCGATTGAGATCGGCCAGCGAGAGGTTGCGGTCGAACAGCGGCGCCAGGCTCTGGTCGTGGCTGACGAACAACAGGCTCGAGCCGGCCTCGCGGCATTCGGCGAACAACAGCCGCAGGAAGTTTTCCCGGGCATCGTAATCCAGGGCCGAAGTTGGCTCGTCGGCGATCACCAGTTCCGGCTGGCCGATCAGGGCCCGGGCGGCGGCGACCCGTTGCTGTTGGCCGATGGACAGCGAGTCGGCGCGGCGCTCCAGCAGGTTCGGATCTGTCAGCCCCAGGTGGGCCAGCAGCGTGGCGGCGGCTTGATCGATGCTGCCGTGGCGCTGCATGGCCCGTTGTGCACGCAGCTTGGAAAAGTGACAAGGCAGCTCGACGTTCTCGCGCACCGAGAGAAACGGCAGCAGGTTGAATTGTTGGAAGATGTAGCCGGTGTGGTCCACGCGAAACCGGTCGCGACTGCCGGCGCCCAGTTCGCTGAGTTCCTGGCCGAGCAGGCGGATGCTGCCGCGATCCGGCGTCTGCACACCGCCCAGCAACCCCAGCAGGGTGGTCTTGCCACTGCCGCTCGGGCCCTTGAGGAACAAGGTTTCGCCGGCCTCCAGGCGAAACGCCGGGATATCCAGCAGCGGCGGATGCCCGGGCCAGCTGAAGGTCAGGTCGGACAGTTCGATGAGTGCTTGGGTCATATGAAACCGGTCAGATCAAGGTGAACCCTGTGGGAGCGAGCTTGCTCGCGATGGCGGTGTGTCAGGCTGCATCTGCATTGGATGTGCCGGCCTCATCGCGAGCAAGCTCGCTCCCACATTGGGTTTGGGTTTTGCGGTGAATCAGAATTTCAGGGCTGGCGCCTTGGCCGTCACTTCCACGCCTTGCTGGCCGCTCGGGCTGATCAGTTGTACCTGAATTTTCTGGGTGGCCGGGAAGGTTTTGAACAGTGTCGCCAAGTCCAGGTTCTTCAGGGCGCCAGGGACGGCGCAGGTGAATTGATAGTGGGCATGGATTTCACTGTGCTCGTGGTGTTCGTCGCCATCGGCGTCTTCATCGTGGTCTTCGTGGTCCGGCTCATCGCCAAACAACGGGCTTTCCAGTTCCTGTTGGGCCACGGTGCATTTGGCGGCGGCCGGCAGGTTGAACAGCGCCAGGGGTTTTTCCAGTTGGGCACGGGCAGCGGCGACCTTGGCTTTGTCGGCATCGCTGGTGGCGGCGTGTTCGAAGCCCACCAGGTTCATCGCCGGGCTTTCCAGTTCCAGCTCCAGGGTCTGGCCGTCCAGTGCAGCGTTCAGTCGAGCAACGCCGTGTTCATGGGCGCCGAGGCTGCCGTGCTCATGGTCGTGGTCATGCTCGACGGCCGCGTGAGCGACAGCCAAGGGCAGCAGGGCGAACGGCAGGGCGAGAAGCAGACGACGCATGACGAGTCTCCAGGAAGTACAAGTTGTGTTATGTAATCTCATAACGAAAGTGCGGAGAGTTTGACCGTCTGCTTGGCGTCGCGCAAGGCCCATGGGAGCATGGGTACATGAAATCTTCGGGAGCACGGTGATGTTGCGGATACGCGGAACGGTCGGCGATTGGCCGGTGGACTTGTCGATCGAAATGGATGAAGGCGACTGGGCGCAGCTTGGCGCGCAGTTGCAAGTAGCCAAATCCGAAGGCACGGCGACACCGGCGGCCAAGCCGGCGAACCAGGACGATGCCCAGTGGCAGATCGCCAAGGATTTGCTGCGCAAGGCCGGGCAACTGAGCGGTCCGGACCTGCTGGAACAGCTCGAAGGCCTGACCGGCGGTGCCTCGGCGGGCAAGCGCTTGTTGGTGCGCCTGCGTCACTGCGCCGAGGTCAAGGTGCTGAGCGGCGGGGACACGCCGCTCTATAGTTGGGTGGGAGAAGAAGCAGTAAGCCACAAGCCGCAAGCTTCAAGCTGAAGCAATCTTGCCGCTTGTAGCTTGTAGCTTGTAGCTGCTCCTCTAATACAACGCCGCAAACAGCTTACGGCGATAGGTCGTCACCAACGGGTGATCGTTGCCCAGCAGTTCGAAGACTTGCAGCAAGGTCTTGTGAGGCAGGCCTTCGCTGTAGCTGCGGTTACGCATGAACAGCTTGAGCAGCGCATCCAGGGCCGCTTCGTACTGCTGGCGCGCCAGTTGCTGGATCGCCAGTTGGTACACCGCTTCATCGTCCTGCGGGTCTTTCGCCAGGCGCGCCTTGAGGTCGGCGGCGTCCGGCAGGTGCTTGGCCAGGCCGAGGAACTGGATCTGCGCCTTGGCGCCGGCCAGCGCGGCTTTATGCTCATCGCTTTTCACTGCGTCCAGTACTGTCTGCGCTTCGTCCAGCTCGCCGCGTTCGGTCAGGCAACGGGCGTACAGGATCAGGGCCTTGGCGTTGGTGTTGTCTTCACTCAGCAAGACTTTGAGCAGGGCTTCGGCGTCGGCGAAGCGGCCATCGTCGAACAGCGCCTGGGCCTGTTCGAACGGGTCGGCGGCGGCCGGTGGCGGCATCTGCACATGAGGCTCGAGCATCGTGCGCACCGCCGATTCCGGCTGGGCCCCGGCAAAGCCATCGACCGGCTGGCCGTCCTTGAACAGCACCACGGTGGGCAAGCTGCGAATGCCGAAGCGGGCGACGATGTCTTGCTCGAGGTCGCAGTTGACCTTGGCCAGCAGCAACTCACCTTGATAGCTCTCGGCAATGGTTTGCAGCATCGGCATCAGGGCCTTGCACGGTGCGCACCACTCGGCCCAGAAATCCACCAGTACCGGTTTGTGGAAGGAGTTCGCGATCACCGACTGGTCGAAATCGGCGGTGGTGGCGTCGAAGATGTAGGGCGTGTCCTGGGTCATGGGGGATCTCGTAGAACGCTTGAATGGGGCAACTATACGGCGTGGTGGGGGTGGCTGAAAGCGGGGCGGCGGTAAGAGATGTGTTGATTGGCAGGGCCCCATCGCGAGCAAGCTCGCTCCCACAAGGGATCTCAAGTGCTCATGCGCCCCCCTGTGGGAGCGAGCCTGCTCGCGATGCTTTCAGGGCCAGCGCCGCGCGTGGTACAGGCTCACATGGCGAAACTCTTCAGGCTCGGCCAGGTCCGGCAAGGTCATGGCTTCCAGCATTGCGATGCGCCGGTACAGTGGATGCTGGAAGTCCCGCACCCGGGAATCGGCCACCAGCGCCTCACGGCCGCGGCTGAGGAAGTGATCGAGCAGTGGCAGGTTGGCTCGGTCGTAGAGTACGTCGGCGACCAGGATCAGGTCGAAGCGGTCGGCTTCGGCGAAGAAATCCGTCGAGTAACCCAGTTCTACGCCATTGAGCGCGGCATTGGCCTGGCACGCGGCAATCGCCAGCGGATCCAAGTCGCAGGCCACCACTTCCGACGCTCCGGCCTTGATCGCCGCGATGCCCGCGACGCCGGAACCGGCGCCGAAATCCAGCACCCGCTTGCCTTCGACCCACTGCGGCTGTTCGGCTAGGTAGCGGGCCATCGACAGGCCGCTGGCCCAGCAGAAACTCCAGTAAGGCGGTTCATGGAGGATGCGGCGGGTTTCCTCCGGGCTGAAGGCACGGTCCATGTTGTCGCCGTCGATCAGCCACAGTTTCAGGTCGGTGCCGGGTAGCGGGCAGGCCACCAGGCGCGCGTCGCCCAGCAACTCACCCAACGCGTGTTGCAGGTCCTGCGGTGCCGTCATGGTGCTTTGACGAATTGCAGGGCGCCCAGCACCTGGGTGGTCGGTTGAGTGATGCGTTGTTCCGGCAAGTGCAGGATCAACTGGCCGGACTGGCTGGCGCGGCCACGCAGTTCCACGCGAGCGCCAACCGGGAAGGCGTCGGGGTTGAAGCGCAGGCGGAAGGGCAGGGCCTGGTGGGTACCGATCAGGCTGGAACTGGCGAGCAATTGTTGCGGACGGTCCTTGTCATCGATCACCAGCAACGCCAGTTCGACCTCGGCCCCGGCCGGAACGCCCTGCAAGGTGCCGCTGATTTCGCGCTGGTACGCCGGCAACGGCCCCAGCTCGGCGGCCTGGCGGGCTTTTTCCTGGGCCTGTTTCGGCGCCGGGGCCGGTGCGGGCGCCGCGGGCTTGGGGGCGTCGCTGCTGCACGCCATCAGCAGGCTGAAAAGACTGAGCAAAACGAGCGATCGTAGCGGCATGTGTGGCTCCAGCAAGGTGAATTCCATGGATCTGACGGTAAGCCCGTCTGTATACCGTAAACCCTATGGCTTGTCTTGCCAGTGGGATGCGCTACCATGGCCCTCCCTTTTTTTGTTGCCTGCCACCATGCACTGTCCCTTCTGCGGTGCCAACGACACCAAGGTCATCGACTCGCGACTGGTCGCCGAGGGCGAACAGGTCCGCCGCCGGCGCGAATGCCTGGCCTGCGGCGAACGTTTCACGACGTTCGAAACCGCTGAACTGGTGTTGCCGCGCCTGATCAAAACCGACGGCAGCCGCCAGCCGTTCGACGAAGAAAAACTGCGCGCCGGCATGCAGCGCGCCCTGGAAAAACGCCCGGTGAGCGTCGAGCGCCTGGAGGCGGCGCTGGTGCACATCAAGCACAAACTGCGGGCCACCGGCGAGCGCGAGGTCAAATCCCTCGTGGTCGGTGAGTTGGTGATGGCCGAGCTGCAGAAGCTCGATGAAGTCGCCTACATCCGTTTCGCCTCGGTGTACCGGCGCTTCCAGGACTTGAACGAATTCCGTGAAGAAATCGACCGCTTGGCCCGCGAACCGGTGAAACCATGACCGTCTCGGCGCAGCAGGCCGTCCTCGACGCCCACTACATGGCCCGTGCCCTGGAGTTGGCGCGGCGCGGTCACTACACCACCCACCCCAATCCCCGGGTCGGTTGCGTGATCGTGCGTGACGGGCAGATTGTCGGCGAAGGCTGGCACATCCGCGCCGGCGAGCCCCATGCCGAAGTCCATGCCCTGCGCGCCGCTGGTGAGCAGGCCCGGGGCGCCACGGCCTACGTGACCCTCGAACCCTGCAGCCATCACGGGCGTACGCCGCCGTGTGCCGATGCGTTGGTCAACGCGGGCCTGGCGCGGGTGGTGGCGGCGATGCAGGACCCGAACCCGGATGTCGCCGGTCGCGGCCTGCAACGCTTGGCCCAGGCCGGTATCGCTACCGAAAGTGGCGTGCTGGAAGGCGAGGCGCGCCTGCTCAACCAGGGTTTCCTCAAGCGCATGGAGCACGGCTTGCCGTACGTGCGGGTCAAGCTGGCCATGAGCCTGGATGGCCGCACGGCCATGGAAAGCGGCGAAAGCCAGTGGATCACCGGCCCCGCCGCACGTTCGGCGGTGCAACGCCTGCGAGCCCAGGCCGATGTGGTACTGACCGGCGCCGATACGGTGCTGGCCGACAATGCCCGGCTGACCGTGCGCGCCGATGAACTCGGCCTGGATGCCGAGCAGACCGCGCTGGTCATGAGTCGCCCGCCGCTGCGGGTGCTGGTGGACGGTCGCCTGCGGGTGCCGCTGGATGCGCCGTTCTTCAAGGCTGGCCCGGCGCTGGTCGCTACTTGCATGGCGGTGGAAGAACAGTACGCCAACGGCCCCGAATGCATGATCGTGGCTGGCGATGACGGACAGGTCGATCTGCATCGGCTGCTGATGGCGTTGGCGGCCCGGGATGTCAATGAAGTGCTGGTGGAAGCCGGTCCGCGCCTGGCGGGGGCTTTCGCCCGGCAAGGGTTGGTGGACGAATTCCAGATTTTCATCGCCGGCAAGTTCCTAGGCTCTTCGGCGCGGCCGTTGCTGGACTGGCCGCTGGCGCAGATGAAAGACGCTCCAGAACTGAAAATCATCGAAATTCGTGCCGTGGGCGATGACTGGCGAGTCATCGCCGTTCCCGTCGCGCAGGCGAGCGTATAATTCCCGGCTTTCGCTCAAGCGGCGGCCCGTTCTCGAGGAGGACTCCATGTTTACCGGCATCATCGAATCCATCGGCAGCATCCGTGCACTCACCCCCAAGGGCGGCGATGTGCGGGTCTACGTCGAAACCGGCAAGCTCGACCTGAGCGACGTCAAGCTGGGCGACAGCATCGCGGTCAACGGCGTGTGCCTGACCGCCGTCGAACTGCCGGGCAATGGTTTCCTGGCGGATGTCAGCCGTGAAACCCTCGACTGCACGGCCATGAACGACCTCAAGAGTGGCAGCCCGGTCAACCTGGAAAAAGCCCTGACCCCCACCACTCGCCTGGGCGGCCACCTGGTCAGCGGCCATGTCGACGGCGTTGGCGAAGTGGTCTCGCGCAGCGATAACGCCCGGGCCGTGGAGTTTCGCATCCGCGCCCCGAAAGAACTGGCCAAGTACATCGCCCATAAAGGCTCGATCACCGTCGACGGCACCAGCCTGACGGTCAACGCAGTGGATGGCGCCGAATTCCTGCTGACGATCATTCCCCATACCCTGAGCGAAACCATCATGGCTTCGTATCGGCCCGGTCGCCGGGTCAACCTGGAAGTCGACTTGCTGGCCCGTTACCTGGAACGTCTGCTGTTGGGTGACAAGGCCGCAGAGCCTGCTGCGGGTAACATCACCGAAAGTTTTCTGGCCGCCAACGGCTACCTCAAATCCTGACCCAAGGGGGTGCCGCGTGGCGCTCAATAGCATCGAAGAACTGGTAGAAGACATCCGCCAAGGCAAGATGGTCATCCTCATGGATGACGAAGACCGCGAGAACGAAGGCGACCTGATCATGGCCGCCGAGTGCTGCAAGGCCGAACACATCAACTTCATGGCCAAGCATGCCCGTGGGTTGATCTGCATGCCAATGACCCGCGAGCGCTGCGAGCTGTTGAGGCTGCCGCTGATGGCGCCGCGTAATGGCTCCGGTTTCGGCACCAAGTTCACCGTGTCCATCGAGGCCGCCGAGGGCGTGACCACCGGTATCTCCGCCGCTGACCGTGCGCGCACCGTCCAGGCCGCCGCCGCGAAAGACGCCAAGGCCGAGGACATCGTCAGCCCCGGCCACATCTTCCCGCTGATGGCCCAGGCCGGCGGCACCCTGGCCCGCGCCGGCCACACCGAAGCGGCGTGCGACCTGGCCCGCATGGCCGGTTTCGAGCCCAGCGGCGTGATCTGTGAAGTGATGAACGACGACGGCACCATGTCCCGTCGTGCGGAACTGGAAACCTTCGCCGCCGAACACAACATCAAGATCGGCACCATCGCCGACCTGATCCACTATCGGATGATCCACGAACGTACCGTTCAGCGGATTGCCGAGCAGCCCCTGGACAGCGAACTGGGCCAGTTCAACCTGGTGACCTACCGTGATTCGGTGGAAGGCGACGTTCACATGGCGCTGACCCTGGGCACCGTGTGCGCCGAAGAACCGACCCTGGTGCGCGTGCACAACATGGACCCGCTGCGCGACCTGCTGATGGTCAAGCAGCCCGGCCGCTGGAGCCTGCGGGCCGCCATGGTCGCGGTGGCCGAGGCCGGCAGCGGCGTGGTGCTGCTGCTCGGGCACCCGCTCGATGGCGACGTGCTGCTGGCGCACATCCGCGAAACCGCGGATCAAACCGCCGTGAAAAAACCGACCACCTACAGCATCGTCGGTGCTGGTTCGCAGATCCTTCGGGACCTGGGCGTGCGTAAAATGCGCCTGATGAGCGCACCGATGAAATTTAATGCGATATCCGGTTTCGATCTGGAAGTTGTAGAATACGTGCCCTCCGAATAATGGCCTGCGGATTCCGGCATTATTGTTCACTTGAGGCTTGTTAGATTCATTGTGGCGAGGGAGCTTGCTCCCGCTTGGGTGCGCAGCACCCACAATAGGGCCGCTTCGCAGCCCAGCGGGAGCAAGCTCCCTCGCCACAAAAGCTTGAAATGAACAGCATGACGGGATCTGCGAGTGCTGTAATTCGTGGCTAATATCACTGAAGGAGCGCGTATAGAACGCGCTCTGGCTCTTTAAGAGATCTGACGAATGACCCTGAAGACCATCGAAGGTACCTTCATCGCCCCCAAAGGCCGCTACGCTCTGGTAGTGGGCCGTTTCAACAGCTTCGTGGTTGAAAGCCTGGTCGGCGGTGCGGTCGATGCCCTGGTTCGCCATGGCGTGAGCGAAAGCGACATCACCATCATCCGCGCGCCTGGCGCCTTCGAAATTCCGCTGGTTGCGCAGAAAGTCGCTCAAAAGGGCGAATATGCGGCGATCATCGCCCTCGGCGCGGTCATTCGTGGCGGTACTCCGCACTTCGAATACGTGGCCGGCGAATGCACCAAGGGCCTGGCCCAGGTGTCCATGGAATTCGGCGTGCCGGTCGCCTTCGGCGTGCTGACCGTTGATTCCATCGAACAAGCCATCGAACGTTCCGGCACCAAGGCCGGTAACAAAGGTGCCGAAGCTGCCCTGTCCGCCCTGGAAATGGTCAGCCTGCTGGCGCAGTTGGAGGCCAAGTGATTAGCGACGAAAGCGATCGTTTCAACCCGCGCGATCCCAAGCCCGCCGATGCCGGAAAGCCGTCCAAGAGCGTCAAGCGTCGCGAAGCCCGTCAGCTCGCGACCCAGGCGCTGTATCAATGGCACATGGCCAAGCAGTCGCTGAACGAGATCGAAGCGCAGTTTCGGGTCGACAACGATTTCAGTGATGTCGATAGCGCGTATTTCCGCGAGATCCTCCACGGCGTCCCGGCCCACAAGACCGAGATCGACATTGCCCTGGCACCTTGCCTGGACCTGACCATCGAAGAGCTGGACCCGGTTGAACTGGCGGTGTTGCGCCTGTCCACCTGGGAGTTGATGCAGCGCGTCGACGTACCATACCGCGTGGTGATCAACGAAGGGATCGAATTGGCGAAAGTCTTCGGTTCCACCGATGGCCACAAATTCGTCAACGGTGTGCTCGACAAACTCGCCCCGCGTCTGCGTGAAGCTGAAGTGAAGGCGTTCAAGCGCTGATCGGCGCTTGTTATCCCAATGGGTGAGTTTGAGCTGATCCGTAATTACTTCGCCGCCGCGCCATGTGCGCAGGGCGGCGAGGGCGTTGCACTGGGGATTGGCGACGACTGCGCCGTGCTGGCCGTGCCTCCCGGGGAGCAGCTGGCGGTGTCCACCGACACGCTGGTGGCCGGTGTGCATTTTCCAGACCCTTGCGACCCGTTCCTGCTCGGCCAGCGCTCGCTGGCCGTGGCGGTCAGCGACCTGGCCGCCATGGGCGCCACTCCTGTTGCGTTTACCCTTGCCCTGACCTTGCCGACGGTGACCGCCGATTGGCTGCAAGCCTATGCCCGGGGCCTTGACCTCATGGCCCAGGCCTGCGGCGTGGCGCTGGTGGGCGGTGACACCACCCGTGGGCCGTTGAGCCTGACCCTGACCGTGTTCGGTCGTGTACCGTCCGGCCAGGCCCTGACCCGGAGCGGCGCGCAGCCTGGCGATTTGCTGTGTGTCGGCGGCGAACTGGGCAATGCCGCCGGCGCATTGCCGCTGGTGCTCGGCCAGCGGCACGCCGAACCTGCCGTCGCCGAACCCTTGCTGGCGCATTATTGGTCGCCGCGACCGCAGATCGAGCTGGGCCTGGCGTTGCGGGGCAAAGCCACTGCGGCGATGGATATTTCCGATGGCCTGTTGGCCGATTGCGGGCATATCGCCCAGGCATCCGGCGTGGCATTAAACGTTGAACGGGACCGACTGCCGCTGTCCAACGCTTTGATAACCTTCCTTGGCCGGCCGGGGGCTGCCCAGGCCGCACTGAGCGGTGGTGACGATTACGTGTTGCTATTCACCTTGCCACCGGTCCGATTGTCGGCGTTACAAGCCGCAGGCTGGCCGATCCATGTGATCGGCAGCGTCATGGCCGGGCAAGGTGTCATGCTGCTCGACTGCGACGGGCGCAACATCACCCCGAAAGTACGGGGCTATCAACATTTTCGGGAGACACCGTGACAGATCATCCCAACCAGGTCCCGGCAGAGTTCGTTCCACCCTCGGTCTGGCGCAATCCCTGGCATTTCCTGGCATTTGGCTTCGGTTCGGGTACATTGCCTAAAGCGCCGGGCACCTGGGGTTCGCTGGTTGCGCTACCCTTCATACCGTTGTGGCAGATGTTGCCGGACTGGGGCTATTGGGTGATGCTGGGCATCACCATGCTCTTCGGCTTCTGGCTGTGCGGCAAAGTGGCGGATGACCTGAGGGTGCACGATCATGAAGGCATTGTCTGGGATGAAATGGTCGGCATGTGGATCACCCTGTGGCTGGTACCGGAAGGTTGGTACTGGCTGCTGGCGGGTTTCCTGGTGTTCCGCTTCTTCGATATCCTCAAACCATGGCCGATCCGCTGGATAGACCGGCATGTGCACGGAGGCGTCGGCATCATGCTTGACGATGTACTGGCCGGGGTCTTCGCCTGGCTGGCAATGCAGGGGTTGGTGTGGTGTTTTACCTGAGGGATCCAGGAATGGGCGTAAGCCGCGCACTGTTGCTATTGCTGTGTCTGGGGGGCTTCCTCGGTGCCCGGGTGGCAGACGCCGCGCCGCTGCCGGGCAAGATCCGGGCAGCCAGCGAGGAATGGACCGATTACACCCAGGCCGACGGCCGGGGCATGGCCTGGGACATTTTGCGCGAGGTGTTCGAGCCTGAAGGCGTCAAGCTGGAAGTCCGTAGCGTGCCCTATACCCGCTCGATCGGGTTGGTGCAGCGCGGCGAAGTCGAGGTGCAGGTCGGTGCCTATCGTGATGAGTCCGAAGGTGTGCTTTACCCGAAGTGGCACTACGACGTCGATCACCTGTATGCCCTGGGGCTGGCCTCCAAGCCGACGCCCACGCTGGCGACAATTGGCAATTATCGCCTGGTGTGGATGCGCGGATACGAATACAACAACTACCTGCCCAACATCCGCCGTTTCAATGAAATCCACCGCTCTGTGGGTATCTTGCCGATGCTGATTCATGAGCGGGCGGATTTTTATATCGATGCGTCGACGGAAATCGAAGAGGTGCTTTCCAAGGCCGACAATCCCCATCAGTTCAGGCTCTCGCCGCTGATCAATCTGCCGTTGTACCTGGGCTTTGCCAACACCGAAAATGGAAAGGCGTTGATGGCGCTGTTTGACCGGCGCATGGAGGTGCTGGTGAAAACTGGCCAACTGAAACCGATTTTCGAACGCTGGGACCAACCTTATCCTTTCGACGAGCATGGCAAGCCACCGAAGCCGTAATCTTATGGCCGACAATTCAGCCTAAGCGTCTGTCGGGACGTGCTGTTACAATGCCCGCCTCTGCGAAACTCCAGTACTAGATCAGGAGCACACCGGTGCCTGTCGTTTTTGTTGCCGCTTCCAAGCTGCCAACGCCCTTTGCGCAATTCACCATGCATGGTTTTCTCGATGAAGCCACCGGCCGCGAGCACGTTGTGTTGAGCCTGGGTGATTTCGCCGACGGAGCCCCGGTACTTGGCCGCCTGCACTCCGAATGCCTGACGGGCGATGCCCTGTTCAGCCAGCGCTGCGACTGCGGTTCGCAACTCGAAGCCGCACTGCGGGCCATCGCCCGCGAAGGCCGTGGCGTGTTGCTGTACTTGCGCCAGGAAGGCCGCGGCATTGGCCTGTTGAACAAGATCCGCGCCTATGAGTTGCAAGACGGTGGCGCCGATACCGTGGAGGCTAACGAGCGCCTCGGGTTTGCCGCCGACATGCGTGACTACAGCATCTGCCTGCCGATGCTCGAGCACCTGGGCATCCAGTCGTTGCGCTTGATGACCAATAACCCACGCAAGGTCAAGGCGTTGACCGACATGGGTATCGTGGTCGCCGAGCGTGTGCCGCTGCACACCGGTCACAACCCGCACAACAAACTGTATCTGGCGACCAAGGCCAGCAAGCTCGACCACATGATGGGTAACGAGCACCAGGGCGAGGTCGACCGGGCGTGACGCGCGGCCAGGTTCGGCGGCGACTGGCCGTCAGTTGGTGGCAATACCTGGCGCTGGCCGTGGTGCCACTGTTTGTGATCAACGCGGTGTTTGGCCAGGGCGAAGCGATTCTTCCCGTGCTGGCGATGCCGCTGTTCATTGCTGGCGTGGCCTCGATGTTTGTCAGCCTGCGATTCTTCGGGCCCTATAAGCACGCCTTGGTTGCCACCCAGAAAGCCCTCGACACACCGGAAGAGCCCCAGGCCTGGATTACCCTGGCCGCTCGCCGCCGTGCCGCCTTCCTGGTCGCCGGTTTGCCGGCCTGGATTGGCGCACTGGCCGTATTCGTCGGTCTGGAGGCGGTGCCGTTGATGCTGCTGGCGTTGTCCACCGTGGTGTTGTTCTACCTGTATCGTATTCCGCGTCAACTCGGCTGATGAACCGCTGGCTGGCGGTCCTACTGCTGGCCGTCAGCGTCTCGGCGGTGGCGGCCCCGCGTGTCGTCAGCCTGGCGCCGTCGCTCTCTGAAATCGTCGTTGAACTGGACTCTGCCGACCTGCTGGTGGGCGTGCTGGATGCCGGTGATCGCCCCGAAGCCTTGAAAGATCTGCCCTCGGTAGGCCGTTACGGGCAATTGGACATGGAGCGTTTGCTCAGTCTAAAGCCTGATCTATTGCTGCTCTGGCCCGGCGGTGTGGGGCAGGCCCAGCGCGAGCAGCTCAAGGGCTTGAACATCCCTGTCTACGTCGCCGACCCCCGAGGCCTCGACGCACTCATCACGCAAATCGAAGACATCGCTGGGCAACTCGGTCGTCCGGAGCGGGGCGTGGCGCGAGCGGCACAACTGCGCGTACGCCTTGAGGCGTTGCGTCAGCGTTACCGGCGTGACACGCCGTTGTCGGTGTTCTATCAGGTCTGGGATCGGCCGTTGTATACCGTGGGTGGCGGACAGATCATCAGCGATGCGCTGGCGGTGTGCGGGGCGCGTAATGTCTTTGCCGACTTGAACCTGCCGGCACCTCAGGTGAGTGTGGAGTCGGTGTTGCAGCGCAATCCGCAGATTATCCTGGCGACGGACCAGGCCCAGCTCGACGCCTGGAAAGCCTGGCCGCAGTTGGCGGCGGTAGCGCAAGGGCGGTTGTTGTTAGTCAGTGACAAAGGGCTGGAGCGGCCCAGTGGGCAGATGATCGAGGCGACGGCGCGGTTGTGCGGATTGATTGCGCCGGACCGGTAGACCGCGGCGCGGCCAATCGCGAGCAAGCTCGCTCCCACATTTGACCGCGTACTAGCGGGCAACATCGATCAACTGTGGGAGCGGGCTTGCCCGCGAAGAGGCCAGTCCAAGCACCGAAAATCCCGGATCATAGTGCGGGCGTCCAAGTCACCCCAAACAACCAGGTCCGCCCCTCTTCCCGATACCCATACTGCGCCCCGTCATGGCTGTACAGCGCCCGGTTGTAACCCTTGTCCAGCAGGTTATCCAGCTTCATTTCCAGCTTCACTTCGCGGGTCAGTGCCCAACTGCCGCGCAACCCGAGCAGGGCATAGCCGCCCAGGGCATTGCGATTGTTTTCATCGTCGTAGCTGCTGCTCACCGCTTGCCAGGTGGCGCCCAGGCCCAGGCGGTCGAATTGCCGGTCCAGGTCCAGGCTCAAAGTCCGGCGAGCGCGGCGGGCGAGGGTATGGCCGCTGTCGCGGTCTCGCGGGTCGATGATGGCCAGGCCCAGGTTGCTCTGCCAACCGAACAAATCCTGCATGAGGGCCATTTCAAACCCGTTGATCCGCGCCGAGGCGACGTTCTGCGGGCGTGAGTTGCTGCCAAAAATGATCGCGTCTTCCAAGTCCGTACGGTACAGCGAAGCCTCCAGGCGGGCGTTGTCGGTCAGTTGGCTACGCCATTGCAGCTCGTAGCTTTTGGCCGTCTCGGGCTTGAGGTTCGGGTTGCTGAACTCCGGGTAATACAGGTCGTTGAAGGTCGGTGCACGAAAGCTTTCGCTGTAGGTCAGCAACAGGTCGTTGTCCGGGTTCACCGGCAGGGTGAAGGTGCCGCTCCAACTGTTCTGGCCGCCGAACTGCTGGTTCTGGTCGCGGCGCAGGCCCAGTTCGGTGGAGAAGGTTTCGGCCTGGAACCGGTGCTGGATAAACGCCGCACGGTTCCAGCGGCTGTCTTCATCGAACGGCGTGCTGCTGTTGACCCGGTCCTGATACCAATCGCCACCGACGATCAGGCTGTTGCGATCGTCCAGCGTCACGTCGTTCTGCCAGGTCAGCGAGTCGCGGTAGGTGTTGAACACTTCGCGGACGTCGCTGAGTTTGTCGAAGGTTTTCTCGCGGTTCTCGCTGTGGCCCAGCTCCAGGCGGGATTTCCAGGCGTCGTTGATCCTTCCGTCCACATAACTGCTGAAACTGCTCACGGCAAACTCACTGTAGGGCTGCTGGGGCAGGGATTCGAAGGTGGTCGGGTCGAAGCGGCCGAACGGGTTGTCGAACTCGCTTTTGCCGCGGTTATCCAGCAGGTTCAGGCCGACTTCCAGGTCATCGTTGACGTTGTGGCTCAGGCTCAGGCTGAAAGACTGGTTGCGGGAGGCATCGTCGTCGCGGTCGCTGGCATAGGACTCATGGGTACGATTGGCGCCGGCGGAGTCATCCAGGCTGGCGCCGAGGTTGAAGCGGGTCTGGTCATCGCCGCCGGACAGGCCCAGGCTGCGCTCCCAGGTCTGGTGGCTACCGAACCCGACATGCAGGCGCGGTTGCAGGCCTTGTTCGTTGCCGCGCCGAGTGAAGATCTGAATTACCCCGCCCACCGCATCGGCGCCGTAGATCACCGAGCGTGAACCGCGCAGCACTTCCACCCGTTCGATCTGGTTGATGTTCAGGCGTTGCAGGTTGCTGTCGCCGGAGGTGGAATTGCCGATGCGCTGGCCGTCCACCAGCACCAGGCTCTGGGCCGATTTGGTGCCGCGTATGTAAATCCCCGGCAGGCTGCCACGTCCGCCCAGCGGCGCCACTTGCACCCCCGGCACGCGGCTGAGCAGGTCCGTGACGCTGACCGGTTGCAGGCGCTCGATGTCGTCGCGGGTGAACACCGTATTGGCGGCGCTGCTGTCGTTGCGCGCTTCGACCTGGCGGTTGGCGCTGATGACCACGTCCGGGAGCTTCAGGGCCTGGTCGCGTTCGAAGGTGTCGGCGAGCAGATCGGGGGCGGGGAGTAGGGAAAGGGCGAGGGTGAGGCGCAGTTTCATGGGCGTTCCGCAAATTTCTGGTTCGCACAGAACCCCTGTGGGAGCGAGCTTGCTCGCGATAGCGGTGTGTCAGCCAATGGATTACTTGACTGATCTTCCGCTATCGCGAGCAAGCTCGCTCCCACAGGGGATTGTGTCCCACAGGGGCTTGTGTGGTCTGGAAATTACCGGCCCAACAACTGCAAACGCAGCCGCACCGCCGCTTCGATCCCAGCCTCGTCCAGCCCGCATTCGGCCAGCATCTGCGCAGGCTTGGCGTGTTCGACGTAGTGGTCCGGCAGGCCCAGGTGCAGCACCGACTTGAGGATGTTCTCCCGGGCCAGGAATTCGCTGACCGCCGCACCGGCGCCGCCCATGATGGCGTTTTCCTCGATGGTCACCAGCAGGTCATGGCTGCCGGCCATCTCGCGCACCAGGGCTTCGTCCAAAGGTTTGACGAAACGCATGTCCACCACGGTGGCGTCCAGGGTTTCGGCGACTTTCAAGGCCTCGGCCAGTTGCACGCCGAACACCAGCAGGGCGGTCTGCTTGCCCTGGCGGCGGATCACGCCCTTGCCGATCTCGATGGGTTCGAGGTCGGTCGAAAGGGTCGCGTTCGGGCCAGTGCCACGAGGGTAGCGCACCGCCGCCGGGCCATTGAACAGGTGGCCGGTGGTGAGCATTTTGCGCAATTCGTTTTCATCGCTCGGGGTCATCACCAGCATGCCGGGGATGCAGCGCAGGAACGACAGGTCGAAGCTGCCAGCGTGGGTCGGGCCGTCTTCGCCCACCAGGCCGGCGCGGTCGATGGCGAACAGCACGTCGAGGTTCTGCACCGCGACGTCATGAATCAACTGGTCGTAGCCGCGTTGCAGGAAGGTCGAATAGATCGCCACCACCGGTTTCGCGCCTTCGCAGGCCATGCCGGCGGCAAGGGTCACGGCATGCTGCTCGGCAATCGCCACGTCGAAATAGCGTTGCGGGTAGCGTTCGCTGAAGGCCACCAGGTCCGAGCCTTCCTTCATCGCCGGGGTAATGCCCACCAGGCGTGGATCGGCGGCGGCCATGTCGCACAGCCATTGGCCGAAAATGCTGGAGTACTTCGGTCCACTGGCCTTTTTCGGCGCGGCGGCCGGGGCGTCCAGGGGTTCGAGCTTGGTGATGGCGTGGTAGCCGATGGGATCGACTTCCGCCGGGGCGAAGCCTTTGCCTTTCTTGGTGACCACATGCAGGAACTGCGGGCCCTTGAGATCGCGCATGTTGCGCAAGGTGGCGATCAGGGTGGGCAAATCATGGCCGTCGATGGGGCCGATGTAGTTCCAGCCGAGTTCTTCGAACAGCGTGCCGGGCACCAGCATGCCCTTGGCGTATTCCTCGGTGCGACGGGCGATTTCCCAGGCGCCGGGCAGGCGCGACAGGACCTTCTTGCTGCCTTCGCGCATGCTGGCGTAGGTGCGGCTGGAGAGGATTTTCGCCAGGTAGTTGGACAGCCCGCCGACGTTGCGCGAGATCGACATGTCGTTGTCGTTGAGGATCACCAACATGTTGGCGTTGACTTCCGGCGCATGGTTCAGCGCCTCGAAGGCCATGCCTGCCGTCAGTGCGCCGTCGCCGATCACGGCAATGGCCTTGCGCTCGCTGTTTTGCAGGCGGGCGGCAATCGCCATGCCCAGGGCGGCGCTGATGGAGGTGCTGGAATGGCCGACGCCAAAGGTGTCGTACTCGCTCTCGGAACGGCGCGGGAAGGCGGCAATGCCGTCCTTCTGACGCAGCGTGCCCATGCGCTCGCGCCGACCGGTGAGGATCTTGTGCGGGTAGGCCTGATGCCCGACGTCCCATACCAGCCGGTCGTCCGGGGTGTCGAACACGTAATGCAACGCGATCGTCAGCTCGATGACGCCCAGGCCGGCACCGAAGTGCCCGCCGGTCTGGCCGACCGTGTAGAGCAGTTCCAGGCGCAACTCATCGGCCAGGGTTTCCAGCTCGGCTTCACCCAGGCGACGCAAGCCGTCCGGCGTGTTGGCGCGGTCCAGCAGGGGCGTGGTCGGGCGCTTGCGGGGAATCTCTTGAAACGTCGTGGGCATCAGGCGAATCGTTATAGGTATAGAAAGAGGCGGCAGTTTACCTTATGCATCGCAAGCTGCCCACGCGTTGGCCGGAACTTGGCCGATACGCAGTCTAAAGGGGTTGACCCCGTATCAGCTGCGTCGTTCGACGATATAGCGCGCCAGGTCGCGCAACGGCTCGGCCGCCGCGTCAAAGGGTCGCAGCGCCGCCAGGGCCAGGTCGCGCAATTCCAGGGCGTAGGCCTTGGCTGCGTCGAGGCCGAGGAGGGCTGGGTAGGTCGGTTTATCCCGGGCGATGTCGGCGCCCTGGCGCTTGCCCAGGGTTTGGGTATCGCTTTCGACGTCGAGGATGTCGTCCTGCACCTGGAACGCCAGGCCGATGGCCCGGGCGTAGGTCTGCAAGGCTTGCAATTGTGCCGGCGTGGCCCGACCGCTGGCCAGGGCGCCGAGGCGCACGCTCGCCTCGATCAAGGCGCCGGTCTTGTGCCGGTGCATGTACTCCAGGGCGCTTTGGTCCAGCTTCAGGCCCACTGAACCGAGGTCGATGGCCTGGCCGCCGACCATTCCGGCGGGGCCCGCCGCCAGCGCCAGGGTGCTGACCATGTCCAGGCGAATCTGCGCCGGGCAATCGCTCAGGGCCGGGTCCACCAGGGCGCTGAAGGCCAGGCTCTGCAAGCCGTCGCCGGCGAGGATCGCGCAGGCTTCGTCGAATTGCTTGTGGGTGGTGGGCTGGCCGCGGCGCAGGTCGTCGTCGTCCATGGCCGGCAAATCATCGTGGACCAGCGAATAGGCGTGGATCAGCTCCACCGCACAGGCCGCGCCATTGCCCTGTTCGGCCTGACCGCCCAAGGCTTCGCACGCGGCGTAGACCAATAGTGGACGCACCCGCTTGCCGCCGTTCATCACGCTGTAGCGCATGGCTTCGTACAGCCGCGAAAGCTCAGGGCTCGGGGCGCTGAACAAGGTGTCCAGTGCAGCATTGACCCGGGCCTGACTGCCGGCCTGATAAGCGCCGATCATTCAGGCTGTTCCGCGTCGAAAGGCTCTTCGGTCAATTCACCGTCACGTTCGAGCAGCAATTGCACCTTCTGTTCGGCCTGGGCCAGCGCCGCCTGGCAGTCGCGAGTCAAGCCGATGCCTTGCTCGAAGGCGGTCAGCGAGTCTTCCAGCGACAATTCGCCGTTCTCCAGCCGTTCGACCAGCGTTTGCAGGTCGGCCAGAGATTGTTCGAAGTCCAGTGCAGCTTTTTTACGGGCCATGGCGGCGATTCCGGTTGACTGTTAAACGGGCGCGACACTAGCAGACATGGGGTTTTGGGGCAAATCAGGGCGGGGCAAACCGAAGCGCGACGGTGGGCTTGCACCGACCTGCTTTTGTGGCGAGGGAGCTTGCTCCCGCTCGACTGCGCAGCAGTCGCAATCCGGTTCAACCCCAGCAGGTTGGGGCTGCTTCGTAGCCCAGCGGGAGCAAGCTCCCTCGCCGCGGGTTTGCCTGCGAAATAAACGTCAGTTTCCGTATTCGGCTCATTTCGTGAGCCGAATAACGGCTCTATTCGGCTCACGCACCTTTCAGTACGTGATTTCCCACACATAATCGCGCGTTCACCGATTGTGGAAAAACTGCCGAATAGCTAATCTTCGCGCCATCTACGGCCCCCTTGCGACGGGGCCTTCAGACGAAACCCGAATAATGACAAGCTGCGCTGAGGATTGGCGCCGGGTGGCGTCATGCATGGCAGGAGGCATACGTGCGTTTTCTTTCATTGTTGATCGTGCTCATGGGCGCGCCGATGGCGTGGGCGCAGCCTTCGGCTGAGCTGTCGGAACCGGTGGGGGGCTGGCGCTACAGCGGCCTGCTCGATCGCACTGAAAACCCGCAAGTTGCCTACCCCACACCGCCCATCGACCGGGGCGTGCAGCGCAACCGCACGATGATCGAGGGCCGACTCAAGGCTATGGGCGCCGCCCGTCCGCCCCACAGCCTGGCGGTCAACGGCAATCCACTTAATCTCTACACCGACGACGAGGGGCGTTTCGCTCGACCGTATGCGTTCGGTGCCGGTTCCAACAGCGTCGAAGTGCGCAGCTCCGAGGGCCAGTCCCTCAAGCGGGTGCAGTTCTATGAGGCCAACAACCTGCGGACCCCGGCGCAGATCCGCGTGGTGCTGGGCTGGGACGACCCCAAGGCCGAACTGGACCTGCACATCATTACACCCGACGGCCAGCATGCGTTCTTCGGCCAACCGGCGCTGACCAACGGCGGCGGCCTTGACCCGGATGGTGTCGATGGCCCCGGCCCTGAAATGTTCACCATGACCGCGCCGATGCACGGCACTTACCTGGTCTACGTGAACTATTGGGGCAACTACGGCAACGGCGGCTATAACTTCGACGAAACCAGCAACGAGAACGAGGTCATTACCTCGCAGATCAACCTGGTGCTCAACGAAAACACCGTCAATGAAAAACGCGAGACCTTTGTCGTGCCCCTGCGCGCCATTGGCGATCTGTTGCTGGTCAAGACTTTCAACTACTAAGTATCCGCTCCACGGATGAACAGGCCCTTGTGAATATGAGCGACAACACTGCTTCCCCGACCACGCCGACCCCTGTCGCCAAACCTGTACGCCGCTGGCCGGCGCTGCTGATCGGGCTGTGCCTGGTGGCCGGTGTCGCCGCCGGGTTGGGCTGGTTCATGACCAAGCCCAAGGCGCCGCCCATGGAGTTGGCGTTGGACAAGCTCGGCCTGAGCCGGCCCGACGGCTTGCTCGAGGCGCATTCCCTGAGCCAGTTGCCCAAGGACCTGTTGGCGGTGCCGTTCCTCAAGGCCACGCTCACCGAGGACTTCGTCTTCTATTACGAGGCCCACGCCGACCGCCTGGGGCTGATCGGCAGCCTGCGCCGGATCATCTACGAGCATGACCTCAAGTTGCAGGACAGCCTGATCGAGGAGATTTTCGACCAGCCGGCCGATGTGGCGCTGTGGCGCGGTGCCGACGGTCGTCTCAAGGATTTCCTGCTGGTGATGGACCGCGGTGGCCTGGCCAAGATGCTCGAACCGTTGGCGAAAGTTGCCCTGGACGATACGCAGCTGAGCAAACTCAGCGACCTGAAAGTCGGCGGCGATGACGTCGCGCTCTACCAACTCAGCTACAACGCCAGCAAATCCCTGCTCTTCGCCTCCCATGGCGACAAGCTGGTCGTGCTGTCCAACCCGACCAAGCTGTACGACCCGGCCAGCGGGTCCGCAGTTGAACCGGGCAGCGTTTCGACGACCGCCCTGGCCGCCTTGCTCAACGGCGACAAACTCTTCCCCGAAGCCTTCGGCCTGCCGTCCAAGGCACCGGAGGTCAAGCAACGCATCTCGGTCAACGCCAGCGTGCTCGCCATGGGCTACCAGCGTTTCATCCCGAACTTCGCCGGGTTGCGTTTCGACATGGACGACAAGGGCTGGCACAGCTTCCTGGCCATGGACGAGCTGGAAAACCAGCCGGACTTCGACTTCAAGCCGATCTGGCAAGCCATGCCCATGGGCGCCAGTGCCTGCGTAACCTTGCCCCTGGCGGCCGAACAACAGAAGCCGCTGCTGGTAAAACTCGGCGCCGACGACAAGGCCGCCCAGGCCATGGTCGACCATATGGCCGGCGCGGCGGGCCTGTGCTGGTACGCCGATTCGCGCCTGTACACGCCGCTGCTGGTGGCGAGCCTGAACGAAGACGACGGCAAGCTCGACGCCGACCTGGGCAACCTGTTCGGTTCGATGGTGGGCGCCTATGAAAACAACGTCGCCGAACATGCCTTCCCGGTGGTCGAGAAGCAGCAAGGCCCGACGCACCAGTGGCTGCGCCAGGTCAGCTCCAACTTCGGCCCCTACCTGGCCAAGGAAGCGGAGCAGCCTGACGCGATTACCGGCAAGGCGTTCCTGCGGGTCAGTCTGGCGCGCCACGGTTCGACGTTGCTGTTTTCCCTCGACGACAAGCTGGTGGACAAAGCCCTCGGCACCCTCGACAAGCGCTTCCCGCCCATGGCTGACGTGGTGCCCAAGGACCTGCTGATGCCGTTCTACTTCGGCCCGGATTCCATGGCGCAACTGATGCAGCGCGAAACCCTCGACAGCCTGCCCCAGGACATGGAACCGGTGTTCTACAACGCCGCGCAAACCTACCTGATCCCGAAACTGCGCACCCTCGGCGGCTACGGCAAATACGCCCTGACGTTGCCCGAAGGCAGCGAGCCGGACGGTCACTGGCAATGGCTGCCGCTGGAATGGAAAGCCCTGTGACAGGACTGATTCGAAATCCCGGATGGGCGCTGCTGCTGGCGCTGCTGCTGGGCGGGCCGGCGTTGGCCGTCGAGGCACCGTCGCTGGATGTGCAGCAGTCCCAGGTGTTTCGTGCCTGGTTCGTGCGCATTGCCCAGGAACAGCTGACCAAAGGCCCGAGCCCGCGTTGGTATCAGCAAGACTGCGCCGGGCTGGTGCGCTTTGCCGCCAATGAAGCGCTGAAGGTCCACGATGACAAATGGCTGCGCAGCAATGGCCTGTCCAATCGCTACCTGCCACCGGAATTGCCCCTCAGCGATGCGCAACGGCGCCTCGCCCAGCAATGGCAGCAGGGCGGCGGCAAGGTCGGGCCCTACGTCAACGCCATCAAGCTGATCCAGTTCAACAGTCGCCTGGTGGGCCGCGATGTCGCCCAGGCCCGTCCCGGCGACCTGATGTTCTTCGATCAGGGCGACGACCAGCACCTGATGATCTGGATGGGCCGCTACATCGCCTATCACACCGGCACCACAACCCCTACCGACAACGGCATGCGCTCCGCAAGCCTGCAACAACTCATGAACTGGAAGGACACCCGATGGATACCCGACGCAGCCAACCCCAACTTCATCGGCGTCTATCGACTCAACTTTCTCTCCCAATGACCGGTGCCCGCATGCTGCGCTTGTGTTCAAAATTGCCCCTGCTGTTTGCCCTGTTGCTGGCCCCTCTCGTGAACGCCGAAGACACGGTGGAGCCCAGCGGCTACACGCCGGTGGCCGGTGAAAGCTTCTTCCTGCTGGCCGACAGCAGCTTTGCCAGCGATGAGCAGGCCATGGTTCGCCTCGAAGCGCCGGGCCGCGACTATCGCCGGTTCCGCATGGAGCCCTATGGCGGTGCCGATATCCGCGTCTATCGCATCGACAAGCCGCTGGACTTTCTCAAGCGCCAGAAGAACCTGCACCGCGTGGTCAGCGACGGCCAGTTCAAAGGCGAAGGCCTGTCGAACACCCTCGCGTACCTGTGGGACAACTGGTACCGCAAGTCCCGTCGGGTGATGCAGCGGGCGTTCTCCTACGAGTCCCGCCAGCAAGTGACCGAAGAAGTGCCGGAGCTGAAGATCGGCGACGCCCTGGTGGCGCCGACGCCGTACGACGCACCGGCACAATTTGCCTTGATCCCGGGTTTGCCGGTGGTCAGCCAGTTCCGTTATCCATTGTGGCAGGCCAAGCCGATCCAGCCGCCGGCGGGCGTCAACCTGGCCGGTTCGTCCAGTGAGTTCGTCAGTGTCGCGCCGGGCAATGTCTATGTGCCGCTGGGCCAGTTGAAACCGGGCCTGTACCTGGTGGAGGCGTTGATTGGTAAGTACCGCGCGACCACCATGGTCTTCGTTTCCAACACCGTGGCGGTGAGCAAGATTGCCGGCGACGAGTTGCTGGTCTGGGCCGCACGCAAGCATGAAGGGCGTTCGGTGCCCAAGGTCAATGTGCTGTGGACCGACGGCCTGGGTGTGATGAGCAGCGGTGCCACCGATGAAGACGGTTTGCTGCGCCTCAAGCACGTCAGTCCGGAACGCTCGTTCGTCATTGGCGAAGACGAGGAGGGCGGCGTATTCGTCTCCGAGAACTTCTACTACGACAGCGAAATCTACGACACCAAGCTCTATGCCTTCACCGACCGGCCGCTGTATCGCCCGGGGGATTGGGTGTCGCTGAAAATCGTCGGCCGTGAGTTCAAGAACGCCCGTGATTCGGTGCAACCGGCGGCCGCCGACGTCAATGTCAGCGTGTTGGATGCCACCGGCACCGCCCTGCAAACCCTGGCTCTGAAGCTGGATTCCAAGGCCGGTACCCAGGGCCGTTTCCAACTGCCGGAAAACGCCGTGGCCGGCGGCTACGAGCTGCGCTTCAGCTATAAGGACCAGCTCTACAGCAGCGCCTTCCGCGTGGCTGAGTACATCAAGCCGCACTTTGAAATCGCCTTGAACCTGGCCAAGCAGGATTACCGCACTGGCGAGCCGGTCAAGGGCAACCTGGTGCTGCTATACCCGGATGGCAAGCCGGTGGTCAACGCCACGGTGAGCCTGAGCCTGCGGGCCCAGCAACTGTCGATGGTGGACAACGAGCTGCAATACCTGGGGCAATTCCCGGTCGAGCTGACCAGTAGCGAAGTGACCACCGACGCCAAGGGCAACGCGACCCTCGACCTGCCGGCCGCCGACAAGCCGAGCCGCTACACCCTCACCGTGTTCGCCAGCGATGGCGCGGCGTATCGGGTCAAGACCACCAAGGAAATCCTCATCGACCGTGGCGCGGCGAATTTCCGCCTGAGCGCACCCCAGCGCTTCAGCGCCGTTGGCCAGAAAGTGGCGTTCAGCTACGCCAACGAAGGCGGCAACGAACAAGCCAAAGCCGTGACCCCGGGCAGCTACGCCTGGGTGCGCCTGGAAGACCAGACTACGGGTGAAGGCAAGCTGACGGCCAAGGACAAGGGCTTCAGCCTGACCTTCGATCGTCCCGGCACCTACAACCTGACGCTCAAGGACGACCACGGCCGGGTCATCGGCGCCGCCGCCCATGCGGTGACCGGTGAAGGCATCAAGGCCGTGCCGGGCACGGTCGAGATCGTCCTCGATAAAGCCGAATACAAGGCCGGTGACGAAGCGCTGGCCCTGATCACCTTCCCGGAACCGGTCAGCGATGCGCTGCTGTCCCTTGAGCGGGACAAGGTCGAGGCCACGGCGCTGTTGTCCAAGGGCAGTGACTGGCTGAAGATGGAAAAACTCAGCGACACCCAATATCGCGCGCGCATTCCAGTGAAGGACGCCTTCGCCCCGAACCTGACGTTCTCGGTGCTCTACACCAAGGGCGGCCAGTACAGCTTCCAGAACGCCGGTATCAAGGTGGTTGCACCGCAGATCGATGTGGCGGTCGTCACTGACAAAGCCACCTACCGCCCTGGCGACACGGTGACCGTGGACCTGAGCACCCAGTTCGCCGGCAAGGCGATTCCGGCGCACCTGACCGTCAGCGTCGTCGACGAAATGGTCTATGCCTTGCAACCGGAAGTGGCGCCGACCATCGACCAGTTCTTCTATCACCCGCGTCGCAATAACGTGCGCACTAGCGCCAGCCTGTCGTTCATCAGCTACGACGTGGCGCTGCCGGGCAGCCCTGGCGCGCCGGGCAAGGCCAACCGCAGCGAGCGTGGCGTCAAGGTGCTGGAGCGGCCGCGGCGTGAAGACGTCGACACGGCTGCGTGGCAACCGGAGCTGGTCACCGACGCCAGCGGCAAGGTCCGCTTCACCTTCAAGATGCCGGATTCCCTGACCCGCTGGCGCATCACCGCCCGGGCCATCTCTGACGACGGCCAGGTGGGGCAGAAGAAACAATTCATCGCCTCGGAAAAACCGCTGTACCTGAAGTGGAGCGGCCCGACCCGCTTCCGCACGGGCGATAAGCCGCAACTGGGCCTGTTCGCCTTCAGCCAGGCGGAAAAGCCGCTGACCACTGAACTGCTGATCCGCTATGCCGGTACTGAACAACGGGTGGTGGCAGAGCTGAAAAACGGCATCAACTATGTGGCGCTGCCGGCAATCGAACTGAGCAGCGGCGACCTGAGCGTGCAGTTGCAAGTGAACGGCGAAACCCAGGACACCTTGGCGGTGCGCCTGAACGCCAGCGGCAATGGTTGGCAAGTCACCCAGAGCCAGCGCTTCGACGTAGCGAGTGGCGAGACCCCGCTGACCCTGCCGGCCGACGCCAGCGACATCCGCCTGCGCCTGGATGACAGCCCGCAAGCGTTGTTCCGTTCGGCCCTGGATGACTTGTTGAGCTACCCCTACGGTGGCGTCGAGCAGACCGCCAGCCGTCTGCTGCCATTGAGCATCGCCTACCCGACCCTGGCGGCGAACCCGCAGATCCGCGATCGCTTGCGCCTGATCATGCAAAACAGCCGCTTGCGCCTGGTGCAAATGGCCGGGCCGTCGGCGAGCTTCACCTGGTGGGGCCAGGACGGTGAGCCGGATGCGTTCCTCACGGCCTACGCCTATTACGCCGACTGGCACGCCAGCAAGGCCCTGGACCTGAGCCTACCGCCGGAACACTGGCAGCGGGTGCTGGAGGTCTACGCCAAGCAGGCCGGTGATACGCCGCTGCTGCAACGGGCGTTGATCCTGTCGTTCGCCAAGCAGATGCAATTGCCGGTGAACACCCTGCTCAGCGGGCTGATGGACGATCTGGCCAAGGCCAGTGAAGACACTACCGAAAGCGTGCTGGACAGCGGTGAAGACAGCCTGGTCATGAGCGCGCCGGATTCAGCCCTTGGCTTGGCTAGCGCCCGCGTACTGACCGCGTCCCTCGCCAAGCAGGCGAAGGTGCCGTTGCCGGCCGCCTTCAGCCGTCAGGTGGACGCCGCGCAACAGCAGCTGGAACTCAGCTCGCAGCCATTCGTCGAAGCCCTGGTCCTGTCGTTGCAAACCTTCGACCAGGCCCGCGCCAGCGCCTTGCTGGAACGTGTGCTGCCGCAACAGTCGACCCTGGAACGGGCCCTGGCCTTGACCTGGCTGCAGCGCAGCATCGAACAGGCCGCGCCAGCCGTGGCCCTGGCCCCGGGCGAAGGCTGGAAAGCCCAGCAAGGCGCGACCGGTGAAACCTACTGGCAATGGCAAGGCGCGCAGTTGCCGACCCAACTGACCCTCACCGGTGCCCAGGAGCGTCCACTGCAAGCCGCACTGAGCTTCCAGAGCCAGCAACCGCCGCTGGCGCCGATGGCCGTGTCCATTACCCGGCGCCTGTCGCGTTTGGTGCCGGGCGACGAGGCGTTCACCTTCAAGCTCGAAGCCGTGGGCAACAAGCCGTTGTCCAGCGACAGCCTCTACTTGGATGAAGTCATCATCAACAGCAAGGCGCCGACACCGCTGCGCTACGGCATGCTTGAAGTGCCGTTGCCGCCGGGCGCCGATGTGGAGCGCACCACTTGGGGCATCCAGTTGATGGGCAAGGCCGACAGCGAACCGACTTCCCTGGAAAGGGCGCGCTTCGAACCGGGCCAGATGGCGTATGCAGTGCCGGTGGATGCCCTCAGTGGCGAGCTGCGCCTGCGGCACTTGGTGCGCTTCTCCCAGAAGGGCCAGTTCACTTTGCCGCCGGTGCGCTTCACCCAGGTCTACGCGCCACAGCATCAGGCACGGGAACAGAAACCGGCGCTTGGTCAGATCACGGTTAACTGACATGCGCAGGCGGTGGCTTGGGTGGTTGTTGTGCTTGATTCCTGCGCTGGCGACAGCGCAGGACGAGCCGTTGCGCCTGGCCTTCGACGGGCAACTGTTGCGGGTCAGCCAGACCCAGGTGCTCGACCGCCAGCCGCTGCCGGATTCCTTGCAGGCGCCGTTGGGCAGTCTGTGGAAGATCTTTGTCTACGCCTGGCTGGTGGACACCGACGCCCGTGAACCGGTCTATGAATGCCGGGGTGAGTCCAAGGAAGAGGTCTACTGCTGCAATGCCGGGCAGAGCATTGGACGCGACCAGGCGCTGGTGAAATCCTGCGGCTTGTATTTCGAACCTCAGCGGCTCGGGCTTTCGGCCTCGAACTGGCGCGACTATTGGCAGGCCCGCCAGGCGCCGGCATGGCTGTTGGACTTGCCGGCCTTGCAACCCCAGACCCAGGTGCCCGTCGTTGAACTGCTCAAGACCCTGGCCACGCTGCCGGCCCAGGATCAAGCGCGGCGGGTGCTGCTGGACGTGGTGCTCAACGCGGCGGACGGGCGACTGGTCGGCGAGTTGGGCAGCCGTCTGCGGGTCAAGACCTGGAGCTGGCTGGGTAATCAGGGGCCGTCGTCCCGTCAGGGCGGTTTCGCCGGTTGGCTGGCGGACGGTACTCCGGTGTGGGCCGGTGGACGCGGCACCAGCCAGCAGGTGCTGAAGGTCTATGGTGAGGGTTTGGCGGCGGCGCTACCGTCGCGTTGGCCAGCGGAAACCGGGCGTTGCGTGGAAGTGGGGCTGTTTGCCCGTTATCCCTTGCAACGGGTGATGTCGGGCGACCGCCCGGCCGCGCCGGGGCAACTGCGCGGTGACTACCGCGTCGAATTCGCCAACGGCAATCAGTTGGATATCCACAGCGACGGCGAGCTGTTCCTGATGCCCGGCAAGCTGGTGGCGCGATTGGACCGGGAGGAATACGTCGCCCGGGTCCTGCAACGCGAAGCCAAGGCCGAGCCCGTCGAAGCCGCCAAGGCCTTGGCCGTGGCGATCCGCACCTACCTGCTGCAAAACGCCCAGCGCCACGGCGATTGCCTGAGCATCGACGACAGCAGCCATCGCCAGCGCGTCGCGCCACGCCCGGCGACGGCTGAAACCCGTGCGATTGCGGCCTGGACCAGTGATCTGGTCCTGGCCGGCACCGATGTCACCTATCACTCCGACCAGGCCGGCCCGGACAAGCTGTCCTGGCTGCAAGCCGTCGAACAGGCCAACGGCGGCCAGCGTTACGACGCCATCCTGCTGCATGCCTACCCACGCGCCAGCCTCAGCCGCTGGGACAATCCGGTGGCGTCTTGCGAGGCATTGCCCGCCGCCCAGGATTGGCTGCTGAAACAACGGCGCGGCTGGCGTTCGCGGTTGGAAAGCGAAGTGGGCTACAACGAAATCAGTTCTTTCGCCGTCTGCCGCGTCGCCTTCGGCCGGCCTTACGTCGACCGCGAGCGCCAGCGCATCTATGTGCGCGGCGTGCTGTCGCTGCAGGACCGCCTCGACCTGACCCATGAATATCTGCACCTGGCCTTTGAAGCTCACCCCAACGGCCAGGACGAAACCTATATCGAAGGGCTCGCCCGTCACCTCTTGCTGGAATAGACCATGACACTCCGTTATCCACAGGTCTTGCTGTTGCTCTGCGCCCTGACCGCGTTGCCACCGGCCATGGCCGCTGACTCCATCAAGCTCGACACCCCCATTGGCGGCTGGCGCAGCGGGGCGCCGGGCGGTGAAGGCGAAAGCTTCAGCCAGACCGTCAACTACCCGGCCTCGTCGGTCAATACGCCCCCAGGCCAGGCCAACACCGCCCGCATCACTGGGCAGATCAAAAGCGCGCCCAAGGACAGCAATGCGCCGGGCCAGTTGATCGTCAACGGCGTCAGCCTGCCGCTGAAGCTGGATGAGGAAGGTCGCTTCGACCGGCCGTTCTCGTTCCCCAACGGCAGCAACAGCGTTGAAGTGCGCAGCCCCGATGGCCAGCAGCGCCACCGTACGCAGTTCCTCAACACCAGCGGTGGCGCCACCCCGGCCAAGCTGCGGGTCTTGCTGACCTGGGACAGCGATGGCACCGACCTGGACTTGCACCTCGTCACCCCCGACGGCGCCCACATCTGGTACGGCGACCGCGTCGTTCCCAACGGCGCCGCGCTCGATGTTGACGTCACCACCGGCTACGGCCCGGAAATCTTCGCCATGCCCGCGCCGATCAAAGGCCAGTACTTGGTGTACGTGAACTACTACGGCGGCGGTTATCGCAGTGAGGAGGGCGACGAAGAGGGTGAGGGCGGTGGAGAGCAAGCGCAACAAGCCCTGACCACGGCGCAGGTGACCATCATCACGGAAGAAGGCACGCCAAACGAAAAGATGGAAACCTTCCTGGTGCCGATGCGGGCAGTGGGCGAGCTGACGCTGGTCAAGAGCTTCAGTTACCCATAAGGCCATCCCGGTCCCCTGTGGCGAGGGAGCTTGCTCCCGCTGGGCTGCGCAGCAGCCCCATCAAAAGCTGAGTGCACGTTTAACTGACACACCGCGGTACTGGGCTTAGGGGCCGCTTCGCGCCCCAGCGGGAGCAAGCTCCCTCGCCACAAGAGCGGTCGGTGCTTGTGATCAATAAAATCTCACGCGTGAGCTATTGTGGGCTTTTAAAACTACCTGTAGTGTTTCTCACGCGTGAGTTTTTCACAGTGAGGTCCGCACCATGCCAAGTAGCTCTCCAGCAGATCCGCCAGACGGACCTGTGACCGATTCAGCGAGCCGCAAGGGAGAGCGATCGAAATCCTCCGCGAAAAAACCGTCGAGCTTCTACATGAAGCAGATGCGCGCGGGCTTGAGTGCCGCCGGGTATGTGAAACACGAGACTTGGGTGCTTCCCGAAAACCGAAGCCTGCTCAAGCAGATGGAGAAACAGCTACGCCAACCGATTCTGGCTGGCTCATTCATGTCGGAGAATTACATGAGCGCAGGTAACAATTGGAACATCGACCGCCTCTACAGCGCCCTTCAGGCCCTGGATGAAGTGGTGGCGAACGAAATCACCCTCTCCCTCGTTCAAGGTTCCGAGTCCAGCATCAAGCTGGAAATGAACGATTTTGGTGGTTTGCCGATTTACATCGCGGTGGTGGGCGATCAAGTCATCGTCGATACCGTCCTGGTGGATGTCGAGTCGATCAACGACGTTGCGGCCTTCAATGATGCCGTGCTGCGTAGCCGGGAAATGTTCCCGCTGTCCTCGATCGGTATCGAGTCCATGCCCAACGGGCAGGTCGTCTACAACATGTTCGGCGCCTTGAGCTCCGATTCCAGCCTGACCAACGTCGTGACCGAGGTGAAAACCCTCGTCGACAACGTCCAGCGCGCCAGCGAAGCCTTCGAACGCTTCTTCATTTAATTTCGCCGAACAGGAACTGTCCCATGACTCAGTCCATCTGGAGCAAATTGTTCACCGCCCTGCGTGGCGGTGCCAACGAAGTCGGCGAATCGATCGTCGACCAACAGGCCTTGCGCATCCTCGACCAGGAAATTCGCGATGCCGACACCGCGCTGGCCAACGCCAAGCGTGAGCTGGTCACCATCATGGCCAAGCACAAACTGTCGACGGATCGCGTGGGCGAGTACAACGCCAAGATCAAGGACCTGGAAGCCAAGGCCCTGGCCGCGATCCAGGCCAACCGTGAAGACCTGGCGCTGGAAGTGGCCGAAGCCATTTCGACCCTGACCAATGAACTGGACGCCGAGCAAAAGCACGCGACCGAATTCGGTGGTTACGCGGACAACATGCGCAAAGACATCACCAAGGCCGAAAGCCGCATCAAAAGCCTGCGTCAGCAGGTGGACATGGCCAAGGCCCGTGAAAGCGTACAGAAAGCCCAGGTCAGTGCTTCAATCGCCAGTGGCGGTGCCAACGGCAAGCTGGAAACGGCTGTCGGCACGCTCAACCGCCTGCAGGCCAAGCAACAGCAACGCGCGGCTGAACTGCAAGCCCAGGACGAATTGGCCGACGCTTCGACCGGCACCGACCTGGAGCGCAAGCTGCGCGACGCCGGCATCACGCCGAACGAAGGCAGCGCCAATGCGATCCTGGAACGCCTGAAGAAAAAATCGGCTGAGTAACGGGCTGGGCCTTGCCTTGGTGAAGACCAGCCAAGGCAAGGCAAGCTAAGGCAGACCAGGCACACACCTTGTGGCGAGGGGATTTATCCCCGCTGGGCTGCGCAGCAGCCCTAAAACCTGACGCCTCAGTGTGTCAGTTGGATGGTGTTCGCTGCTTTGGGGCTGCTACGCAGCCCAGCGGGGATAAATCCCCTCGCCACAGGTTTGTGCTCGTCATCAGGTTTTGTGCGTGAGTCCTGCTTTCCTGGAAGTCACCGGGTTTATTGTCACCGAAGTACTTTTATCCAAGCCCCGCAACAGGTTTAATGCTGTCCGGCCACTACGCTCAAGCATTCAGACACCAGAGCGATTTCCCGCCAGGAACAAAGCCCCACGGAGTCAGGGACGAAATGTCGATTTTCCTTTTGTTGCGCACGTACGCATCGTCCTTCTTCCATCGGTTCGGTTGGGCGGGCCTGGTCATTGCGTTGGGCGTGCACTTGTCGACGGCCTGGATCGGCCTGGTGCTCCTGGGCGAGCAGCACCTCATCGCCGCCGCCACGTTTATCTACTTCTATCTCACCACCACGCTCACCGTCGGCTATGGCGATCTGTTGCCACAGACATCCGCCGGGCGAATTTTCGTCGCGTCCTGGGTCATGCTCGGGGGCATTGCGCTGCTGACGGCAGCCATCGGCAAAACCACCAGCAGCGTCATCGATGTTTGGAGAAAAGGCATGAAGGGCAAGGGCGATTTCACCGGCAAGACCGGCCACACCGTTCTCATCGGCTGGGAGGGCGCCTCCAGCGAGCGGGTCATTGAATTGCTGCTGCAGGACGAAACGTCGAACGACAACCTGATCGTCATCTGCGATTGCGATCTCGAAGAAAACCCCATGCCCGGCAAGACATCCTTCATCAAGGGCGACAGCCTGTCCTCCGTTGCGCTGTTGCAGCGTGCCGGCGTGCCGGGCGCCGAACGCGTGCTGGTGCGCACCCATTCCGACGACCTGACCCTGGCCACCGTGCTGGCGGTCAATCAACTGGGGCCGACCGGGCATGTGGTCGCCCACTTCAATGACAGTGAGATCGCCGCCCTCGCCAGCGCCTATGCGCCCAGCCTGGAATGCACTTCAAGCATGGCCATCGAAATGTTGGTACGCGCCTCCCAGGATCCGGGCTCGTCAGTGGTCATCAATGAACTGCTCTGCGTCGGTCAAGGCGCCACCCAGTACCTGATGAAACTGCCCGAGGCGTTTGAAGCGACGTTCGGCGACCTCTACGCCCGAATGAAAGAGCAGCACAACGCTACGCTGATCGGCTACCGCGCCCAGGGCGCCCGACACCCAGCGATCAACCCGCCCGGCGCCACGCGCGTCGTGGGCGGAGATCTCTTCTACATCGCCTCCACGCGTCTGAAGGAAATTTCCCATGGGGTGGTTTAAACAGTTGATGGGGCTTGAGGCCCCGAACGCGAACACGACAGCCAGCCATGGCGCGCCCGTTGCCGGGCCGTTGGGCCTGGCCTCCGGCAAGCAGGTCATGTTCGATGCCACGCTCAAGTTGTTGCTCGACGGTAACAGCACCGTGGTCATCCCGGGTTCCCAACAGATCTGGAGCCTGGGCATCGTCGACCTCGGGCAGTCGAACTGGCTGTCACGCTGCTACATGAACGACGAAGACTACTGGCTGCAAGTGCACACCAGCGGCGACATCGCCGGGCAGGTCGAGTCGGTGATCCTGTTCAACTACCTCAGCTACGTCACGATCAACAGTGAAGCGGAGTTGCGTCGCCTGGCCGGCCCTGAAAGCCTGATCGGCCTGCCGACCTACACCCACGACGGCGTCGAGTACACCCGCGAATGGGGCACCGAGGCGGGCCAGACAGAATTGGTAACGTTGAGCGAGCGCGTGAGCAATCCGGACGAGTCCTACAGCGTCGAGCACCGTTCGATGCTGTACGCCCGCGACACTGGCCTGACGGATCGCCGCGAGTTCCTGTTGTTCTCCGTCGAAGAGGACGCCGAAGGCAGCGTCAGCTTGAGCACTTCGCTGGGTATTTCGCTGTACACCACTGACCTGAACACTCTTTGAATAAGGAAGAAGTCCATGCTTGAAGCGCTCTCCATTTCCCTGAACAAGGCCGCCGTGTTTGGCTTCGCCCTGTACATCCTCGGCGCCGCCGTGCTGTTCGCGCTGTTTCAGTTCATCTACATCCATGTCACGCCGCACAAAGAGTTCGAACTGATCCGCTCGGGCAACGTGGCGGCGGCGATCGCCCTGAGCGGTGCCCTCATTGGTTTCGCCATCCCGGCCAGCAACGTGATTGCCTACTCGATCAGCATGCTGGATTTCGTCGTCTGGACGGTGATCGCCGCTGTCGTTCAGTTGTTGGCGTTCCTGGTGACCAGCCTGGTGCTCAAGGGCGCGTCCGAGCGGATCAAGAAGGGTGAAATCGCCGCTGGTATCTACATCGCCGCCGTGGCCATCAGCGTCGGCCTGTTGAACGCCGCATGCATGACGCCTTCCACGAACTGATTGCGCCACGGAGAACCCGATGAAACGAAGCAAGTACGTTCAGCTTTCGCTGGCCGCGTCGGTCGCCATGGCGATATCAGGCTGCGGGCCGACGGAAAAAACCTACGAGTTGAAAAAGAAGTACAACTTCCAGTCCGTGCAGCAATGTGTCGATGAAAAGCTGCCGGTCGACATCTGCGCCGACGCCTACATGACCGCCATGACGGAGCATCGCCGCATTGCGCCGGTGTACGACAACCAGGCCGATTGCGATGCCGATTTTGTCCCCGATTGGTGCCAGCAGGACTCCGCCGGCAAGTTCATCCCCAAGCTGGGTGGTTTCGAACTGAGCGCCGAGGGTGAGGTTACGCAATCGGAAGTGGACGCGGCCAAGGCCCAATTGCCGGCCTCGGAAGCGATGAACACCGGTGGAGGTTTCAGTAACCTGCTGACCGGACTGCTGATCGGCAACATGCTGAGCGGCAACCGCAACAGCTATTTCTCCGAGCCGGTCTACCGTTACCGCGATGATCGTGGCAGCTTCGGCTCCTCCACGCTCAGCCAGCGGGTGTCGACTGGCTCGACGTTTACCAAGTCCAACCAGGCGCGATACGGCAGCTACACCGACTCCATCAAGTCCAGCAGCAAGCCGATGTCCGTTGCCTCATCCACCTCCCGTGGCGGCTTCGGCAGCAAGTCCAGCGCCCGCAGCGGTTGGGGCGGTTCGAGCAGCTCCGGCGGTTGAGGAACCAGCGCCATGAAGAAGATCCATTGCGCCGAGCGTCCTGATTGGAAGCAGACCGCCGAGCAGCTCGGCTTTCTGTTCCACACCATCGACGACGAACCCTATTGGGACGAAAGCGCGTACTACCAGTTCACCCTCAAGCAGATCGAGGACGACCTGGAAGACCCGACCACCGAGATCCATGACATGTGCATGGACCTGGTGGCCCGCGTGGTCCAGAGCGAAGAGCTGCTGGAGCGCCTGAGCATTCCCGCGCCGTTCTTCGACCTGGTGCGCACTTCATGGCTTGAAGGCCACCCGCACCTGTATGGGCGCATGGATTTCTCCTACAACGGCAGCGGCCCGGCCAAGCTGTTGGAACTCAACTACGACACGCCGACCAGCCTCTACGAAGCGGCGGCGTTCCAGTGGGGCTGGCTGGAACAATGCATCGAACGCGGTTTACTGCCGGCCCATGCCGACCAGTTCAACAGCATCGACACCAAGCTGCACCAGGCTTTCGCCCAGTTGCAGCTCACCCAGCCGTTTTATTTCGCCTCGATGAAAGACTCGGTCGAAGACAAAGGCACCACGGACTACTTGCGGCTGATCGCGGAAAAAGTCGGCATCGAGTCGCGGCATATCGATATCGAGGACATCGGCCTCAACAGCGAAGGGCGGTTTGTCGACCTGCAAGAGCGTTGGATTCCGCACCTGTTCAAGCTGCATGCCTGGGAGTTCATCTTCCACGAGCCCTTTGGCGCCGCGATTGCCCAGTGCGATACGCAGTTTTTCGAGCCGGCCTGGAAGTCGATCATCTCGAACAAAGGCATCCTGCCGCTGCTCTGGGAATTCAACAAAGGTCACCCGAACCTGCTTGCGGCTCACCTGGATACCGACACCAGCAAAGCCGTGCCCAAGGGCTGGGTGCGCAAGCCGTTCTTTTCCCGGGAAGGCGCCAACATCGAGCTACAAACCGCCGACGGCTTGATCGTCAAAGAAGACGGCCCCTACACCGACGCCCCGTTCATCCTCCAGGAATTCGCGCCGTTGCCGAAGTTTGACGACAGCTACACGCTGATCGGCTCCTGGGTTATTGGCGACCAGGCGGCCGGCATTGGCGTGCGGGAAGACAACAGCCTGATCACCAAGGATTCCAGCCGGTTCCTGCCGCATCTGATCCTTGACTGATTGACTGCACACCTGTGGCGAGGGAGCTTGCTCCCGCTGGGCTGCGCAGCAGCCCCTCCAAGCTGAATGCCGTTCTGACTGACACACCGCAGCGGCTGGTTTAGGGGCCGCTGCGCGCCCCAGCGGGAGCAAGCTCCCTCGCCACGGGTTATGTGTCCAGCTGAAGTGCCAAGCTCAAGCGACGAACTTCTGTGGGAGCGAGCTTGCTCGCGATAGCGGTGGATCAGCCGACATCGATGTTGACTGACCTGACGCTATCGCGAGCAAGCTCGCTCCCACAGGTTTAGATGTTCGCCGCAGGCTTTTTCAGGTCCACCAGTACCGCACCAGATGGAAGAAGATCGGCGCGGCGAAGCACACCGAGTCCAACCGATCGAGCATGCCACCATGGCCCTCGATCATGTGGCCCCAGTCCTTGACGCCGCGGTCGCGCTTGATCGCCGACATGACGATGCCGCCGGCAAACCCCAGCAGGTTGATCAGCAAGGCGATGAGGAATGACTGCCAGGGATTGAACGGCGTGATCCACCACAGCGCGCCACCGATCAGCGAGGCCAGGAAAATACCGCCGGCAAACCCTTCCACGGTTTTCGAGGGCGACAGGTTCGGCGCGATCTTGTGTTTGCCGAACAGCTTGCCGCACACGTACTGCAGCACATCCGAGAGCTGCACCACGATCACCAGGTACGCGATCAGCAACAGGTTGCGCCCTTCGAAACCGGCGATGTCCAGCGTCAGCAGCGCCGGGACGAAGGAGATGCAGAACACCGCGATCATCAAGCCCCACTGGACCTTGGAAGCGCGCTCCAAAAAGTGCGTGCTGTCGCCCCCAAGGACGCCAGGATCGGCAGCAGCAGGAACACGTACACCGGGATAAAGATCGAAAACAGCCCGTACCAGTCGTAGTAGATCAGCAGGTATTGCAGCGGCAGCGCCAGGTAGAACGCGGCCACCAACGCGGGGTAGTCGCTGCGTCGGGTTGGCGTCAGGGTGAGGAATTCCCGCAGGGCGTAGAACGACACCGCGTAGAACAACAGGATGACCGCGGCATTGCCGAGCCAGAACGCCACGCCGATCACCAGCACCATGATCCACCAGGCGTTGATCCGCGCATTGAGGTTTTCAATGACCGAATTCGGCGCGCCTTTAGTCCGCAGCTTGAGAATGAAACCGATCAGCGAAGCGAGCACCAGGATGGCGCCAATCCCGCCAAACAACATCAGGGTATATCGATCCATGTCAGACGTGCTCCGGGGCCAGTGCCAGCAGCGCGGCGCGGCTGCGTTCTAGAAAATCCGCTTTGCTTTCATCCTCTTCGATGCACAGCGGCGCACCGAAACTGGTGGTGCACAACAGCGGCAAAGGCAACACGCGGCCCTTGGGCATGACGCGGTTGAGGTTGGCGATCCACACCGGGATCACCTCGACCTCGGGATGAGCCTTCATCAAGTGGTAGATCCCGCTCTTGAAGGGCAACAGGCCTTCGTCCGGATTGCGCGTACCCTCGGGGAAGATGATCAGCGAGTCGCCGTTCTCCAGCGCTTCGAGCATCGGCTGCAATGGGCTGTAGGAAGGATCCTTGCGCTCGCGGTCCACCAACACACCGTTGAACACGCGGTTGATGATGTAGCGGCGCACTGGGCTGGTTTGCCAGTAATCGGCGCCTGCGACCGGGCGGGTGAGCTTGCGCAGCGCCGGTGGCAGCGAAGCCCAGAGCAACACGAAGTCTCCGTGGCTGCTGTGGTTGGCGAAGTAGATCCGCTGCACCGGTTGCGGCGCGCAGCCGAGCCACAGGCTGCGAGCGCCGGTGACCATGCGGGCGGCGGAGGTGATGAGGTTGGCGACCACGGGTTCGAACATGAGGATTCCTTATCCTGAAAAGGCTAGCCAGGGACTGGCCAGGATGAAGCCCAGCGTCAAGACAACTTGTGCCGCCAGCAATCGCGACTGCCGACGTAGCAGCAACAACGCGCCGTGCCGGCGTTCGGTCCACAGACGCCCTGCACGTGCGGCCGGTTGCAGGCCCAGGGAGGTGAGGGCCTGATCCAAGGTGTAGGTGCGCTCGGCCAGCGATTGCGTACTGTCAGCCATGCGCTGGAACAGATCGGCATCGAACGCCACGCGCAACGCCCAGTATTTTTCCAGCACGCCGAGGACGATCAGTGTGGCACTCAACAGCAGCAACCACGGATCGATAACGCCCACCAGCCACTGCCCGAACCCCAGCAGCACCGCCAGCAGCGTCAGCCCGGTGGAAAGCTGATCCAGCGAGTGACCCCGACGCAACAGACTCGCCACGGTGTGCAGTTCCATATCACTGATCATGGACAATTCCCCGGGTTGTGGATAACTGTTCCAGCGCCCAACGGTGCGCCGCATGCAAGACAATGCGCGGCCGGGCGCGCTGGATTTGCACGATCGCCGCATCAACGTTCGCCGCCCGGCCGCTGTGCAGCAGCCAGGCCACCACCGCCGTGGCGCTACGCGAATAACCCAAGGCGCAGCAGACCAGCACCGGCCCGTGCTGGCGCAGGCTTTCAATGGCTTCTGCCGCTTTCAGGCATTGTTCGGCGGTCGGCGCCGTCAGGTCGAGCACCGGCAATGAGCGATAGGCGATGCCCGAGCTGTCCATGGACAGTTCCGCGCAGAGGTCGAGCACTCCGGTAAACGCACTGTCCTTCAATTCCATCGGCGTGGGGATTCGCCCCAGCCAGACGTTATCCGCCACCTGATCCGGCTGCGGATGCTTGCGCGTCCACCCGCGAGAATTGATCCACGCCGCCGCCAGATAAGGCGCCAGCAACCAGCGCGCTGCCGGACTCAAGCGACCGTCGGCACGCTTCTGGAAACCGTCGGCACCGAACACCAGGTAATTCAGCGCCACCTTGAGCACCGCGACCGCCGGCCAGATCAGCCAGAGCCACGCGCCGCCCAGAGCAAACGCCGGAATGAACAGCGCCGCCGCGCCCAGGCCATAACGCAAGGCCAAGCGTCGGCGAGCAGGATCCGCCGCCAGACGCGCACTCAGCAGTGGACTGGGTCGATCCAGCGGCCACAACCAAACACACAGCCAACCGGCCAAGGCACCGGTAGGCAGGTCAACGAAATGGTGCTGGTAAGTGGTCAACACCGACACACCGATCAGCGCGAACCAACCGTGCATCACCCAACGCCAGATTCCCCGCAGGTGTCGCTGATAACAAACCCAAAGCACCACCAGCAACGCAATGTGCAGCGACGGCGCCTGATTGAACGGCTTGTCGAAACCGGCCAGCACCTCGAACAACCAACCGAATACCCCATCCATTTCTGGCCGGGGGAAGGTGAAGCGCAACGGCCAGAGGAGAAAGCAACTGACCGCGATCACCTGGGCCGTGAGCAGGCGCAAGGCATGGCGCTTGAGTTCTTCGCGGCTGGTGGGCAGCAACAGGGACAGGCCGTACAGCAGATCAATCGACCAATACGGCACGATGGTCCAGGCCATGAACGGCATATGACGCTCCCAGTCGAACACCAGCGTGCCGACGTCGTCACGCTGCGCCGTCACCCAGGTGGCGTAGCCATAGGTGCTGAAGAACAGCGGCGCCAACAACAGCAGCCACAGCACCGCCGGTTTCAGCAGGGCAGGCTCGCGGGCCGGGGCGATGACGGCGCTCATTACTGCACTCGCTGAGCCAGCGAAACGCTGAAGATGCCCCATTCATCGACCCGCAAGGTGATCTTACGGAAGCCCGCCGCTTCAACCAATTGGTCCATTTCCGCCTGGGTGCGCCGACGCATCACCCAAGCCTGTCCGGCGCGGTGGCTGGTGAGGGCGCGGGCGATCAGTTCCAGCTGCGGGTGCCACGGTTGGCCGGTGTAGACCAGGAAACCGCCAGGCTCCACCGCTTCGGCCAGGCCCGCGAGGGAACCGCCGACCATCTGGTTATCGGCAAACAACTCATACAAACCGGAGACCACGGCGAGCGTCGGCTTTGGCTCCAGTGCCGCCAGGTCCTGGCGGTCGAAGGCATCACCTTTGACGAACTGGGCAATGTCACCCAACCCTTTTTCGAGGATTAGCGCACTGCCATCGCGCACGTTGATGTCGCTGTAGTCGCGAAGCAGGATCGACTCCGGCAACGGACTGACGCCTTGCAGCGCTTCGAGAATGTAGCGGCCATGGCCGGCGGCGATGTCGACGATGCGCACCTCGCGGTTCTCTTCGCGCAACTTGCCCATGGCCAGGCGCAGCAGTTCTTCGACGTTCAACTTGCGCTGGCGAATGCCGCGCCAGCCGATGGAGTTCAGGTAATTCTGGTCAATCATCTTGCCCAGCGCCGAGGTGCCGGTGGGGCGATTGCGGTAGACGTAATCCAGCGTGCTACCGGAGTCGAAACCGGTGTCGAAGCCCAGCTTCACCCCGGCCGACAGCTTGCTGCCAAAGCGCATGCTGGCACGGGTCATGCGCCAGTACAGGTCACGCAACGAGTTGTGCGGCAGCGGCGTGGCCAGGGTTTCGGCTTCGGCGCAGGTCGCGCCCAGGCGATCGGCGTCCAGCAGGGAAGGGCGGTCCAGCGGCCGCTCGAAGTTCTGCAGGATGAAGCGGCGGGCACTGGCAATGGCCGGCGCACGGTTCTTCTCGCCGAGGGTGTCGTGGAAGAACCCCGGCAGAATGTGCTTCTCCTTATGCAAACTGCCCAGGCGTTCGAAGAACTGCTCCTGGGGTTTGCGGTGCACGACAAAGTCGGAACCGGAGATCAACAGCTGGGTTGGCACCTGGATCGCCTGGGCATCGGCGACCACGCGGTCGGCGGCTTCGTACAGGCCCAGCAGCACGTTCACCGAAATCGCCTTGGTGATCAGCGGATCGCTGTCATAGGACGCCACCCGCTCCGGGTCATGGCTGAGGAACTTCGCCTTGACGTAGCTGTTGACGAAAAAATTGCCGCGAAACTTGCGCATCAACGCCAGGCCCGGACGGGCGAAGGGCACGTAGAGCTTGACCTTGAACGCCGGCGAGGCCAGCACCAGCGAGCGAATGCGCGGCGCGTAGTCATGGACCCAAGTCGACGCGATCACCGCGCCGACGCTTTGCGCCACTACCGCGATGTTCGCCTCGTCGATCTGGTGCGTGGCGCCGATGTGATCGCAGAAGGTCTGCACATCCCGCGCACTGGTGGCAAAACTCGGGCTGTCGCCACGGGCGCCGGGGGACTGGCCGTGGCCGCGTGCATCCCAGGCAAAGAAGTCGAAGCCGGGCAGGTTCAGCTCATCCACCAGGTGCGCAATGCGCCCGGAGTGTTCATGCCCACGGTGAAACAACAATATGGCCTGGCGGGGTTCACCCGCCGGGGCATCGACAGCCGGCCAGTGTTGGTAGAACAGTTCCACGCCATCATGGGTGGTGAATGTCTGGTGTTGGGCTTCGCGCATTGCAACTTCCTTATGCTGAGGGGGTGTTTTCCGTCACTTGGTCCAGGCCATGACGGACACGATTGACCAAGGTATAAACCAGCAGGGCGGCAACCACCGCCATCACACCATCGACCCAGAGCGCCCCGAGCCAACCCAGGGCAATACCGGTCGCCAACACGCCAAACACAAAGGCCCGATCACTTTTCCCCATCGGCCCGTCATACCGCCGCGAAGCTCCCACCATCGCCCCCAGCACGCCGGCGTATTCGCTGAACAACGCCAACAGCGTGACCAACAACACGAGCAACAGACTGGCATCGGGAATCAGGGCAAAAGGCAGGATCAAGGCCGCGTCGGCGATGATATCGCATAGCTCATTCAGATAGGCGCCCAGATGCGATTGCTGGCCGAACTCCCGGGCGAGCATGCCGTCCACGGCGTTCAGCGCCATGCGCAGGAACATCCAGATCGGCACCAGCACGAACACCCAGGGGTGACCGGCAAACCAGGCGATCACCGCCCCCACCAACACCGAAATGACGCCGGCCAACAGGGTGACCTGGTTGGCGGTGACACCCTTGTCGTAGAGCCGTTGGACCGTGGGACGCAGCAGGTTTTGGAAGGCGGGTTTGAGTTGGTAAATGGAAGGCATTGGGATGAGATCTCGGCCGGTTTCGGGGCAGGGCGTATGCAGATGCGAGATTACGATAGGTTGAGGGGTTGCTGGCGGGTATTTCTTTAGAATGAGCGCGGGTAGGCATCTGAAACGGGATTTAGCGGTGGAAACCACCTGTGAGCGGGCTCAATTCAGGGTCAAATGAAGAACATCCTGTGGGAGCGAGCTTGCTCGCGATAGCGGCACATCAGAATATGCCAGTAGTCTCCTAACCCCACCTCCCTTCAGGACCGCATACATAAGGAGTGTTTCAAATGCTGCGAGTGGATTGGCTCGATAGCCACATGGATAAATGCGACCAGATGGCCGAGTGGCTCCATCGGGAGTTCAGTTATGAATTTGCCCAGCAATCCTTGGCCAGTTGGCAGCAGGAGTTTGCTGCCGGGCAGCGTGACGGTCGCTGGAAATGCCTGATCGCAATGGAGCACGACCAGTTGCTCGGTGGCGCTTCACTTGCCAGTCACGATCTGGATGAGCGGCCTGAGCTGGGCCCGTGGCTGGCGTGCGTACTCGTCGCCCCAAGTGCCCGACGCAGAGGGCTGGCAGCGCAGTTGATCGAAGGCATCTGCAGCCATGCGCGAGAGGCTGGAATTACCACCTTATTCCTGCACACCCACAGCCAGCGTGATTATTACGCCAAGCTGGGTTGGGACGTGCTGGAGCGCTTTGAGGCTTGGGGGAAAGAGCAATGGCTGATGGCGCGGTGTTTATAGCCGCCGCCGGGGTGTGCACGCCTTAACGTTTAAATTTAGCGAATCGTCCTACATCCTCTGTCCCCTTCCCCTGACTTAATTCCCCTGTCATCCCCGGCAAAGTCTCGCGTTCGTCCCCGCATCGCGAGATTCCTGCATGTTTGCCCCCGACAAACTCCTGGCCCTGAACAACACTATTGGCTTGCTGGTAGTGGCGGCCATGGACCCCGAGCGGCCGGATGTCGAAGCGGTACTGGCGGACTTTCGCACCTGCCTGAACGACTACGACGCCTGGGCTGAAAACTTCTGGGCCGGCTGGGCGCTGGACCTTGAACAGGTATTCAAGGTCGGCAACGAGGTGTCGCTGGCGGCGCCGAAGAATCTCGATCAACCCATCAGTGCCACGGTGGCCGCGTGTCCGGCGGGTGGTCCGCTGACGTTGGTGCACATGTTCCAGGCGGCGCGCTTTGTGCCGATTGGCGACACCCCGGTGATGCTGGAGCCCGTCATCGGAGGCGAGCCCGGGAACGAAACGTTTGGCGAGCCGGTGCACCACGTCATTGGCCCCAGCGGCGTCCTGGAAATCCCCGAATGCTGGCGTGGCGGGCGCTACCGCATCACTTTTTTTCCCAGTGTGACGGCCGATCACGTCAAGGCGCTGTATGCGTCTTACCAAGGGGTGATGGATGAACTTGAGGGGTGGCTGAAGGCCGAGTGGGACGAGTTTCAACCCCTGTGGGCGGAGTTTTCCGACGCCGGGTTTCGCGACCGTTATGACCTGTTGCAGCAGGCCGATTGGCGCGGTTTTGAAAACGCCCTGCAGCAGCTATGGGATGACGTTAAACAGGTTTTCGAGCTGCTGGCCGACCTGCAAGCCAGCAGCGAAAAGCTCCTGGAATACCTGACCCAGGTTGAACTCGAGCAGTTACTGAACGCTTCATCCGCGGCCATCGCCAAAGGGTTGATGGTGTTGAGTGACGAGCCGTTGCTCTTCGTTCACATGGTGGCATTCGTCAGTTGGCTGCGGATGTTGCCGCCTCAGTACATGGCCGAAGTCGTGGGCGAAATGCGCGCTTCGGTGCTGATCAATTTCCTGTTGATGCGCTTGACCGGCGCCCTGGGCATGGGCGTGCGGATGAGCGGCAAGGTACTTGGCCAGCTCCGCTCAGAGCGGGCTCGAGAGTGGTTGCAGGCATCAAGCCTGAGGCTGGCCCAACGCTCCACCGATCGGCTCAACCAGCATGCCGATGTGCTGAAACCGCTGGTGGTCAGCGCCCAGCGTGCGCCGTTGAAGCCGACGCCTGTCGGACCTCTGCACATCACCCCCGAGCATTCTGCCCCGTTGGCGGTCAGCAATCCGGCCGCCGTGGCGCGGGAAAAATCCCAGGGTTCAACCCGGTTAAGCAAACACGAACCCCACGACGACGCTCCGGCGCAATCGAAAAACCCCAACGGCGACAGCGCCGACACCGCGGCCCAGACCCAAACCAGCGGCTGCCCGGTGTCGATGGTCACCGGCGAGGAACTGCTGACCCTGGACGATGGCACCCTCGATGGGCGCCTGCCATTCGTCTTCACCCGCCTGTACCGCACCAGTGCGGTGGACCTGGACGTCGGCCTCGGGCGCGGCTGGAGCCATGCCCTGGCGCAGCGCTTGTTGCTCGAAGGCGAGCAGGTCATCTGGATCGACCAGGAAAACCGCCGCACGACCTTTCCGTTGCCCAACGCCCAGCGCCCGGCGATCCACAACAGCCTGGCCCGTGCGGCCATTTACCTGGGCGCCGAGCCGGACGAACTGATCATCGCCCAGCCCGGCGAAAACGCAGCTTTCCTACACTTTCGCGACGGTCATCTGACCGCCCTCAGCGACCGCTATAACAACCGCCTGACCCTGCAGCGCAATATCCATGGCGACATCTGTCGCCTGGACAACGGCGCCGGGCGCGCCCTGCGCTTGCGCTACGAGCAGCGCCACCTGGTCGCCATCGACTACCAGAGCTTCCACCCGGCCCTGACCCTGGACGACGCCTGGCGCACCGAGCAGACGCTGGTTTCCTACCGCTATGACGCACGTTTCCGACTGATCGAAGCGACCAACGCCGCCGGGGAAAGCGAACGCTACGACTACGACGACCAGCACGTCATCCTCCAGCGGCAATTGGCCGGCGGGGCGAGTTTTTTCTGGGAGTGGCAAGGCGTCGGGCGGGCGGCGCGCTGCGTCAGGCATTGGGCCTCGTTTGCGCAGATGGACAGCCATTACCGCTGGGATGAAGACGGCAGCGTCACGGTCCAGCACCTCGATGGCAGCCAGGAGGTGTATGTCCACGACGACCGGGCGCGGCTGGTGCGCCAGGTCGAGCCCGATGGCGGCGAGCACCTCAAGGCCTATGACGCACAGGGCCGGCTGATCGCCGAGCAGGACCCGCTGGGCGCCGTCACCGAATACCGCTACGACGAAGCCGGCCGGCTGGTGGCGCTGATTCCACCCCTGGATGAGCCCACGTCCTACGAATACCGCAACGGTTTCCTACATACCCGCTGTCGCGGCAAAGCCGTGTGGACCTATCGGCGTAACGCCCAAGGTGACGTGACCGAGCGCATCGATCCGGATGGTCAGCGTACGGAATATGCCTACGACGACCAGGGGCAACTGCTGTCGGTGGATTACCCGGACGGCAGCGCACATCGGTTTACCTGGGATCGCCTGGGCCAGTTGACGGAAGAAACCCTGCCCGACGGCGGCCGCCGGTGTTTTTCCTACGACGCCCTGGGGCGTCTGCTGACCCGCCAGGACGAACATGGCGCCCTCACGCACTACCAATGGGACGCCGTCGGCCGCCTGCTCCAGACCATCTTGCCGAGCGGGGCGACCCGGGCCTGGACTTACAACGCCTACGGCAAGGTCACCAGCGAGCGCGACGAGCAGGGCCGCGTCACCCGCTACGAATACGCCGACGACCTGCACCTGGTCCGCCGCCGCCTCAACCCCGACGGCACCGAGCTGAAGTATCGCTACGACTCGGCGCGGCTGTTGCTGACCGAGATCGAAAACGAATCCGGCGAAAAATATCAGCTGGACTACACACCCAATGGATTAATCCGACAGCAGATCGGCTTCGACGGCCAACGCACCGCCTACGCCTACGACCTCAACGGCCACTTGCTGGAGAAAACCGAATACGGCGACGACGGCAGCCAGCTTGTCACCGCTTACCAACGCGACGCGACCGGGCGGTTGCAGGTCAAGACCCTGCCCGACGGCCAGGCGATCGAGTACCGCTACGACCGGCTCGGTCGGCTGGTCCACGTCAATGACGGCAGCGATCATCCGCTGGCCTTCGAGTACGACGCCCAGGACCGGCTGATCACCGAGCACCAAGGCTGGGGCACCCTGCGCTATGGCTACGACGCCTGCGGCCGGCTCAAGCACCTGCGCCTGCCGGACCACAGCACGCTCGACTACCACCACGCCCGGGGCGGTGTGCTGAGCGCGATTGACCTGAACGGCACACGCCTCACCGAGCATCAGTTTGACGGCGCTCGCGAACGACAGCGGCAACAGGGCCTGCTGCGCAGCCACTACGACTACGACGAACAGGGCCGCCTCAAGGCCCAGACGGTGTGGCAGCACCAGCAGCAACTGTTCTGGCGCGACTATGCCTACAGCGCCAAGGGCAACCTTGAGGCCCTTTCCGACAACCGCAACCGCCGCAGCTACCAGTACGACCCGCTGGATCGCCTGGTGCGCATCGACTCTTCCCACAGCGAACCACCGGAACACTTCGCCCACGACCCGGCCGGCAACCTGCTGATGCTGGACCGCCCCGGCCCGACCACCGTCAAGGGCAACCGCCTGCTGATGCAGGGCGACCGCCACTACGACTACGACGCCTTCGGCAACCTGATCCGCGAACGCCGCGGCAAGGCCCACAGCCTCGTCAGCGAATACCGCTACGACAGCCAACACCGCCTGATCGGCGTGACCCAGCCGGACGGTCGCGAAGCGTCCTACCGCTACGACGCCTTCGGCCGACGCATCAGCAAGACCGTGGACGGCCTGACCACGAAATTTTTCTGGCAAGGCGACCAACTCGTCGCCGAAAGCAGCCCGCGTCACCACCGCAGCTACCTCTACGAACCAGGCACCTTCCGCCCGCTGGCAATGCTCGACGGCAAAGGCCTCAACGCCTGCCCGTTCTACTACCACCTCGACCACCTGGGCACGCCGCAGGAACTGACCAACTACGGCGGCCAGATCGTCTGGTCGGCACGCTACAGCGGCTATGGCAAAACCACTGAACTGGTCCACGGCGGCGGCGAGCAACTTGAACAACCGCTGCGCTTCCAGGGCCAATACTTCGACCCGGAAAGCGGCCTGCACTACAACCGCCACCGCTACTACAATCCCGGCACCGGCCGCTATTTGACGCCCGACCCGAGCAAGCTGGCGGGTGGGCTCAATGGGTATCGCTATACGGTGAACCCGACGGGGTGGGTGGATCCGTTGGGGTTGGCATGCAAGTGCCCTGGTGATATCGAGGCTGATGGGCCGTTCAGTGAGATTGTCCCGGGGGGAGGGTTGGCTGCGCATGAGGCTCGCGGTGGGCATTTGATTGAAAAACATATTGGTAGAACAGATGCACAGCTAGCCCAGAGGCTAGAGGCGGAGCCACATATCCCAGCGGCCTCCACGTTCCCAGATCGGCCTACTGCTGAGTTGTCGGCAGCAAGGGCATTGGCGGCGAATGAAAAGAGAATTGAAAAATTCTTAGCTAGTAAGAAAGATAAGACGACTATTACACATACTTTTACCCGTCCCGTGGGGACTAGCTTGCTAAATGGTCGTACCGACTATCTGCCGGCATCAAAAATTTTATTAGTCTTGAAAAAAGACGAACGAAGACCCTTGGGGTACTTTTTGCTAACAGGATTCCCGGAAGTATGAGTACAGAATTTCCTGAATTACATGATTTTTTTGGGGCTTATTTTCATCAGGATTGGCCTGATGAACATGGAGCGGCTGAGGAAGTCCTCGACGCCTTCCTGGCAGAGTCTGATGTTGATGATTTGAGGGCTATTCAACAAGAGCTCAACGACCTAATTGAACGAAGGAAAGATGAGTCGGAATTGAGGGCGTATTTATTGAGGGAGCTGAGTTGTTATTACAGTTACTGGATAGCATGGGAGACGGGCGAGGAATGGTTACGTCATATTGCTCGCAGGCTAAGTTCTAGGGTTGACAGTTGAAACTGAGGCCTTCGATCTCTTGTTCATAAAAATTGAAGTTCCAATGTGGGAGCGAGCTTGCTCGCGATAGCGGAGTGTCAGCCACATCAATGGCAACTGACCCACCGCCATCGCGAGCAAGCTCGCTCCCACAGGTTTATCGGTGATTCGCCGGCCGTTACTCACCCCCAGCCATTAAAAAAACCACCCCTTTGGCACCAATAACATCGTTTCTCGCCCCCGCAGCTTTTCCCTATATTGGCCCTCAGATCCGGCGGATGGCTCCACATCCGCCCCCTCAGTGCGAGTAGTCCCAATGAATAACAAACCTGACAGCGCAGGGCTTGATAACGCGGGAGCGGGAACCCGGGCGGTTTGGGGTGGGGAGCAAGTCAGGCATCCCTACAACGCCACGCAAACCCCCATCGTGGTCAGCGCCGCGTACGGTTACGACGACATCGACGTCTGGTACGACGTCGCCTTGGGCAAGGCCCCGGGCTTTATCTACAGCCGCATGAGCAACCCCACCGTCGAGACCCTCGAAGCCAAGATCCGCGAGATGGAAATGGCCGAGTCCGCCGTGGCGTTCAGCAGCGGCATGGCAGCGATCAGCAGCGTGCTCTACACCTTTCTGTCTCATGGCGACCGGGTGGTCTCGACCAAGGACAGCTACGGCGGCACCAACAAGATTTTCGAAGAGTTCCTGCCGCGCATGGGCGTGGACGTGACCTTGTGCGAGACCTTCGACCACGAAGAAATCGAGCGGGAAATCGCCAAGGGCTGCCAGTTGCTGTATCTGGAAACGCCCACCAACCCGACCCTGAAAATCCTCGATATCCCCCGCCTGGTCGCGGCGGCCAAGCGCGTTGGCGCCGTGGTGGTGGCGGACAACACTTTCGCCACACCGCTGAATCAGAACCCCCTGGCCCTGGGCGTGGACGTGGTGATCCACAGCGCGACCAAATTCCTCAGCGGCCACGGTGATGTGCTCGGCGGCCTGGTCTGCGGCAGCGAAGCCTTGATGGCCAAGGTTCGGCACTACCGGGAAATCAACGGCGCGACGCTCGACCCGTTCTCGGCCTACATGATCATCCGTGGCATGAAAACCCTGGTGCTGCGTATGCGTCAGCAACAATCCAGCGCCCGTGCCCTGGCGCAGTTCCTCTGCACCGAACCGCTGGTGGAGTCGGTCAATTACCCCGGCTTGCCCAGCCACCCGAACCACGCCGTGGCCTGCGCGCAGATGTCGGGCTTCGGCGCCATCGTCAGTTTTGTCCTGGTCGGCGGCATGGACACGGTCAAGCTGCTTCTGCCGCGCCTGCGCTTCGCCCATTGCGCCGGCAATCTCGGTGCGGTGGAAACCATCTACGGCCCGGCGCGCACCACCAGCCACGTCGAAAACACCCTGGAAGAACGCCTGGCCCTGGGTATCTCCGAAGGGCTGGTGCGGGTCTCCGTGGGCATCGAAGACACCGATGATCTTGTCGACGACCTGAAGCAAGCGTTCGCCTTTGTCAAAAAACTGCGGGATGAACTGACGCAGACAACCTCAACAAATAAAGCGTGCACCGAAACAGCCAGTTGAAGTTTTAACGTTAATACCCCACGACAAGGCGGTCAGTGGGGCGTTCATGAATAGGAATAATAATAAAGCGTAGCGGCGACCCGTTTTGACTCTGCCTTGTTATTCATCGCAGACGTAAAGACGCGCCCTAACAACTTTCATGAGAACAACAACCATGTCCATAAAAGAACAACAACTCAACACGCGTGCCGGCTTCAAACAGGAAATGCAAACGCGGCACATCGTCATGCTGGCATTGGGCGGCGTGATTGGTACCGGGCTGTTCCTCACGTCCGGCTACACCGTTAACCAAGCCGGCCCCTTGGGGGCGGTGATCGCTTACATCATCGGCGCACTCATGGTGTACATGGTGATGATGTGCCTGGGTGAACTGGCGGTGCAGATGCCCGAAACCGGTTCGTTCAGCACCTACGCCACGCGCTTTCTCGGCCCGGGTACCGGCTACACCGTGGCGTGGTTGTATTGGCTGACCTGGACCGTGGCGATCGGCTCGGAATTCACCGCCGCCGGTATCTTGATGACGCGCTGGTTCCCGGACACGCCCGTATGGATCTGGAGTGCGTTGTTCGCCGGCCTGGTGTTCCTGACCAACGTGATCTCCGTGCGTCTGTTCGCCGAGACCGAGTTCTGGTTGTCGCTGGTCAAAGTGTTGACCGTGGTGGTGTTCCTGCTGATTGGCGGTGGCGCCATTCTTGGGTTGCTGCACATCGACCAGGCCCACAGCATCGGCCTGAGCAACTTCACCCGCGAAGGCTTGTTCCCCACCGGTTTCATGCCGATTGCCATGACGTTGCTGGCGGTCTCGTTTGCCTTCTCCGGCACCGAACTGATCGGCATCGCCGCCGGTGAAACCAAAGACCCGCAACGCAATGTGCCACGGGCCATTCGCACCACGGTGCTGCGCCTGGCGATCTTTTTTGTCGGGACCATTTTCGTCCTGGCGACTTTGTTGCCCCGTGAGCAGGCCGGGATCGTCGAGAGTCCGTTCGTCACCGTGTTCACCTACATCGGCATTCCGTACTCGGCGGACATCATGAACTTCGTGATCATCAGTGCCTTGCTGTCGGCCGCCAACTCCGGCCTGTACGCTGCCTCGCGGATGCTCTGGACCCTCAGCGACCAAGGGCACCTGCCCAAGCAATTCTCAGCGCTGACCCGCATGGGCACACCGCTCAACGCCATCATCGTCAGCATGGCCGGTGGCGCTGCTTCGCTGCTCAGCAGCGTGTTTGCCGCCGACACCATCTACCTGGCGCTGGTGTCGATCTCCGGCCTGGCCGTGGTGGTGGTGTGGATGAGCATTGCCGCGAGCCAGATTGCCTTTCGCCGGCACTATGTCGCCCACGGCGGTGATGCGCGCGACCTCAAGTTCCGCGTTCGTGGTTATCCGTGGGTGCCGCTGGGGGCGTTGATTTGCTGCAGCCTGGCCTGCGTCGGGATTGCCTTCGACCCGGAACAGCGAGTGGCGCTGTACTTTGGCTTGCCATTCATCGCCTGGTGCTATTTCGTGTACTTCATTACCCGCAAAAGCCGAGAGCAACGCTTGTCGGTGGCCCCTTTGGCACAGCCATCCGATGCGTTCTAGCCAGCGCTGAGGCTGGCCTGTGCGCTCGGTGGAAGGGGTGTCAATGAGGTCAACACCATGAAGCAAAAACCGTTACCCCCACTGAACTGGCTGCGGGCGTTCGAGGTGTCTGCCCGCTGCCTGAACTTCACCCACGCCGCCGAAGAGTTGTGCTTGACCCAGGGCGCGGTCAGTCAGCAGATCCGTCAGCTGGAAAGTCACCTGGGAGTGGCGCTGTTCAAGCGTTTGCCCCGTGGCCTGGGCTTGACCGAGGAAGGCCAGGCCTACCTGCCGGTGGTGCAGGACGCGATCACGCGACTGGCGGTGGGCACCAACGAGATCTTTGGCCAGCACAAACGCCGGCCAATCAAGGTGCGTGGCAGCCTGGCGTTTTTCGTGCACTGGCTCGCGCCCAAGCTGGTGGACTTTCGCCAGGCCCATCCCCAAGTCGACATCCGCTACATCAGCAACATCTGGGTCAAGGAACTGGACGGCGAAGATGACATGGAAATTCGCTGGGGCCACGGTCAATGGCCTGGTCTGGTGTCACAGCGACTGACCTGGGACACCTTGTTCCCGGTCTGCTCGCCAGCGCTGATGGCGAACTCGCCGCTGAAGGTGCCGACGGACGTAGCGAAGCATCCGCTGCTCCACGTGTTGGGTTACGAAGAGGGCTGGGGCTACTGGCTGAACATGGTCGGCGCGGACAGCGTCGATTCTTCGACGGGTATGCAGTTCGACACGCTGGTGTGCACCTTACGCATGGCCGAACTGGGGCAGGGGATCGCCCTGGCGCGCTCGTCGATGGTGGCTGACCTGCTGGCGGACGGGCGCCTGGTCGAACCGTTCGCCCAGCGCATCGAAGCCAGCGAATCGTTCTACCTCGTCCGCGGTTCTGGCACCGAGCAACACCCCGACGCCGTCATGTTTGCCACCTGGCTGGTCGAGCAGGCACATCGTTTCAAATAATTGGCCGGAGCCAACCATGCGCTATGTGAGTACCCGAAATTCGGCCGTGCAGGTCGATTTTGAAAAGGTCGTGTTGTCGGGCGTGGCCGAGGACGGCGGGCTGTTCGTGCCCCTCGAACTGCCGCTGTTCGAACCCCAGGAAATCGCCAACTGGTCGACCCTGTCCTATGACGAACTGGCCTACCGAGTGATGAACCCGTTCGTGGGCGAGGCGATTGCCGAGGCCGATTTCAAGCGCCTGCTCAAGGACGCGGGCCGCCACTTCAGCCATCGCTCCCTGGCGCCGCTGCATCAGGTGGATCGCAACGAATGGGTGCTGGAGCTGTTCCACGGTCCGACCCGTTCTTCGAAAGATTTCGCCGCTCAGTTGCAGGCGCGACTAGTGCAATATTTCCTGGAGAAAAACCAGCGTCGCGCCGTGGTGATCGGCGCCACCAACGGCGACACCGGGCTGGCCGCCATCGAGGCCTTCAAACACTGCGAAGAAACCGTCGTGGTGGTGATCTACCCCGAGGCCGGCGTACCCCACGAACAACTCCAGCACCTGCAAGCGGCGGCCCATCCCAGGGTTCATCAGTTCGCCGTCAACGGCAGCTTCGACGAATGCCAGACCCTCGTCAGCCGGCTGTTCCGGCACTGGTCGTACGCCGGGCACGAGGCGATCAGCTTCAACTCCAGCAACTGGGTCGGCGTGTTGGCGCAACTGGTGTTTTATTTCCATGCCGTGCTGCAACTGGGCGGCGGTCAGCGCCCCATCGGTTTCAGCGTGCCGGCGGCGAGTTTCGCCGAGGTCTATGCCGGCTACATCGCGCAGAAGATGGGCTTGCCGATCACGCAGATGATCGTGGCGACCAACCAGAATGACGCCCTGCACCAGTTGTTCCTCAAGAATCATTACTCCCGTTTGCGCGCCAACAAGACCCTGTCGCCGGCCATGGACCTGTCGATCTTCTCCAACCTGGAGCGGTTTCTCTGGGAACTCTACGGGCATGACGACCAGGCGGTGAGCGCGCTGATGGCCACGTTCGAAAGCAGCGGCGAGATGACCATCGCCAACGAGTTCTGGTTGCAGGCGCGGATGATCATCGACTCTTACGCGGTCAGCGATGCGCAGACCCTGGAAGAAATCACCTCGCTGTACCGCGACACCGGCTATGTCATCGACCCCCACACCGCCACCGGCGTGCTCGCGGCGCGCTTGTACCGGCGCAGCCTGGTGGCGCCGATGGTGACCCTGGGGGAAATTTCCCCGGCCAAATCGGCGGCGCTGCTGGGCGAGTTGGGGATCACCATTGCGGCGCAACAGCCTCCCGTTTCCGAGCATGGCCCGGCGCAGATCCATCGCATCCAGCCGGACGACCTCAGTGCTCTCCATCAACTGCTCGGCGCGTTGTAAGGAGGCCCCATGAAGCGAATCCTCGACCCCCTCGACGAACGCATCATCGCCGAACTGCGCCTCAACGCCCGCGCCGCCCACGCCGAACTGGCGGCCAAGGTCAACCTCTCGCGCAATGCCGTGCGCCAACGCATCGAACGCCTCGAACGCGACGGCGCGATCCAGGGCTACACCGTGCGCACCGGGGAGGGCGCGCACGCGTCGTCGAACATCAACGCCGTGATCTTCGTCTACCGCTACGACCGCATGCGCGGCGCCGAAGTGCTCCAGGCCCTGCGCGCCATGCCGGAAGTGCTCCAGTGCGACGTGATGAGCGGCGAGTTCGATTTGATGCTGCGGGTGGGCGCGGCGAACCCGGAGCGGGTGCACAAAGTCTGGAAAGAAATATCCGCCCTGCCCGGAGTAGAAAACACAGTCACTTCGTTCGTGCTGTCATCGGTGGTCTAAAGCCAGTCACCACCCCCGTGGCGAGGGAGCTTGCTCCCGCTGGGCTGCGCAGCAGCCCCCGCTTCTTGGCGGCCACTTCATGGCAAAGAATTAACCTGTGGCGAGGGGATTTATCCCCGCTGGGCTGCGCAGCAGCCCTCGCTTTTGGCGGTCGCTGCGCAACCGAACGGGAGCAAGCTCCCTCGCCACATAAACCCCATCAACCCGACCTACAAAGCCAATCCCCATTGGCTTTTTCCATGCCTGCCGCCTCAGATGATGGGGTTCAAGTGAAGTCATCTGCCCCCCACAAAACCCCGTGGCGAGGGAGCTTGCTCCCGCTGGGCTGCGCAGCAGCCCCCGCTTTTGGCGGTCGCTGCGCAACCGAACGGGAGCAAGCTCCCTCGCCACATAAATCCCATCAACCTGACCTACAAAGCCAATCCCCATTGGCTTTTTCCATGCCTGCCGCCTCAGATGATGGGGTTCAAATGAAGTCATCTGCCCCCCACAAAACCCGTGGCGAGGGAGCTTGCTCCCGCTGGGCTGCGCAGCAGCCCCCGCTTCTTGGCGGCCACTTCATGGCAAAGAATTAACCTGTGGCGAGGGGATTTATCCCCGCTGGGCTGCGCAGCAGCCCTCGCTTTTGGCGGTCGCTGCGCAACCGAGCGGGAGCAAGCTCCCTCACCACATAAATCCCGTCAACCCGACCTACAAAGCCAACCCCCATTGGCTTTTTCCCATACCTGCCGCCTCAGATGATGGGGTTCAAGTGAAGTCATCTGCCCCCCACAAAACCCCGTGGCGAGGGAGCTTGCTCCCGCTGGGCTGCGCAGCAGCCCCCGCTTTTTGGCGGCCACTTCATGGCAAAGAATTAACCTGTGGTGAGGGGATTTATCCCCGCTGGGCTGCGCAGCAGCCCTCGCTTTTGGCGGTCGCTGCGCAACCGAGCGGGAGCAAGCTCCCTCGCCACATAAACCCCATCCACCCGACCTACAAAGCCAACCCCCATTGGCTTTTTCCCATGCCTGCCAGCTTGCCCACCCCCTGGTCAAAACGCCCAAAAAATAGAGCAAATTGCCATATTTCACTGCCCACCCCACCCCCCTAACCTAGATCCCAACAACCCCACCCCCCGGATCAAGGGACACAACAAAAATGACTGAATACAAACTCGCGCTGGTCGGCTTCGGCGGTGTAAACCGGGCATTGGCTCAACTGATTGCCGAGCGCAACCACAGCTGGAAAACCGAACTCGGCTTCACCCTGAAAATCGTCGGCGTCACCGACCTGTTCCTCGGTTCGATCATCGGCCGCGAAGGCCTCGACGCCGCACTGCTCGCCAAACTGCCGGCAACCAAAGGCGCGTTCGCCCAATGGCCAACCGGCACCGCCGAAGCCCTCAACGAAGCCGTGATCAAAGACAGCGGCGCCGACATCATCGCCGAAGCCACCTTCACCAACCCAGTGGACGGCGAGCCCGCCACCTCGTTCTGCCGCTGGGCCCTGGAGCGCGGCAAACACGTGGTCACCACCAACAAAGGCCCCATCGCCCTGCACGGCGCCGAACTCAAAGCCCTGGCCCAGCGCAACAACGTCGCCTTCGAATACGAAGGTTCAGTCATGAGCGGCACCCCAGTCATTCGCCTCGCCAAACAATCCCTGGCCGGCAGCTCGATCACAGGCTTCGAAGGCATCCTCAACGGCACCTCCAACTTCGTCCTCACCTGCATGGAAGGCGGCCTGGGGTTTGCCGAAGCAGTCGAAAAAGCCCAGGAACTAGGCTACGCCGAAGCCGACCCAACCGCGGACGTCGAAGGCCATGACGTGCGCCTCAAAGTCGTGATCCTCGCCAACGAACTGCTGGACGCCAAACTCACCGTCAACGACGTCGCCTGCAACGGCATCTCCGCCCTGGGCCTGGACGACATCGAAAAAGCCCGCCAGGACGGCGCCCGCTGGAAACTCATCGGCGCCGCCACCCGCAACGCCGACGGCTCCATCAGCGCCCGCGTCGAACCGCGCCTGCTGAACAACGACCACCCCCTGGCCAGCATCAGCGGCGCCACCAACGCCGTGTCGTTCACCTCCGAACTGCTCGGCGCCGTCACCGTGTCCGGCCCGGGCGCCGGCCGCACCGAAACCGCCTTCGCGCTGCTGTCGGACATCATCAACATCCACCAATCCGCCGCCCGCAACCAGGAGTAAAACCATGAACGTCTCCCGTCTGGCCCTGGCTGTGACCGAGCCGCAAATCGAAGTCCTCAACCCGTTCGACGGCACCGTCATCGGAAGCGTGGCCGACATCTGCGCCACGCAAGTGCCGCAACTGCTGGAGACCGGGCGCAGCGGTGCCCGAGCCTGCGCCGCGCTGCCCCGTCATCGCCGCGCCAGCGTCCTCGAACAGGCTGCCGCGAACATCCAGCGCGACGCCCGAGCCTTCGCCCGGCTGATCGTCGACGAAGCCGGCAAGACCCTCAAACAGGCGGAAAAAGAAGTCAAACGCTGCATCAACACCCTCAAGCTCTCCGCCGAAGAAGCCCGGCGTAACGCTGGTGAAGTGGTGCCGTTCGATGCCTACGAAGGCGCCGAATCGCGCCAAGGCTGGTTCACCCGCGAGCCCCTGGGCCTGATCGTCGCGATCACTCCCTACAACGACCCGCTGAACCTGGTGGCCCACAAACTCGGCCCGGCCATCGCCGGCGGCAACGCGGTGATCCTCAAACCGTCCGAGCTGACCCCGTTGTCGGCGCTCAAACTGGTCGCCTGCCTGGTCGAAGCCGGCCTGCCCGAATCCGTGGTCACCGTCGCCACCGGCGGCGCCGAACTCGGCAAAGCCCTGGTCGCCGCCCGCGACGTACGCATGATCTCCTTCACCGGCGGCTTCGTCACCGGCGAACAAATCGCCCGCACCGCCGGCCTGAAAAAACTCGCCATGGACCTGGGCGGCAACGCCCCCGTCATCGTCATGGCCGACTGTGACCTCGACGCCGCCGTCGACAGCTGCCTGTCCGGCGCCTTCTGGGCCGCCGGGCAAAACTGCATCGGCACCCAACGCCTGCTCATCCAGGCACCGATCTACGCAGCCTTCCGCGAACGCTTCGTCCAAAAGGCCCAAGCCCTCGTGGTCGGCAACCCACTGCTCGCCACCACCGACATCGGCCCGATGATCACCCACCAAGCCGCGCAAAACGCCGAACATGTGGTGAACGAAGCCCTGCAACAAGGCGCCACCTTGCTCTGCGGCCACCGCCGCCAAGGCGCCTGCTATGCCGCGACCGTATTGGAAAACGTCGACCATGCCAGCCGACTCTGGCGCAACGAGGTCTTCGCGCCGGTGGTGGTGTTACAGCCGTTCGACGCGTTTGATGAGGCTATCGCGCTGGCTAACGAACCTGAATACAGCTTGCATGCGGGGATCTTTACCAACGACTTGGCAACGGCGATGAGCGCTGCTCGGCGGATCGAGGCGGGCGGGGTGATGATCAACGACTCTTCGGATTTTCGGTTCGATGCGATGCCATTCGGCGGTTCCAAATACGGCAGTTTGGGCAGGGAAGGGGTGCGGTTTGCGTATGAGGAAATGACCCAGCCGAAGGTGGTTTGTTTGAATACGTTGGGGTGAAAGGGATGGGTGTTTATTGGGGCGATTGAGACCTGGGAGCGGCTGACGTTGTCTTGCGCCATTGCCTACAACTACGCCAGAATCCGCCGGCTTGTTCGCCTTGGGTCGCGTCGGTAACTTGGATCTGTCACTGCTCATCAGTGATCGGGTTTAGTCGCCCGTCGTTGCTAAGTCGCTCAAGCGTCCATCAGTCAGGTATTCCCATTCCTGCACTCGATGGTGGCTGTGCGCAGGGCGCCCTCGGGCGCGCCGATTTCTTAGCTCGTCGGTCGACTAACCTGCGTACAGCTGCCTCCCATCGTTTAGTCGCGATCGGGTCGTAGCCTCAACCAAAGAGAGCTAAGACTATGGTCAAAATTACACCGAACCCCCCGGTTACAGACGAAACAGTCTCCCGCGTCCAATCCGCTCGAAATAAAAAACTCGACGACGCTGCCACCCGAGCTTTGGATTTCTACCTGAAGCCCAAGAAGGAAGCGTCTGATAACCCCAACACCATTTTCCGTATCGCAGCTGATGTTGATTCGGAATGTCTGCTCGCCAATCTCAGCGAAAGCCTAGCTTCGGCTAATGCCATGATCAGTGATCTGGCGTTCGATCTGGATGGATCAAGACGGCATGTGGCGATGGGGATTTTGCAGGTGATTGAGTTGAGCGAGCTGTTGGCGAATCGGGCCTTGGATATTGTTGAGGTGCGGTAATCAGGGGAAGCGCTTGCCCCAGGTATGAAAAAAAGGTCTTGCACAGCAAGGCCTTTTTTTGTGCCCGAGCATTCGGAATCACCCCCATCAAAACAACTGACCCACCGCCGAAACAAGCATTCCACCCCCCACTGTGGGAGCGAGCTTGCTCGCGATAGCGGTACACCAGTCAACCTCAGAACCGCTGACTCCCCACCTTGTATCGGCTTTGCGCAGAACCCGCAGACTCAGTTAACCGATCCCTCTATGCACTGCTTCCACCCGTTGCCCAGTTACGCGCTTTCCACCGAGTAACGATTCAGAGCACCGAGCGTGCAGCCAACGTCGTCGATCTCCCCCCGAACGAACTTCTGCAAACACTCACTGCTGAAACGTATCAGCTACAACAAAAAACCAAAATATGCACAAATGCATTTTTTGCTTGACCCGCATGCATGAGCCTCTATAAGGTGGCTTCACTGTATGCGCATCCAGTATTTCCCAAACATCATTTATTTGAATCCATTCATGGACGAGGTATTACCTTATGAAAACCAACACTGAAAAATTCGGTGCAACCCCCCATCAACCCAGCCTCTGGACCCGCGCTGATGCGTTGAAAGTCCGGGCGGACGATCCCACCACCACTCAGCCGCTGGTCAGCGCGGATTTCCCGGTATTGAACAACGACGTGTTCATCTGGGACACCATGCCCCTACGCGACTTGGACGGTAACGTGACGTCCGTCGATGGCTGGTCGGTGATCTTCACCCTGACGGCCGATCGTCATCCAAACGACCCGCAGTACCTCGACGAGGACGGTAACTACGACATCCTCCGCGATTGGAACGATCGTCACGGCCGAGCAAAGATGTACTACTGGTTTTCCCGTACCGGCAAGAACTGGGAATTCGGTGGCCGTGTGATGGCCGAAGGCGTTTCGCCGACCGCTCGCGAATGGGCCGGCACGCCGATTCTGTTGAACGACCGAGGTGAAGTGGACCTGTATTACACCGCCGTCACCCCGGGCGCGACCATCGTCAAAGTGCGCGGTCGGGTCGTGACCACTGAACATGGCGTCAGCATGGTCGGCTTCGAGAAGGTCAAGCCGCTGTTCGAGTCCGACGGCAAGATGTACCAGACCGAAGCCCAAAACGCCTTCTGGGGTTTTCGTGACCCATGGCCATTCCGCGACCCGAACGACGGCAAGCTGTACATGCTGTTCGAGGGCAACGTGGCCGGTGAGCGCGGCTCGCACAAAGTGGGCGAGGCCGAAATCGGCGACGTGCCACCGGGTTATGAAGATGTCGGCAACTCGCGCTTCCAGACCGCCTGTGTTGGCATCGCCGTGGCCCGCGACGCAGACGGTGACGACTGGGAAATGCTGCCGCCACTGCTGACCGCCGTGGGCGTCAACGACCAGACCGAACGCCCGCACTTCGTGTTCCAGGATGGCAAGTACTACCTGTTCACGATCAGCCATACCTTCACCTATGGCGACGGTGTGACCGGCCCGGACGGCGTGTACGGTTTTGTCGCGGACTCGCTGTTCGGCCCTTACGTGCCGCTCAACGGTTCCGGCCTGGTGCTGGGCAACCCGTCCTCCCAGCCATTCCAGACCTACTCACACTATGTGATGCCCAACGGCCTGGTGACCTCCTTTATCGACAGCGTACCGACCGACGAAACCGGCACGCAGATTCGGGTGGGTGGCACTGAGGCACCCACGGTGGGTTTGAAAATAAAAGGGCAGCAGACGTTTGTGGTGGGCGAGTACGACTATGGGTACATTCCGCCGATGCTTGACGTTACGCTTAAGTAATAGCAGTGCAGGGGGGGCAGGCAGCGGGTTTGAGGTCGATGAAGAAACCGTTGTGGATATGATCGAGATATCCCGTCTGATTTATTGCGATGTTGGTCGCAAGCCCCATTGAACAACGAGTCGTAACCCTCTTCGCGACTGGCTGCAAGGATGCAGCCGGTCGCGAATGCATTCCCCTTAGACGTATGTACACAAGCTCCTCTGTGGGAGCGAGCTTGCTCGCGATAGCGGTGCATCAGCAACATTCCGGCCAGTTGTTTATCGTGACTCCACGAGACTAGCCAAGACCGACATCGCCTTGCGCCATTGCCTACAACTACGCCAGAATCCGCCGGCTTGTGCGTCTTGGGTCGCGTCGGTAGTTTGGGTCCTGTCACTGCTCATCAGTGATCGGGTTTAGTCGCCCGTCTCAACCTAAGGCGTACCAAGTCTCCGTCGGACAGGCTTTGCTGTTCCTGTATTGATGGTGGCTGTGCGCAGGGCGCCCCCGGGCGCGCCGGGATTCTTAGGTTCACCGGTCGACTAACCTGCGCACAGCTGCCGCCCCCTCGTTTAGTCGCGAGGTGGTTGCAGCATCACTTACAGGAACCTAAGTCGATGGCAAAAATTACACCGAACCCTCCGACCGCAGATGAGCATGTATCTCGCGCTCAGTCTGCTCGTAACAACAAGCTTGATGACGCTGCCAACCGGGCGTTGGATTACTACCTGAAGCCTGCGCCGAAGAACAAAACGTCTGACAAACCCAACACTATCTTCCGTATCGCTCCGGATGTTGATTCGGAATGTTTGCTGGCTAATCTCAGTGAAAACCTGGCTTCGGCCAATGCCATGATCAATGATTTGGCGTTTGGTCTTGAGGGATCACGACGGCATTTTGCGTTGGGGATTTTGCAGGTGATTGAGGTGAGTGAGCTGCTGGCTAATCGGGCTTTGGATATTGTTGAGGTGAGGTAGAGGAAGGGCGTCGGTCCTTGAGTTATAAAGGGTCTTGCATTAGCAAGACCTCTTGGGAAGGCTCGGAACTGTTCAGAGATAGCTGGTCGCACTCAGGTTTCGCTTGTGCCCAACTGACAATGGGTCGGTGCGAGGGATTGTGTGAGCAGATGAATGTTGGCTGTCCGAAGGGGAGCTGAAAGGAGTCGCTCGCCTTATGGGTGGGCGATCTGCAGAATGATAAAATACTGCATTGACGGTTTGCGAAAGTGTTTGCTATTCTCTTTTGGCAGCAGTATGCAAGCATTCTGCTCTTCCAGCAAGGCGACTCCATATCATCTGACGCGCAAGGAGCTAAAAATGAAAAAAAATAAGTCTAAAACCACTTCGATGACCTCAGTCATCCTTGCGGTCTATCTCGCCCTCAGCCCCAACATCCATATCGACTTCAACCGCTCTTCTTTGGTGCAAAGTGATGGGGCGGCAATTAGTAATATTCAGATTGGCTTGACGAAGGCCAAATCTGGGGAGATTGTGCAGTAATGGAGAGAAAGGCGAAGCTCCATACTATCGCTGACGTGTCACTTGGGCAAACTTTTCGCGAGCGAGCGGAAACGGATAAACCAATAAGTGGTATTAGGCTAATCCAAATAAAAGATATCAGAGAAGGCGAGCTGTCGGACGTCTCAGGGCTTCCGTATGCCGATATCGAGCCTTCAAAGCTCAAAGTGAAATTAATTGACGGTGATCTGCTTCTGCCGCTGAGAGGGACCCGAACTGAGGCGATGATATTTAGGAAGGGAGGCTCTAGGGAGGATGTGACGACCACAAATCAGGTCGCCATAATTAGGCCTAAAGACGGTCTGGTAACCCTAGATTATCTTCACTGGTTTTTTAATTCGGATATTGGGAGTTTAACTCTGGATTCGATCAGGACCGCGGCTACCATTCCAAATATTAGTGTCAGGAATTTGGTTGAGATAACGCTGCCTGTCCCTGATGATGAAGCTCAAAAGGAAGTTGTAGCGATTTATAATAATTGGCGACTGCAAAAAGAAAATTTACATGAGTTGATAATTAATGGGGAGGCTATTATGGCGAGTGCTGCCCAAAAAATATTAAGTAGGGGGTTGGTGTGAGCGGTTCTCTGGTCGAAGACTTTAGAAAATTGGTTGTGGCGAGGTTCGAGCAGCTACGCTTACATATAAGTGAATCTGAAGCTGTTGAAAGCTTAATTTTGCTTGTGATTTGTAGGTGGCAATATGAGTTTGTTGTGGGTGAGCAGGATATAAAAAGGGCAGATCCTTTAGCTTTACTAGAGGTGTTAGTTAAGAGTGTCGTTGAGAGTCCTAGATGTTCAAATTTTGAGGGTTACTTTGTAAGAGTTTGGGAAAAAATACATGTGTTGACTGATTCTCGCTCCAGGGGTGGGTTGGTCTTAGTCGAGCTTTGGGGTGAGCTTATCAGCTATCCACTTTACAATCGGGAAGGGGAAGGAACGATAGGCGAGTGTTTTGAGTGGTTGTTGTCTTTTTTTGCAGAGGAAAACATGGGGCGAGGAGGGTATTTCTTCACTCCGAGTGGGATAGTCAGTTTGATGATAAAAGTTCTTGACCCTAAATCTGGGGAAGGAATCTATGACCCTTCATGCGGTTCAGGCGAATTTTTAGTAGAGGCAATCAATCACGTACGGCGAGCCTCCCCCGAGGGTGAGTTGTTTATGTTGGGGAGAGAGATGTCCCCTAGCGTAGCTTTTGTGGCACAAGCAAATTTATTTGTTCATGGTGTGGGCGAAAGTCGCATAGAGGTTGAAAGGTACCTTTCTGGGAGAAATTATAACGCTGAAGTCTCTGGTCGTTTTGATCTGGCTATAGCAAATCCTCCATTTTCCCTAAAAAATTGGGATAAAGGTGAATCGAATGAGTTTCTTCGGTACGGAGTTCCCCCGCAGGCTAGTGCCGATTTTGCATTCGTACAAAATTTGTTGTTTAGTCTGAATGAGAAAGGGCGTGCGGCGATCATTGTTCCTATGGGAGTTCTTTTCAGGGGGGGGAGTGAAAAATTGATTAGGGAGCGGATGCTTAGATCGGGTAATGTGGAGGCCGTTATTTCTATTCCCTCAATGTCTTTCTATGGTACGGCTATTCCCGCTAATATTTTGTTTTTGAGAAGAGAATGTTCCTGCGATAATGTGTTTTTTATCGATGCCTCGAGTTTTTTTGTTAAAAGTCAGCGGCTTAATCGTTTGGATCATAGCGGTGTGGAGCTGCTTTCTAGTTTGCTTTTTGGCAGGGAAGCGCTCGGGGGGGTGGCTAGTCTTATTTCTCTAGAAGATATAGAGGCTAATGACTGGGACTTGACAGTTTCTAAATATATAGTGCCAGTACCTTCGGTGTTGAGTGAGTCGCTGGAGTGTTTGCTCGCGCGGCAAGCGCAACTAGAAGATAAACAATTGACTTTACAGCGGAAAATGAAGGACCTTCTCTCCGATCTAAAAAATTGACACTTCCGTGGAGTTACCAAGCGAGCCTTAGATTTCAATCTGGAAATCATCATTACAAAAGAGGCATCCCTACAACTTCAGCTGCACGGATGGCCGAGCGCTGGGGGCGATTCGCTCCTCAGAATCGGGTAGCAGTCTGCTGCCCAATCCCTAGCAGGTCACCGTCTCGGCCCTGAAACTACTGGAAGTCAGCCGCTTCAGCGCGATACCAAGCGCCTGATCATCGAATAGCTTGCTTTTACGAGCCGCAGCACCTGCTCCGCCATCCCAATGCTTCAACGCCTCGCGCACGGCAGGAACAGTCGGGGAAATCCCATCCTGGCTCAGCAACCAATCAACCGTTGCCAACAACTCCATGCCGAAAGGCGACTCAAAGCCATCGATCAACTCGGCAGTGCGTTCCAAGGCCTGGGCGTACTCCTTGGCCTCCGTTTGGAGATAGGTTTGTAGGAAAGCTTTGCGTCCTTCGTCAAACCAGATCACGTCGCTAATACCCGCATCACTGATGCGCTTGTCACAATGCAGATAGCTGCCATCCAGGTTATTGAGTAGATGTTCCAACCGGTTGGCATATGGCCCGTACTTATGCGCAACGAACTGGAGATTCAGAGGATTTTCGGTGTTTGGCAGCTTTTCGATGGCGCGCTCAAGGAACCAGGCCAGCTTCTGAATCTCAAGCAGGCTGCATTCCATACCTAGAACCCAGTAGCGACGAACCAGTTCGGCAATCAGCGCACGAGCAGGCGTGAGCTTCTCTACACCGCTACGCTTAGCGACGTTCAGATACTGGTTGGAAGGCTCGAACACCAGCACATCGACATCAAGATCACTCAAGATCTCAACAATCTGTTCGCGAACCTCCGGCCACTTCAAACCACCGTTTCCAGCGCCTAGCGGTGGAACCGCCACGGACTTCACATCGTTTTCGATCAGAAAGCGACGTAGGTCGTGCAAACCTTCGGTTATCCATGCCATCTGCGAAGGTGATCGCCAGTGCCGTTTAGTCGGGAAGTTCACAATCCAGCGTGGCCCCTCCAGTTCGCTGACCGCGGTCACGTGAACCTTGCCCATCTCCACTTCACCAGCCTTGCAGGCAGCCAAGTACAGGCGGTAATTCTCGGCGAAGCGCTCCTTGAACATCAGCGCGATACCTTTACCCATCACGCCCACGGTATTCACCGTGTTGACCAGGGCTTCGGTTTTGGCTTCCAGAAGGTTGCCTTGGGTAAAACGGATCATTGGAAATACCATCCCGGACGCGCATGGACAGGCAGCGCCAGGCCCCTGGCGGCCACGTCCTGCTCTATGCGTTCTTTCATTGCATCGGTGTAGCACATGATGCCAAGGAGTCCTGTAATGGGTAGATGATTGTGGATCAGCGCTTCGGCCTGATACCGCTCCAGGTTCGTGCTTGGAATCGTGTCGTTGAATGATAGGCCAATTGATTTGGTCGAGATTCGTCAGGTCGCTATAGTAGTCTGTCCAACCCGGATGGGCGTGAGCGTTCGTGTAGACAAACTGAAGGCCTATCTGCTCAATACAGCGCTGGCTGGAGAGCAGAATCACGATCTCCTCATAGCTGCGCTACTGACGAGCACAGGCCCTTTTCCAGCCCTCGCGTGGCGATTCACAATAGTCATTTTTTATTACGGGCCATATGAAGATCGCAGAGCATCATCAATGAGTGAGCAAATAATCGAACAAGGCTTTATTGACAAGCTAATTGAGCTCAAATACAACTACCGCCCAGACATCACAGACCGCGCCTCGCTAGAGCGCAACTTTCGTGAGAAATTCGAGGCCCTCAACCGCGTTCGCCTTACTGATGGCGAATTTGCCCGCCTGCTCGACGAGATCGTTACCCCTGATGTGTTTGCGGCGGCGCGTACCCTGCGCGAGCGTAATGCCTTCACCCGCGAAGACGGTACCCCGTTGAACTACACGCTGGTCAACATCAAAGACTGGTGCAAAAACAGCTTCGAGGTGGTGAACCAGCTGCGCATCAATACCGACAACAGCCACCACCGTTTTGATGTGCTCATCCTCATCAACGGTGTGCCGTGCGCTCAAGTAGAGCTGAAAACGCTGGGCGTCAATCCGCGCCGCGCCATGGAACAGATCGTCGAGTACAAAAACGACCCCGGTAACGGCTATACCAAAACGTTGCTGTGTTTCCTGCAGTTGTTCATCGTCAGCAACCGCGACAACACGTACTACTTCGCCAATAATAACGCCCGTCACTTCTCGTTCAACGCCGATGAGCGCTTCCTACCCATCTACCAGTTTGCTGACGAGGCGAACAAAAAGATTACCTATCTCGACCATTTCGCCGAGACTTTCCTTGTCAAATGTACGCTTGGCCAAACAATCAGCCGATACATGGTGCTTATTGCCAGCGAGCAAAAGCTCATGATGATGCGTCCGTATCAAGTCTACGCGGTCAAGGCCATCGTCGACTGCATCCAGCAAAACTGCGGCAACGGCTATATCTGGCACACAACGGGCAGCGGCAAGACACTCACATCCTTCAAGGCGTCCACCTTGCTCAAGGACAACCCTGATATCGAGAAATGTCTCTTTGTGGTGGACCGCAAAGACCTCGACCGCCAGACCCGTGAGGAATTCAACAAGTTTCAGGAAGGCTGCGTCGAAGAAAATACCAACACCGCTGCTCTGGTGCACCGGCTGCTGTCCGAGGACTACGCCGACAAAGTTATAGTCACCACCATCCAGAAGCTCGGCCTCGCCCTGGATGAAAGTAGCAAACGTAACAAGCAGCGCAAACGAAACGGCCATGTCACCTACAAAGAGCAGTTGGCCCCTCTGCGCAACAAACGCGTTGTGTTCATTTTCGATGAATGCCACCGCTCCCAGTTTGGCGAGAACCACAAAGCCATCAAAGAGTTTTTTCCCAAAGCTCAACTCTTCGGTTTTACCGGCACGCCCATTTTTGAAGAAAATGCCTCACGAGTAAAAGTGGAAGATCAGCAGGCTTCGTACCAAACCACAGATGAACTATTCCAGAAACAGTTGCACGCTTACACCATCACCCACGCTATTGAAGACGCCAACGTGCTGCGCTTCCATATCGATTACTTCAAACCAGAAGGCAAAAAAACACCCAAGCCGGGAGAAGGCTTGGCAAAGCGTGCGGTGATCGAAGCTATCCTCTCAAAACACGACATGGCCACCGCCCAGCGTCGTTTCAATGCCATTTTGGCTACGGCGAGCATCAACGACGCCATCGAGTACCACAGCCTGTTTGCCGAGATGCAACATGCCAAACAACTGACCGACCCTGACTATCAGCCGCTGAATATCGCCTGCGTATTTTCGCCGCCTGCCGAAGGCAATGCGGACGTAAAGCAGATTCAGGAAGACCTACCGCAAGAAAAGCAGGACAACGAAGAAGATCCAGAAGGCAAGAAAGCGGCGCTTAAAGCCATCCTGGCCGACTACAACACCCGCTACGGCAGCAATTACAACATTAGCGAGTTCGACCTCTACTACCAGGACGTGCAAAAGCGCATCAAAGACCAACAGTGGCCCAATGCCGACCACCCGCATACGCAGAAAGTCGACATCACCATCGTGGTCGACATGCTGCTTACCGGCTTCGACTCCAAATACCTGAACACGCTCTACGTGGATAAAAACCTCAAGTATCACGGTTTGATTCAGGCGTTCTCGCGTACCAACCGCGTACTTAACAGCACCAAGCCCTACGGTAATATTCTCGACTTCCGCCAGCAGCAAGAAGCTGTAGATATCGCCATTACCCGGTTCTCTGGCGAACAATCCGGCAAACAGGCTCGCGAAATCTGGCTGGTGGATAAGGCCCCCGTGGTTATTGAAAAACTACGGACTGCCGTGCAAAAGCTGGATGATTTTATGCAATCGCAAGGTGTGGCCTGCGCACCGGAGGCTGTGCATAACCTGAAAGGCGACGATGCCCGCGCTGCTTTTATCAGCCACTTCAAGGAAGTGCAGCGCCTCAAAACCCAGCTTGATCAGTACACCGATCTCACTGAAGACAACGCCGCCGCCATTGAGCACATCCTTCCCAAGGAAAATCTCCTCGGCTTTCGCGGTGCTTACCTGGAAACGGCCCAGCGCCTTAAGGCCCAGCAAGATAAGAACGGTAAAGATGCAGGAGATGGCAAAACCGACGTACTGGACCAGCTCGATTTTGAGTTCGTGCTCTTCGCCTCTGCTGTTATTGACTACGACTACATCGTGGCGCTGATGTCGCGCTTCTCGCAGCAGGAACCTAGCAAACAGAAGATGAGTCGCGATCAGCTTATTGGTCTGATCCAGGCTGATGCCAAGTTTATGAACGAGCGCGAGGACATTGCCGCCTATATCTCCACGCTCAAAGCGGGGGAGGGCCTGAGCGAAACCGCTATCCGCAACGGCTATACCCGCTTCAAGCAACAAAAAGACGCCGCCGAACTCGCCCACATTGCAAGCAAACATCATCTAGATCCAGCTGTTTTACAAAGCTTTGTGGATGGCATTCTCCAGCGCATGATCTTCGATGGCGAACAGCTCAGTGACCTTATGGCCCCGCTCGACCTCGGTTGGAAAGCACGTGCTCTGGCCGAACTCGCTCTGATGAAAGAACTTCACGAGCTACTTATCAAGCGCGCCCAAGGCCGCGATATCTCAGGACTTAGCGCGTATGAGCAGTAAGACAAAAACAACCGGCGCGAAGGAAGACGGAGAATCCGACCTGGTGCCGAAACTGCGCTTTCCAGAGTTTCGGGAGGCGGGGAGGTGGAAGTCTATCCCTCTAAATCGTTTGGCGTTTCGTGCTAAACAGAAAAATCGAGACGAAAAAATTGTTCGTGTGCTGACCAACTCTGCTGAGTTTGGTGTAGTAGATCAGCGAGATTTTTTTGATAAGGACATCGCTACGCAAGGAAAGCTTGAGGGTTACCTTGTTGTTGCGCTGGGCAGCTACGTCTACAATCCACGCATTTCGTCAACAGCGCCCGTAGGTCCCATATCAAAGAATAAAATTGGCACAGGAGTAATGTCGCCACTGTATACGGTTTTTAAATTCAAAGACGATAGGAACGATTTTTACGAACATTTTTTCAAAACTGCCGGCTGGCATACCTACATGCGGCAGGCATCTAGCACTGGTGCACGCCACGATAGGATGGCCATATCAAGCGAAGACTTTATGGCGATGCCTTTGCCTACGTCATCACCAGATGAACAACAAAAAATTGCTGATTGCCTAAATTCACTGGACGAATTGATAGCAGCTCAAGGGCGCAAAGTGAGCGCACTCAAAACCCATAAAAAAGGGCTGATGCAGCAGCTTTTCCCTCGCGAAGGCGAAACCCAACCTCGCCTCCGCTTCCCCGAATTCCAAAACGTAGGGGAATGGGTGGAGAAGAGACTGGAAGACCTTGCCAAGAGAGGTTCCGGCCATACCCCAAGCAAAAGCTATCCCGAGTATTACAACGGTGGCATTAAGTGGGTATCACTGGCCGATTCGAAGCGTTTGGATTGTGGGTTAATCTCAAACACCGCGATAGAAATATCCGAGAAAGGCATACAGAACTCTTCTGCTGTTCTTCATCCAGAGGGCACGGTTCTGATCAGCCGTGATGCAGGAGTCGGAAAGAGCGCGGTCATGGGTATCCCAATGGCGGTGAGCCAGCATTTCATCGCATGGACGTGCAAATCTAGTCTGCTTTCAAATTGGTTTTTGTATCACTTTTTACAAAACTCCAAACCCATCTTCGAAAGGGCAGCCACGGGAAGCACAATAAAAACTATCGGACTCCAATTTTTTATAGATCTGCTTTTCCGCCTCCCGTTGCTCCCCGAGCAACAACGTATCGCCGACTGCCTCACTGCTCTTGATGACCTCATCACCGCGCAAACTCAAAAACTCGAAGCCCTCAAGAACCACAAGAAAGGGTTAATGCAGCAGCTTTTCCCAGCCCCAGTTGAGGTGGTGGCATGAGCGGTATTCGCACTTACCAAAGTTTACGTACGCTGGTGACACGGCTGCGCGACGACTTAAATAACCCGACGAAGCCCACAGCGCTTGTCCTTCTTTACGCCTATAACCGCACGGGCAAAACGCGGCTCTCCATGGAGTTCAAGGATGCGGGCAAGCGCAGGAACAACGGCATTGCTGACACCCTCTACTTCAATGCCTACACGGAAGACCTGTTCACTTGGGAGAATGACCTCGCCGGTGATACAGCTCGCCACCTGCAGCTTAATTCTGGCTCCGCTTTCTTCAACGGCCTGAAAGACCTTGCGCTCGACGAAACCATAGCGGGCTACCTCAGCCGTTATGCCGATTTTGACTTCGACATTGATTACGGGATATGGACTGTAACTTTCCGCAAAGGCGAGGCGGAGAACATCAAGATTTCCCGAGGCGAGCAGAACATCTTCATTTGGTGCCTATTCATGGCCATCTGCGAGCGCATGCTCGATGGACACATCTCCTATCAGTCGAAAAAATACCTCTACATCGACGATCCTATCTCCTCGCTCGATGACAACAACGCCATTGCTGTTGCCTGCGATCTCGCCAAACTCCTGCGCCGTGCCGCAAGCCGGACGGGCCCGAATGGTGGTCCCGATCCTATCAAGGTGGTTTTCTCCTCCCACCACGCCCTCTTTTTCAACGTCATGTGCAATGAGATCGGTAGGGCGAAGGAAGGGGAGCCGAAGGTATCTCACAAGCGCTACTTCCTGCACCGTCCGAATGGTGAAGGTGTCTTTTCCCTCAGGGCCACCGAGGACACGCCGTTTTTTCATCACGTCGCGACACTCGCCGAGCTACAGGCGGCTGCCGACCCCGACTCAGGCAAGCTCTACACATTCCACTTCAATGCGTTGCGCAGCATCATGGAAAAAACGGCCTCGTTCTTTGGCCACGCAGACATTTCCTTCTGTCTTAAAGCTCTCGCGAATGAGGAAGACACAGCGCTCTACAACCGTGCACTTAACCTTCTGAGCCACGGAAAATATGCCATCAATGAACCAACTGTAATGGGCGAGGACAACAAGGATCTGTTCCGCCGCATTCTCAAAGACTTCATCAGCACATTCAAATTCGCCCTGCCTGACCAATCGGGCACGACATCAGCCGCAGCCGTTACCGCACCGATCCTAGCGCCCACAACCGAAGCCATCACATGAACGATATCAATAGAAAGCAACTTGGCCAAACCCTTTGGGCCATCGCCGATCAACTTCGCGGAGCCATGAATGCGGACGACTTTCGCGACTACATGCTGTCCTTTCTCTTCCTGCGGTATCTGTCAGATAACTATGAAATAGCAGCCAAGAAGGAACTTGGAAAAGATTATCCAGAGTTACCCACTGACGTTTTGCTAAGGACGGGGGTATCGACTTCTCTACAAGTCTGGTATGAGGAGAACAAAGCGGATATCCCCGCTTTCGAAAAGCAAATGCGCCGTAAGGTACATTACGTCATTGAACCCGCACACCTCTGGAACAGCATCGCCAACATGGCCCGCACCCAGAACGGTGAACTGCTCAGCACATTGCAGGCAGGCTTTAAATACATCGAAACCGAATCGTTTGAGAGCACCTTTCAGGGGCTCTTCTCAGAGATCAATCTCGGTTCCGACAAACTGGGCAGAACCTATGTCGACCGCAACGCTAAGCTCTGCACCATCATCCAAAAGATCGCAGAGGGCCTAGCAGACTTCTCCACAGATATTGATGCGTTGGGCGACGCCTATGAATACCTGATTGGCCAGTTTGCCGCGGGCTCAGGCAAGAAGGCGGGCGAGTTCTACACTCCGCAACAGATTTCCGACATCCTTTCCGCCATTGTCACCCTTGACAGCCAAGACCCAAAAACCGGTCCAAAAAAGCGCCTGGAAAGCGTGCTGGATTTCGCCTGTGGTTCTGGCTCGCTGCTGCTTAACGTGCGCAAGCGCATGGGACCGCATGGTATTGGCAAGATTTATGGCCAGGAAAAGAATATCACCACCTACAACTTGGCACGTATGAACATGTTACTGCACGGGGTGAAGGACACCGAGTTTGAGATTTACCACGGCGACACCCTGAGCAATGACTGGGACATTCTACGTGAGCTAAACCCCGCAAAAAAACCCGCTTTCGATGCCATTGTCGCCAATCCACCTTTCAGCTACCGCTGGGATCCAACCGAAGCCATGGCCGACGACGTGCGCTTCAAAAACCACGGTCTGGCCCCGAAATCGGCTGCTGACTTTGCCTTTCTGCTGCACGGCTTTCACTTTCTGAAAGAAGAGGGCGTGATGGCTATAATCTTGCCCCATGGGGTGCTGTTCCGTGGCGGTGCCGAGGAGCGCATCCGTACCAAGCTGCTAAAAGACGGCCACATCGACACCGTGATCGGCTTGCCATCCAACCTGTTTTATTCCACGGGAATCCCGGTGTGCATTCTCGTGCTCAAGAAGTGCAAGCAACCGGACGACGTGTTGTTTATTAACGCGACTGAACACTTCATCAAAGGTAAGCGCCAGAACCAACTGACCGATGAGAACATCGCCAAGATCATCGAAACCTACCAATTCCGCAAAGAAGAGTCCCGCTATGCTCGTCGGGTGGATATGGGGGAGATTGAAAGGAACGGCTACAACCTGAATATTTCTCGCTACATCAGCACGGCAAGCGCAGAGGCAGAGGTTGACTTAAAGGCTGTCAATGACGAGCTGGTCGCGCTGGAAGAAACCATTCAGAAGGCACGGGACAAACACAATACGTTCCTCAAAGAGCTCGGGCTGCCGCCTTTAGTGTGAACCGCAAGGTGGCTCAACGGTTGGGGAGGAAAATAGTTTCACCCATTGATCTAGTAAGGCTCCAGAGCTTCTAGAGGATGAGAATATTTTTCAATAGAACATTAAAAAGCCGGCTTATGGCCGGCTTCTCGTTGACTAACTCAGTTCGTTTTTGACAAACCTCACCAGCCTTCAAAACGTACATCCGGCTCTTGCGGCCGGCTGTGGGACTTGGTCAGAAAGTGATCTGCCTTGTCGGTGCGAGGCGTGGGCTCGCAAATGTGGGGCGGAGGATACGCGGGTTTTTGGCAGAATCCCAGTGGTAAATGGTGTGGAATCATTGGGTTATCGGTGGTTCGGGGAAAAAGCGGGGGCTGCTTCGCAGCCCAGCGGGAGCAAGCTCCCTCGCCACGGGGGGAGTGGTGATGCAAGTGAATCATTCGCAGACCGGTGGTCGTTGTTTGTTGAGGGTGGACCACCAGAACACCCAGCCCAACACCTTGATGTTCTGCGCTTCGATCTGTTCCAGGGTGAAGACTTCGTCGGGGTAGGCGGTGCTGTTGTGGCTGCGCAGCCGCAGCCGATTACCAGGCACGCGGTGCAGGTATTTGATGCGAAGCATGCCGTCGTGTTCGACGGCGTAGATTTGGCCGTCGACGATTTGGGTCAGGCCGCGGTCGATGGCGAGGGTGGAGCCGTCTTCGATGCGTTCGGCCATGCTGTCGCCGACCATGGTGGTGCAGATGGCGTCGTTGGGGTTGATTTCGAGGGATTCGAGGTGGCTGCGGGGCAGGCGGATGGTTTGGTCGGGTATTTCGATGATGTGGGTTTGGCTTTCGCCTGGGGCGATGGGGACTTCCTTGTAGAAGGGCAGTTCGATGTCCGTGGGTTCCAGCACGCTGTAGACGCCATCGTTTTCGGCCGCCTCATAGGTGGTGCCGGGGCCGAGGCCCAATGGGGTTTGCGGGCCTTCGCCATGGGCGAGCCACTCCGGGCTGACGGTCAGCAGGCTGGCGATGGAGTAGATGCGGCTCGCTGGGATGCCACGGTTGAACCAGTTGTTCACGTGCTGGGATTTCACGCCGTATAACTTCGCGAAGTCGGCGGATCGGATGTTCGCTTCTTTTAGAAGGGCTCGGAAGCGGTCGCCACTGGAAAGTATTTTCATAAACGGAAAGTTTAGAGACGACGCTGTTTTCGGCAATAAACATGTCGTTCAAATATATAAGACGATCTTTCCGTTTGCAGGATTTGAAAGGCGCGGGCTAAACGTTGCTAAACACTATTAATACGGTGATGTATTAAGCTCTATTAAGGCATAAAAAAACCCCGGTGCAAACCGGGGTTCTTCTTCAAATTCGGTCTCAGCCTTTGTAGGCGGCGGCCGATTTGAGGATCGCTTCGCGGGCGGCGTCTGCGCCGGCCCAGCCTTCGATCTTGACCCACTTGCCTTTTTCGAGGTCTTTGTAGTTCGCGAAGAAGTGCTCGATCTGCTGGATCAGCAGCGGTGGCAGGTCGGTGTATTCCTTCACGTCGACGTACAGTTGCGACAGTTTGTCGTGTGGCACTGCGATGACTTTGGCATCGCCGCCGCCGTCGTCGGTCATGTTCAGGATGCCGACTGGACGGGCGCGGATGACCGAGCCTGGGGCGACTGGGTATGGGGTCACGACCAGCACGTCGAGGGGGTCGCCGTCGTCGGCCAGGGTGTTGGGGATGTAACCGTAGTTGGCCGGGTAGAACATGGGGGTGGCCATGAAACGGTCAACGAACAGGCAATCGCTGTCTTTGTCGATTTCGTATTTGATCGGGGCGTGGTTGGCCGGGATTTCGATCGCGACGTAGATGTCGTTCGGCAGGTCTTTGCCAGCCGGAATCTTGCTGTAGCTCATTGGGCGGTGCCCCCGTTAGTTGACCAAATGACTGGTCGGATTGACCAAAAAGTGGCGGCGATTATAGGCATATTCGGCCGCTGATGCCACGTTACCAGGGTCGTAGAGACCTTAGTATGACGCCTGATAGACCGGATCTTCGGCCTGAAGTTGCCGCAGCCGGGACAAAGGATCCTGGCGGTAGAACGTCTTGAGCTGTTCATAGACCTTTGGATAGGCCTGGTGCAGCAGGTCCGGGGCGCTGAAGAAGTATTCGCTGGTGACGGCGAAGAACTCGGCGGGGTTTTCCGCTGCGTAGGGGTCGATGACGGTTTCTGCGTCGGGGTTCTGGTCCAGTTGGCGGTCGAGGTCGTCGAAGGCCTGTTGCATGGCTTCGGCCCAGTCGCTGACGCGCATGCCGGGGTGCAGCGGTGGCAGGCCATTGGCGTCGCCGTTGAGCATGTCGAGTTTGTGCGCCAGTTCGTGGATCACCAGGTTGTAGCCGTCCCAGCCGCCGCTGGCCATCACGCCGTCCCAGGCCAGGATGATCGGGCCTTGGGGCCAGGCTTCGCCGCTGTGTTCGCCGTCCCACTCGTGCTCGATGCCGCTGGCGTCGCGGTAGCGCTGGGGGCTGAGGAAGTCGTCGGGGTAGAGGACGATTTCGTGGAAGCCCTGGTACCAGTTCAAGTCGCCGAGGTGCATCAGTGGCAGCTGGGCCTGGGCGGCGAGGAGCAGGCGTTGTTCCTGGTGCAGTTCGACGCCGGGCAGGGCGGTGAGGTGTTTGTCATGCAGGAACAGCACGCAGGCTTCCCGCAGCCACTGGTCCTCGGCGGCGCTGATGCCGTCGAGGAAGCTCAGTTGATGGCGCACGCGTTGCCAGGTTTCGTCGGGGACGGGGTGTTTGGCGAGGGTGCGTTGGCGGCGCCAGCTGCTCAGGGACCACATGGGCGATCAGGCTTTCGAAGCACGCTGGTTCATTTTGCTGCGGACCAGGCTGATGATCATCGGCAGCAGCGACAGCAGGATGATGCCCACCACCAGCAGCGACAGGTTTTGCTTGATGAAGGGTACGTTGCCGAAGAAGTAGCCGAGGGTCACCAGGCCGCCGACCCAGAGGACGGTGCCGAGGACGCTGAAGCCGAGGAAGCGCAGGTAGTTCATTTTGCCGACGCCGGCGACGAAGGGGGCGAAGGTGCGGATGATCGGCAGGAAGCGCGCCAGGGTCACGGTTTTGCCGCCGTGCTTGTCGTAGAAGTCGTGGGTTTGCTGCAGGTAGTCGCGGCGGAAGATTTTTGAGTTGGGGTTGCTGAACAGTTTTTCGCCAGCGGTGCGGCCGATGAGGTAGTTGGTGCTGTCGCCGAGGATCGCCGCGAGCATCAGCAGACCGGCGAGCAGTAGTGGGTCCATGGCGCCACCGGCGGCGACGGCGCCGGCGATGAACAGCAGGGAGTCGCCGGGCAGGAACGGCATGACCACCAGGCCGGTTTCACAGAAGATCACCAGGAACAGGATGGCGTAGACCCAGGTTCCGTAGTTGGTCACCAGCAGGTCGAGGTATACATCGAGGTGCAGGATGAGGTCGAGGGGGTTGAAATCCATGCATAACACCTGTGGTGGTGGCCTGGCTCGGCAGGCTTTGGGTCGGGCTTAGAGTATGGCTACAGAGTGTGTAGCTTTTTCTTACAAGCTGGGAAGAGCGGCATTATACGGGCTGGAGGGTGGGGAGCGGGGTGAGTTTGTAGCTAGGGATTTCGGGGGTGTTGTGGTTGGGTGAAGGCCGGGTGAAGGCTCTTGTGGCGAGGGAGCTTGCTCCCGCTGGGGCGCGAAGCGGCCCTGAAGCAGGCGACTCGGTCAATCTGATACACCGCGTGCTCAGGTTTTGGGGCTGCTGCGCAGCCCAGCGGGGATAAATCCCCTCGCCACAATGGGTTTGGTGTTGGGGCAGGGGGGCGCTGGCTTTTGTGGCGAGGGAGCTTGCTCCCGCTGGGGCGCGGAGCGGCCCTGAAGCGGCTGACTCGGTCAGTCTGATGTATCGCGTGCTCAGGTTTTGGGGCTGCTTCGCAGCCCAGCGGGAGCAAGCTCCCTCGCCACGGGGTTGGTGGTGTGTCAGAGGGATGGATGTGCGCTGGTTTTGTGGTGAGGGGATTTATCCCCGTTGGGGCGCGGAGCGGCCCTAAATCAGCCGACTCGGTGAGTCTGATGCACCGCGTGCTCAGGTTTTGGGGCTGCTGCGCAGCCCAGCGGGGATAAATCCCCTCGCCACAATGGGTTTGGTGTTGGGGCAGGGGGGCGCTGGCTTTTGTGGCGAGGGAGCTTGCTCCCGCTGGGGCGCGGAGCGGCCCTGAAGCGGCTGACTCGGTCAGTCTGATGTATCGCGTGCTCAGGTTTGGGGCTGCTGCGCAGCCCAGCGGGAGCAAGCTCCCTCGCCACGGGGGGGGTGTGTCAGGGGGATTGGTGGGGTTGGTTTTTGTGGTGAGGGGATTTATCCCCGTTGGGGCGGGGAGCGGCCCTGAAGTAGGCGGCTCGATCAAACTGATGCACCGAGTGCTCAGGTTTGGGACTGCTGCGCAGTCCAGCGGGGATAAATCCCCTCGCCACAAGGGCTTGGTGTTGTGTCAGGGATATTGGTGTGGTGAGGGTTCCCTCACCACAGAAGTATTGGTGTTGGGTTATATGCCTTCACTGATCGGCAACACGTAGTTCTTGAACTCGGTGTCTTCCTTGAAGCCGATCGATTCGTAGGTTTTCTGCGCGACTTCGTTGTTGCTGCTGGTGGAGACGCGCATGCGTACGGCGTTGGTTTCCTTGGCCATTTTTTTCGCGGTGCGGATCAGGTTGTCGGCCACCAGTTGGCGGCGGGCGTCTTCGGCGACGTAGATGTCGTTGAGGATCCACACGCGCTTGAGGGACAGCGACGAGTAGCTCGGGTAGAGCTGGCAGAACCCCAGCAACCGGCTGTCATCGTCATCCGGCAGGGCCAGGTAGATCACCGATTCCTTGCGGCGCAGGCGCTTTTCAAGGAAGGCTCGGGACGAGTCCGGGTAGGGCAGCGAGCCGTAGAATTCCCGGTATTTGACGAACAATGGGGTCAGCAGGTCCAGGTGTTCCAGCGTGGCTTGGATAATCCGCATGGTAGGTCTCGTCTGCAAAGGTCGACAGAAATTCTGACAACGACGGTGCTCTGTCGTGCTTCGATGCTGCCTGAAAGCGGATCAAAAACGCAATCGGTTGCATCTGTCAGCTTCGGGGCGGCATCAGTAGGAAGTTACCTTTCATATCGGCAGCGCTTTCCGAATCCAGAGTATGAACCTGGGCTTCGTCCTTCAGATTGACCCCCGAAAGCTGCCGGCGGCAGGCCTCGCGCATCAGGTAGATCAAGCGATGGGCGGCCATGCCGTAGCTCAGGCCTTCGAGGCGGACGTTGGAGATGCAGTTGCGATAGGCATCGGTCAGGCCGACCTTGGGGTTGTAGGTGAAATACAGCCCCAGGCTGTCGGGCGAGCTGAGGCCGGGGCGTTCGCCGATCAGGATCACCGACATTTTTGCGCCAAGCCGCTCGGCCACTTCATCGGCCACCGCGACCCGGCCCTGTTCCACCAGGATTACGGGCGACGTCGACCAGCCTTCAGCGGCGATCTGTTCTTCCAGCCGCGCCAGGAACGGCAAGGTATGCCGATGCACCGCCAGCGCCGACAGGCCGTCGGCCACCACGATCGCCAGGTCCACGCCGCCGGGATGGGCCTTGGCGTAGTCATCCAGAACTTGCGCAGAAACGTCGTCGAGCCGTCGGCCCAAGTCCGGACGCTGTAGATAGCTGTTGCGGTCAATGGCGGCGCTGTGGAGCAACAGGCTTTCGCGGCCGCGTTCAGTGAGTTGCGTGCGAATGCCCTCATGGTCGAACGCCAGGTGCACGGCATCACGGGCCTGGGCGTGGGCGTACTGGAAATCCAGTTGCGCCTGGGTCGGCAGGCTGGTGCCGGTGCGACCGAGGGCGATGCGCGCCGGGGTGAGGTTGCGCAGGTTCAGCCAAGGGTTTTGCGGGTCGACAGGTTTTTTATCCATGGGCAGCTCACTTATCCCAAATGCGCGAGGGCGTGACGGAACGCCGGTGGCAGGTTGTCGCCGAACCGCACCCGGCCATCGGCCTGGGTGAAGATGCCCATGTTCGCCAGCCAGGTTTCGAATTCCGGCGCGGGCTTGAGGCCCAGGGTCTGGCGGGCGTAGAGGGCGTCGTGGAACGAGGTGGTCTGGTAGTTGAGCATGATGTCGTCGGAGCCGGGGATGCCCATGATGAAGTTGATCCCGGCCACGCCCAGCAGGGTCAGCAGGGTGTCCATGTCGTCCTGGTCGGCTTCGGCGTGGTTGGTGTAGCAGATGTCGCAGCCCATCGGCACGCCCAGCAGCTTGCCGCAGAAGTGGTCTTCGAGGCCGGCGCGGATGATCTGTTTGCCGTTGTACAGGTATTCCGGGCCGATGAAGCCTACAACCGTGTTCACCAGGAACGGGTTGAAATGCCGTGCTACGGCGTAGGCCCGGGTCTCGCAGGTCTGTTGATCGACGCCGTGGTGGGCGTTGGCCGACAGCGCGCTGCCCTGGCCGGTTTCGAAATACATCAGGTTGTTGCCCAAGGTGCCGCGATTCAGGCTGAGCCCGGCGTCGTAGCCTTCCTTCAGCACGTTCAGGTTGATGCCGAAACTGGCGTTGGCCGCTTCGGTGCCGGCGATGGACTGGAACACCAGATCCAGGGGCACGCCGCGGTTCGCCGCTTCGATGGAGGTGGTGACGTGGGTCAGCACGCAGCCCTGGGTGGGGATGTCGTAGCGCTGGATGATGGCGTCGAGCATTTCCAGCATGGCGCAGATCGAGGCGGTGCTGTCGGTGGCCGGGTTGATGCCGATCATGGCGTCGCCGTTGCCGTAGAGCAGGCCGTCGAGAATGCTCGCGGCGATCCCGGCCGGTTCGTCGGTGGGGTGGTTGGGTTGCAGGCGGGTGGACAAGCGCCCGCGCAGGCCGAGGGTGCCGCGGAATTTGGTCACCACGCGGATTTTCTGTGCCACCAATACCAGGTCTTGCACGCGCATGATCTTGGAGACGGCCGCAACCATCTCCGGCGTCAGGCCCGGAGCCAGCGCCCGCAGGCTGTCTTCATCGGCGGCGTCGCCGAGCAGCCAGTCACGAAAACCGCCGACCGTGAGGTGGCTGACGGTGGCGAAGGCGTGTTTATCGTGGGTGTCGACGATCAGCCGGGTGACTTCGTCAACCTCGTAAGGGATCAGCATTTCTTGCAGGAAATGGCTGAGGGGCAAGTCGGCCAAGGTCATTTGCGCGGCCACCCGCTCGCCATCGTTGAGCGCGGCGATTTCGGCGAGGAAATCCCCGGAACGCGCCGGGCTGGCCTTGGCCATCAGGTCCTTGAGGCTGTCGAAGCGATAGGTCTGGGCGCCGACGGAATGGGCGAATGCGGCCATGGGCGGTGTCCTCCTGGTTCTCTAAATAACTTAAATACAACCCATCACCCTGTGGGAGCGAGCTTGCTCGCGATAGCGGTGTGTCATTCAACACATGTGCCGGATGTAAGACCGCTATCGCGAGCAAGCTCGCTCCCACAGAGGGTTGGTGTGCACTTTTAAATGGCAGGCGCCAGGCCCTCAGCCCGGCGCCAGTGCAATTTTCAGATACCTGTGAGCATAGCGTCCGCCGGTGCATCGGAGCGTTGCTTGGCGGTCAGTTGGAAATACAGGTAGCCGATAATCATGAAACCGAGGAACACCAAGCCAATCACCATGTTGAACCAGGCCATCGCCACCAGGCACACCACCGCCAGGAACAACGCAATGCCCGGCACGATTGGGTAGCCTGGGGCGCGGAAGGTGCGTTCCAGGTTCGGTTCGGTCTTACGCAATCTGAACAGGCTGAGCATGCTGATGATGTACATCACGATGGCGCCGAACACCGACATGGTGATCATCGCGGCGGTCAGGGTCATGCCTTGCAGGTTCACCAGGCCATCGCTGTAGATCGCCGCGATGCCGATGACGCCGCCGGCCAGGATCGCCCGGTGCGGGGTCTGGAAGCGCGACAGTTTCGCCAGGCCACGGGGCAGGTAACCGGCCCGGGCCAGGGCGAAGAACTGCCGCGAGTAGCCGAGGATGATGCCGTGGAAACTCGCCACCAGGCCGAACAGGCCGATCCACACCAGCATGTGCATCCACGTTGAATTGTTGCCGACCACCGCCTTCATGGCCTGGGGCAGCGGGTCGTTGATGTTCGACAGGGTGCGCCAGTCGCCCACGCCGCCGGCCATGATCATCACGCCAATGGCCAGGAACACCAGGGTCAGGATGCCGCTGACATAGGCGCGGGGAATCGTGCGTTTCGGGTCCTTGGCTTCTTCGGCGGCCATGGCCGCGCCTTCGATGGCGAGGAAGAACCAGATCGCGAAGGGGATCGCCGCGAAAATGCCGGGGATCGAGGCGAGGGTGAATTCATTGGAGCCGGACCAGCCGTTGAGCACGAAGTTACTGAAGCTGAAGCCCGGCGCGACCACGCCCATGAACACCAGCAACTCGGCGACCGCCAGCACGGTGACCACCAGCTCAAAGGCGGCGGCGATGCTGACGCCGAGGATGTTCAGGGTCATGAACACGATGTACGCGCCGACCGCCGCGAGTTTGGGGTCCAGTTCCGGGAATTGCACGTTGAGGTAGGCGCCGATGGCCATGGCGATGGCCGGGGGCGCAAAGACGAATTCGATCAGGGTGGCGATGCCGGCGATCAACCCGCCTTTCTCGCCAAAGGCCCGTCGGCTGTAGGCAAAAGGCCCGCCGGCGTGGGGAATCGCGGTGGTCAATTCGGTGAAGCTGAAGATGAAGCAGGTGTACATCAACGCCACCATGAGGGCGGTGACGAGAAAGCCCAGGGTCCCTGCGGTGCCCCAGCCGTAGCTCCAGCCGAAGTACTCGCCGGAAATCACCAGGCCGACGGCGATGCCCCATAAATGCAGGGTGCCGAGTGTGGGTTTGAGTTGGGTGGTAGAAGTCATAAGTCCTCTCTGTCTTTTTTATTGTTTGATCTATTGGACTTTCGGGTTTGCTGTGGAGCGGGCACGCAAAGCTCATGCCAGAGCGGTGGGGCGGTAAATTGATGTTGTCAGTGAGGGCGCCATCGCGAGCAAGCTCGCTCCCACAGTGGATTTGTTGCCAACCCTGGAAAACGAGTTATCCACAGATCCCTGTGGGAGCGAGCTTGCTCGCGATGGCTATCGAAGGGGCAAAGCAGGAGAACCTGCCTTGCCCCAAGGGCTTAGAAGAACCCCAACGGATTGATGTCGTAACTCACCAGCAGGTTCTTGGTCTGCTGATAGTGGTCGAGCATCATCTTGTGGGTTTCACGGCCGACACCGGACTTCTTGTAGCCACCGAACGCGGCATGCGCCGGGTACAGGTGGTAGCAGTTGGTCCAGACGCGACCGGCCTTGATCGCCCGGCCCATGCGGTAGGCGCGGTTGATGTCGCGGGTCCACAAGCCGGCGCCGAGGCCGAACTCGGTGTCGTTGGCGATCGCCAGGGCTTCGGCTTCGTCCTTGAAGGTGGTGATGCTCACCACTGGGCCGAAGATTTCTTCCTGGAACACGCGCATTTTGTTGGTGCCCTTGAGCAGGGTCGGCTGGATGTAGTAACCGCTGGCCAGGTTGCCTTCGAGTTTTTCCACCTTGCCGCCGGTCAGCAGCTCGGCGCCTTCGCCCTTGGCGATTTCCAGGTACGAAAGAATCTTGTCGAATTGCTGCTCGGACGCCTGGGCGCCGACCATGGTGTCGGTGTCCAGCGGGTCGCCACGTTTGATCTGCAGGACTTTCTTCATCACCACTTGCATGAATTCGTCGTAGATCGATTCCTGGACCAGCGCCCGGGATGGGCAGGTGCAGACTTCGCCCTGGTTGAAGAACGCTAGCACCAGGCCTTCGGCGGCTTTCTCGATGAAGCTCGGTTCGGCCTGCATGATGTCTTCGAAGAAGATGTTTGGCGACTTGCCACCCAGCTCCACGGTGGACGGGATGATGTTCTCGGCGGCGCATTTCATGATGTGCGAGCCCACCGGGGTGGAACCGGTGAAGGCGATCTTGGCGATGCGCTTGCTGGTGGCCAGGGCTTCACCGGCTTCTTTGCCGAAGCCTTGCACCACGTTCAGTACGCCAGGTGGCAGCAGGTCGCCGATCAGCTCCATCAGCACGCAAATGCCCAGCGGGGTTTGCTCGGCCGGCTTGAGCACCACGCAGTTACCGGCGGCCAGGGCCGGCGCGAGTTTCCAGGCGGCCATCAGCAGCGGGAAGTTCCACGGGATGATCTGCCCGACCACGCCCAAGGGTTCATGGATGTGATAGGCCACGGTGTTGCCGTCGATCTCGGCGGCCGCGCCTTCCTGGGCCCGCAGGCAACCGGCGAAGTAGCGGAAGTGGTCGGCGGCCAGGGGGATGTCGGCGTTGAGGGTTTCGCGCACAGCCTTGCCGTTGTCCCAGGACTCGGTGATCGCCAGCACTTCGAGGTTCTGCTCGATGCGATCGGCGATTTTCAGCAGGACCAGCGAGCGGGCCTGGGCCGAGGTGGCGCCCCAGGCATCGGCGGCGGCGTGGGCGGCGTCCAGGGCTTTTTCGATGTCTTCGGCGGTGGAACGCGGGAATTCGGCAATGGGCTGGCCATTGACCGGGGAAGTATTGGTGAAGTACTGACCTTTGACAGGCGCGACGAACTCGCCGCCGATGTAGTTACCGTATTTGCTCTTGAACGAAACGATAGCGCCTTCAGTACCGGGGTGAGCGTAACGCATGATGAGTTCTCCTTGGCTTTTGTGCTTATAAGGGAGCCGCGCAAAATCGAGCGCTGGTATCTAAGCCTAGAGCAAAGGTTGGGCCATTGCCTTGCAGGGCCCGTAAATCAAGACTTTAGGAGGAGTTGGTCGGACAAACGGATGGGGGTGTGACGCTTGTGATACAGCGGGTGTGACAGTTTGTGCCAGATACGAGACGGTCTGTGACTGACAGGTCGCGCCAGCATTGCAAAGGCGGTTGGGCTGGAGGATGCTGGGCTTCGATCCTGGAATCTCTGGCAAATGTATTTTTGTGGCAGGACGGCTTTTGTGGCGAGGGAGCTTGCTCCCGCTGGAGCGCGAAGCGGTCCCAAGGCAGCCAACTCGGTCAGCCTGATACACCGCAAACTCAGGTTTTGGGGCTGCTGCGCAGCCCAGCGGGAGCAAGCTCCCTCGCCACGGGGTATGTGTTGGCAGGTCCAAAGGTCCTTCGGGGAGAATAATAAGAAATGCACAGCAACCACTTGAGTCGCCATGCCCAGCAAGTCCTGACGGTCACCCAGGGCAAGGCCCACCTGCAGGGCCCTGGCAGCGATCCGTCGATTGCCCGTTCCTGGCTGCGCTGCCTCGAGGACTATCACCTCGACCCGGCCCAGAACCTGGCGCCAACGGTGCTCGAACATGGCCGGGTGCTGGAAAGCCGCGAACGCCTGCAGCAGGTGCTGCACATCGCCGGCACGGAAATGACCAGCCTGCACCAGCAACTCTCCGGCGCCGGCCACGCGGTGCTGCTGACCGACGCCCGGGGCGTGATCCTCAACTGCGTCACCGCCCCCAGCGAGCGCAAGATTTTCGAACGGGCCGGCCTCTGGCTCGGCGCCGACTGGAGCGAAGCCTGCGAAGGCACCAACGGCATCGGCACCTGCCTGGTGGAACGCCAGGCCCTGACCATCCACCAGGAAGAACATTTCCGTGGCCGCCACACCGGCCTGACCTGCTCGGCCAGCCCGGTCTTCGACCCCCAGGGCGAACTGCTGGCGGTGCTTGATGTGTCCTCGGCCCGGCCGGACGTGTCGCGCCAGAGCCAGTTCCACACCATGGCCCTGGTCAACCTCTCGGCAAAGATGATCGAGAGCTGCTATTTCCTCCGTTGCTTCGACAACCAATGGCTGCTGCGCTTTCATTTGCAGGCCGAATCCGTGGGGCTGTTCAGCGAAGGGTTGCTGGCGTTCGACGGCGAAGGGCGGATCAGCGCCGTCAACCAGAGCGCACTGAACCTGTTGGGGCATATTCGCGGCAGCTTGCTAGGGCAGCGGGTGGAAGACTTTTTCGACTGTTCGCTGGACGAGCTGCTCGGCCGCGCCAGCCCCCAGGCCAGCGCCAGTTGGCCGTTGCGCACCCGGGACGGTCGGCATTTATTCGCGGTGTTGCGTGGCCAGCCCCGCAGCGTGCCGGTTCCGCTCGCCCCGGCGCTCAAAGTCATCGAGCCTGCACGACTGCCAGGCATCTGTCTGGGGGATGCGGCATTGCAGGAGCATTTTCGCAAGGCCCTGCGGGTGTTCGAGCGCGATGTGCCACTGCTGATCCACGGCGAAACCGGCTCCGGCAAGGAAGCCTTCGCCAAGGCCGTGCACCACGCCAGCCAGCGCGCCGGCAAGCATTTCGTGGCCCTCAACTGCGCGGCCATTCCGGAAAGTTTGATCGAGAGCGAGCTGTTTGGTTATCGCGGCGGCAGCTTCACCGGGGCGCGCAAGGAAGGCATGCGTGGCAAGCTGCAACAGGCCGACGGTGGCACGCTATTCCTCGACGAAATCGGCGACATGCCCCTGGCCTTGCAGACCCGTTTGCTGCGGGTGCTGGAGGATCGCCAGGTGGTGCCCATCGGCGGTGAACCTGAGGCGGTGAACGTGCGCATCATCAGCGCCACCCACCGGCAGTTGCTCGACCGGGTGCGGGATGGCAGTTTTCGCGAGGATTTGTATTACCGCCTCAACGGCTTGGAAATCCCACTGCCGGCGTTGCGTGAGCGCAGTGACAAGTCGCAGTTGCTGGACTTCCTGCTGGCCGAAGAGGCAGGCGCTGAAGTGGTGACCCTCGACGAGCCGGCGCGCCAGGCACTGCTGGGGTTTGATTGGCCGGGCAACGTGCGACAACTGCGTAACGTGCTGCGGACCCTGGCCGCGCTGTGCGATGGCGGACGGATTGGGCTGGAAGACTTGCCGGCGATGATCCGCCAGCGCCCGGCCGCGGTGATGGTTGAAACGCCGGCCGAGCGGCCGCTGGACGACGCTGAGCGGTTGGCCTTGATCGACGCACTGGAACGCCAGCGCTGGCACATGACCCACACCGCCGAGCAACTGGGCATCAGCCGCAACACCCTCTACCGGAAGCTGCGCAAACACGCCATCGCCCGCTGACCGATGACAACCACCATCCCCCAGTCAAACCGGCTTCATGTGGCGAGGGAGCTTGCTCCCGCTCGGCTGCGCAGCAGTCGCCTTCGGTTTCAGGGGTGGAAAGAAAGCTTGGGGCCGCTTCGCAGCCCAGCGGGAGCAAGCTCCCTCGCCACAAAAGCCGGGTTGTACATTCAACTGTGGGAGCGAGCTTGCTCGCGATGGCGGCGGCACATTCAACATCGCCGCAAACTGACCCACCGCTATCGCGAGCAAGCTCGCTCCCACAGGGGATTTGCAGTGTCCTGATGGCTGCCGTTCGAAACACAAGGTGCGATTTCCCCCTCCCTACGCTAACCTGCGGCCATGTTTTACGAGGTCGACTATGCACATCCATATTCTCGGTATTTGCGGCACTTTCATGGGTTCGATGGCTGTCCTGGCCAAGGAGCTGGGCCATCACGTCACCGGGTCCGACGCCAACGTCTACCCGCCGATGAGCACGCAGCTGGAAGCCCAGGGCATTGAGCTGACCCAAGGCTATGACCCGGCGCAGCTGGATCCGGCGCCAGACCTGGTGGTCATCGGCAACGCCATGTCCCGGGGCAACCCGGCGGTGGAGTACGTGCTTAACAAGGGCTTGCCGTACGTGTCCGGGCCGCAGTGGCTGGCGGATCACGTGTTGCAGGGCCGTTGGGTCCTGGCCGTGGCCGGCACCCATGGCAAGACCACCACCAGCAGCATGCTCGCCTGGGTGCTGGAGCACGCGGGCATGAGCCCGGGCTTCTTGATCGGCGGCGTGCCGCAGAATTTCTCGGTGTCGGCGCGGCTGGGTGGCACACCGTTCTTCGTGATCGAGGCGGACGAATACGACAGCGCGTTTTTCGACAAGCGTTCGAAATTCGTCCACTACCGTCCGCGCACGGCGATCCTCAATAACCTTGAGTTCGATCACGCCGACATCTTCCCCGATCTGCCAGCCATCGAGCGGCAGTTCCATCACTTAGTACGCACCATCCCCAGCGAAGGCCTGGTCATCCATCCGACCACCGAACCGGCGTTGCAGCGTGTCATCGAGATGGGCTGCTGGACCCCGGTGCAAACCACCGGCGTGGGCGGGCAGTGGCAAGTGAAGTTGCTCAAGGACGACGGTTCGCAGTTCGAAGTGATGTTCGAAGGCGTGTCCCAAGGTGTGGTCGAGTGGGACATGACCGGCCAGCATAACGTCGCCAACGCCCTGGCGACCCTGGCGGCGGCCCGTCATGTCGGCGTGGTGCCATCCATGGGCATTGCCGCGTTGAGCGCGTTCAAAAGCGTGAAGCGGCGGATGGAGAAAGTCGCCGAGGTGCGTGGCATCACTATCTATGACGACTTCGCCCACCACCCGACCGCTATCGCCACCACCCTCGACGGTTTGCGCAAACGCATCGGTGATGCGCCGCTGATCGCGATCATCGAGCCGCGTTCCAACTCCATGAAGCTTGGCGCGCACCGCGACGGTTTGCCGGAAAGCGTGGTCGATGCCGACCAGGTGATCTGGTACGCACCGGCCAACCTCGGCTGGGACCTGGGTGCCACTGCCGCGCTGTGCACCGTGCCGTCGATTGTCAGCGATTCCCTGGAAGGCATCATCGAACGCGTGAAGAGCCAGGCCCAGCCCGGCACCCACGTGGTGATCATGAGCAATGGCGGCTTTGGCGGCCTGCACGGCAAACTGGCCGAGGCGCTGCGATGAACACTCTGTTGGAGAGCAATGGCCCGGAACGCATCACGCTGGCGATGACCGGGGCTTCCGGCGCCCCGTACGGTCTGCGCCTGCTCGATTGCCTGGTACGGGAAGACCGTGAGGTGCACTTCCTCATTTCCAAGGCGGCGCAGCTGGTCATGGCTACCGAAACCGACGTGACCCTGCCGTCCAAGACCCAGATGATGCAGGCCTTCCTCACCGAATACACCGGGGCGGCGGCGGGGCAGATCCGGGTGTATGGCAAGGAAGACTGGATGTCGCCGGTGGCCTCGGGTTCCGGCGCGCCGGCGGCCATGGTGGTGGTGCCGTGTTCCACCGGGACGCTGTCGGCGATTGCCACCGGGGCCTGCAACAACCTGATCGAGCGGGCCGCGGACGTCACGCTCAAGGAGCGCCGCCAGTTGATCCTCGTGCCGCGGGAAGCGCCGTATTCGAGCATTCATCTGGAGCACATGCTCAAGTTGTCGAACATGGGCGTGACCATCCTGCCGGCGTCGCCGGGTTTTTATCACCAGCCACAGACCATCGACGATCTGATCGATTTCGTGGTCGCGCGGATTCTCAACCTGCTGAACATCCCTCAAGACATGTTGCCGCGCTGGGGCGAGCATCATTTGAGCAGCGATGAATAAGCTGCTGATCGTGCTGCTGGCGCTGCAGCTGACCGGCTGCGCCACCGCCCGCACCCTCGACGCCGCCAAGCCTGGGGCGCCGGTGGTGTATGCGGGGACGCGCCTGGATCTCTACGCCCTCAACGGCGGCTGCTGCGCCAAGGACCGCTTTGGCGCCGAGGCCCCGAGCTATCCGGGTGTCGACCTGCCGGGCAGTGCGTTGCTCGATACCTTGTTGTTGCCGTTGTCGTTGTTGACGGCGATAGGGGTAGGGTTTCAGGCGACGGGCGGGTTGTAACAAACACCACGGAACCCCGTGGCGAGGGAGCTTGCTCCCGCTGGGCTGCGCAGCAGCCCCAATCTTCTGGGCTTGATTCAAATCCGAAGGCGACTGCTGCGCAGTCGAGCGGGAGCAAGCTCCCTCGCCACAATGTGGGCCTGGCTTTGGATTGGTGGTGCGCCCATCGCGAGCAAGCTCGCTCCCACATTCGACCTCATTCTTCCTGACGAAACTCGGTCAACTGTGGGAGCAAGCTCCCTCGCGATGAGGCCCAGTCAGGCGCTGCAGAATTATTTGCCGAGCTTACGCAACTCATCCGACTCCACCACCCGCACCCCATTCTGCTCTTCCAGCGCCAGGCGCCACATGGCGCGGGCCAGTTGGCAGGCTTCGATGCCGTGGTATTTGCCTGGGATCAGCCTCGACAACGGTCCGGCCAGTTGCTCGGCCAGGCGTGGTTCGACGCGGTCGCCCAGCAGCAGGGAAGGCCGGCACAGGGTCAGTTGCGGCCAGTCCTGGGCCTTGAGCGCGGCTTCCATTTCGCCTTTGACCCGGTTGTAGAAGATCGATGACTTTGCGTCGGCCCCCAGGGCGCTGATCACGATCAGGTGCCGTGCGCCCAATTCCCGGGCGCGCTTGGCAAACGCCACGACCAGGTCCAGGTCTACCGCGCGAAAAGCTTGTTCGGAGCCGGCCTGCTTGATGGTGGTGCCGAGGCAGCAAAAGGCGATGTCCACCTGGCCACTGAGCCGAGGCAACACCTCGGCCGGCTCTCCGACCGGGTTTTCCAGGTGTGGATGCTCGGCCAGTGGCCGGCGAGTGGGTGCCAGGACCCGGGTGATGGTCGGCTCGTTGAGCAGCCGATCAAGCAAGTGTTCACCAGTCAACCCGGTGGCTCCGGCGAGCAAAACATGCTGAGGCGTCAAGTACATGGTGTTTCCCCCTTGATACGGTTCAGCTTAGTTGCTCTTTATGGCCTCGTCGTTCAATGCAGCACTTTGCAATGCTTTTCGCGCTTGTTGTTTGCGCAGCAGCTGCCAGTGGGAAAGGACGGTCCTGGGCGCCCACATCTGCGGTTCGGAGGCTTCGAAATTGTCCGCCTGCTCCCGTTCGGCGACGGTGGCCTTGGCCCGTTTGAAGGCTTGCTCCAGGTCGTCGGTCTGGTTCAATGCCTGGGCGAACAGGGCATCGCCGAAATAGGTGAAATTGGCCTCCTCGGAACAACCGAAGGACACCCGGTCGGCCCGGGACGCGGTCATGATCAGCGTGCGTTCATCCTTGAGCGCCGGGATGAAACCGCCGGAGTAGCACGCCGAGATCACCACGATCTTGTCGCGGTTCTTCAGCGGTGCCAGCACCACGGCCAGTTCATCGGCGGGCAGGTCCGCCAGTTCCATGCGCGGCTGGTCGAGCACCAGTTCATGCTCGCTGGTGCCGTGGCTGGTGAGGTAGATGAAGATCAGGTCTTCCGGGCCGCTGCGCTCAGCCAGGGTCGCGGCGGCGCGGCGCAGGCTTTCGCGGCTGGCCATGGGCCGGTCGCCGAGGTGATCGCGGTGGTTCACCAGGCGAATCTGCCCGAACGCGCCGAAACGGCTGGCGAGCATGTTGGCGACATAGTCGGATTCACGCAGGAACACGCTTTGCTTGCCATCGCCGCCGAGGGTCAGGCTGTACAACTCCACCGCCGGTGTAGAAGCCGGGATATTGGCCAGGGCATCCTCCAGCAGGCGACCCTGGGCCAGCAGGCCGAGTTCGAGCACATCCGGCAGCAGCCGGCCGTCCGCATCGCGCACCCGCTGGCCCTTGGCCCAGGTGCCGCTTTGCACAGTGCCGTCGGTCAGCACCAGGGTGCCGCGGCCGTGATAGCTGTCGCTTTCGAACTGGCCGATGTAGAAACTGCCGTCGGGCAAGTTCAGGCGGCCCTGGCCGGTAAAGCGCCAGTCGCTGAATTGACCGAGGTAATGACTGCCATCGGCGCCGATCAGTTCGCCCTTGCCGATCAGCGCGCCTTCCTTGAACTGGCCGATCCAGACATCGCCGTCGGCGTTTTCATAGCGACCGCGACCGTTGAGCTGGTTGTTCTTGAAGCCACCGACATAGACATCGCCATCGGCACTGTTGAAGGTGCCCTTGCCTTGCAGTTGACCATCGACGAAGTGACCGGTGAACTGGTTGCCGCTGGCATCGAAGCGCTGGCCTTCACCGTTGGGCTTGCCGTTGGTGAACGGGCCCTGGTACTGGCTGCCGTCGTCGAGCTCCAGGCGCCCGAGGCCGGAATACTTATCGGCCTTGAACTCGCCGCGGTAGGTCATGCCGTTTTCTTTCAGGGTCCCTTCACCGTCCCGTCGGCCTTGCTTGAAGCCGCCGGTGTAGCTGCTGGTCGGCGTGGTCAGGCTGCCTTGGCCCTGAAACAGGCCGTTCTGGAACTGGCCGCGATAGACCTCGCCATTGCTGCCATGCCATTCACCGTTGCCGTGCCACTGGCCTTTATCGAACTGCCCGGCGTACCAGCTGCCGTTGGGGTAATCGATGCGCCCCTGGCCTTGCAGCAGGCCGTCCACCAGGTCGCCGCGATAACGTCCGCCGTCGGGCAGGCGTGCATCGGTGGGCAGCAGCGATTCGCCATCACCGCAAGCGGTCAGCAATAGGGTCAGAGCCAGGGGGACAAGTAAGCGCATAACGGGATCCAGGTCATCAGACGACGAGTATGCCGCAGCTAGGCGCGTGAGATACAGCGAAGCGATGCGAAACTGCACGAGCGGTTTCGCGACCGCTAAGGTTTACACGAAGCAGAGCGACAGGGGCTCGGCGATGTAGGCCGGTTTGTCCGAGCCTTCGATTTCCAGCGTGGCGGTGGCCTTGAGCAGCCATTGGCCGGGCTTTTTCTCGGTGGCGTCCACCAGGTCAACCTTGAGCCGGACCTTGGAATCAACCTTCACCGGTTGGATGAAACGCACGCTGTCCAGACCGTAGTTGACGACCATTTTCACGCCCTCGGGCAAGATCAGGATGTCTTCCATCAGCTTGGGCATCAGCGACAGCGACAGGAAACCGTGGGCAATGGTGCTGCCGAACGGGGTCTGCGCGGCCTTGACCGGGTCGACGTGGATGAACTGAAAGTCGCCAGTGGCTTCGGCGAACAGGTTGATACGGTCCTGATCGATGGTCAGCCAATCGGAACGTCCAAGTTCCTTGCCGACGTAATCCTTGAGCGCTGCAACGGGCACATAGGGCATTGAGACTCTCCTTGGTTGATCTGTTTTGTCTTTATTGACGGGGATCGGCGTCCCCGGAGAACCACTGTAGATCAACATGACGCGCAGGGAAGGTCACCGACCATGCTTTTTACGAATGCCGACCCATAGCGCCGGCGTGCTTATAATGCGGGCGCATTCAATGGGTAGGTGTTGCAGGGGAGAGAGCGGATGTTGCTACGGGGCCTGACCTGGCTGGTGCTGTTCCAATTGCTGGGCACAGCGATCAATCATTTGTTCTTGCCGGTGCTGCCGGGGCCGATCATTGGCCTGCTGCTGTTGCTGGGTTATCTGATCCTGCGCGGCGAAGTCGGCGAGCCATTGAACCTGGCCGCCGGCAGCCTGCTGCGTTACCTGCCGTTGCTGCTGGTGCCGCCGGCGGTGGGGGTGATGGTGTACGCCCGGGACATTGCCGCCGATTTCTGGGCCATCGTCGGTTCGCTGGTGTTGTCGCTGGTGCTGTCCATGGCGTTTACCGGTGTGCTGATGCAGCGCCTGGCCCGGCGTCACGCGCCCACGCCGGAGGACGGCCAATGATGCTCGACTGGCAGGGCGCCTGGAGTTCGGTGATCCATCATCCGTTGTTCGGCATCGGCATTACCCTGGGCGCCTATCAACTGGTGTTGGCGGCGTTCGAAAAGACCCGCTGGGTGTTCCTGCAACCGGTGCTGATGTCGATGGTGCTGTTGATCGGCGTGCTGGTCGGTTGTGGCATCAGCTACGCCGAATACCGCAAGAGCACCGAGATCCTCAGCATTCTGCTGGGCCCGGCCACGGTCGCCCTGGCGGTGCCGTTGTATTTGAACCTGCGGCGGATCCGGCAATTGTTCTGGCCGATTTTTACTACGCTGGTGATAGGCGGGGTGTTCGCCACCGGCTCTGCGGTGGTGCTGGGCTGGGCGTTTGGCGCCGAGCATATGATTCTGATGACCATGGCGCCCAAGTCGGTGACGTCGCCGATTGCCATGCTGGTGGCCGAGCAGATCGGTGGCGTGGCGGCCATGGCGGCGGTGTTTGTGTTGATTACCGGCGTACTCGGGGCGATCCTCGGTCCGAGCATTCTGAACCGGTTGGGTGTCCATAGCCCGGAGGCCCGGGGGATGGCCCTGGGGCTGACGGCCCATGCGGTGGGCACGTCGGTGGCGTTGCAGGAAAGCGAAGAGGCCGGTGCCTTTGCGGCGCTGGCGATGAGTCTGATGGGCGTGGCCACGGCGGTGTTGCTGCCGTTGGTGGTGTCGATGACGGTCTAAGGAACTGTTTATGAGCTTGCCGCTTTTCCCGTTGAACACCGTACTGTTCCCCGGTTGCATCCTCGATTTGCAGATTTTCGAGGCGCGCTACCTCGACATGATCGGTCGCTGCATGAAAAAGGGCGAAGGGTTCGGGGTGGTGTGCATCCTCGATGGCGAGGAAGTCGGCATCGCGCCTGACGGTTACGCGCGGGTCGGTTGTGAAGCACGCATCACCGATTTCTCCCAGCAGGACAACGGCCTGCTGGGCATTCGTGTGCAGGGTGGACGGCGCTTTATCGTGCACGGCAGCAGCGTCCAGCCGGATCAATTGACGGTCGCTGAAGTCGAGTGGCTCGAAGATGAACCGGAACAACCGCTACAGGACGAAGATGCCGACCTGGTGGCCTTGCTCAAGGCCCTGGCCGAGCACCCGATGGTCGAGGCGCTGAACATGGGCACCGAAGCGACCGGCCAGCAATCGCTGGCCAATCAACTGGCCTACCTGCTGCCGTTCAATGAACTGGACAAGATCGACCTGCTGCAACTCGATGACCCCCAGCAGCGCCTGGATGCGATCCAGGCTTTGCTCGATGAGTTGCAGGGCGAGCTGTTTGCCTGACTCAACTCATATTTCACTGAATAACACTGATCCCTTGTGGGAGCGGGCTTGCTCGCGAATGCGGAGTGTCATCCGACACAGGTGTTAAATGACCCACCGCATTCGCGAGCAAGCCCGCTCCCACATGGATCTCCAGTGTTCATTGGTCCGCCGCTCAATAGGCATACCGCAACATCGCATGGGGCAGGTGCCGCAACGCAAAGAAGCTGAACATCGCCACCATCGCCGGCAGAATCAACCACCAGATTTTCGGCGGCATGGCCGGCAGCGGTGTCTGGCGCTGGCTCAACCACAACACGGCGGCGCAGATGCAGGCGGCGAGCATGGCCCCGGCGACGACGTCGCTCGGCCAATGGGCCCCCAGATACACCCGCGACAGGGCAATGGCCAGCGCCGGCAGACAGGCCAGCAACAACCAGGTCAGGCGCATGCGCGGTGGTTGTCCGCGACCGGCCAGGATGGCGAGGCTCAGGAACAGCGCGAATGCACCGGAGGCATGGCCGCTGGGCATGCTGTAGCTGGTCAGTGGGTCGGTGAGGATTTCCGGGCGCACGCGGGCGAAGAAATGCTTGCTGCCGGTATTGGCCAGGGAGGTCAGCAACATCGTGCCACCGGCAAAGATAGCCTGGCGCCATTGACGCGCCAACAGCAGCAGGCCGGTCAGCAGGGCGCTGAAAATCAGCATGTTGCGGAATTCGCCGATCAGCGTGAAGGTCACGGCGATCTCGTCCAGCGTTGCGCTGCGGTGTTCCTGGACCAGGGCCACCAGCCCCTGGTCGAACGCCGTCAGGTAACGAAAACCGATGAACAACCCGATCAGGATCACCAGGCCGATGCCGGCGATCAGCGCGGAGGCGTGGCGATGGCGACGTAGGCTGCTGTTGACACTCAAGCCGATCATCACCGCGATGCTGCCGATGACGACGCCGGCCTGTGGCCAGAAACCTTCGGGCAATGGCAGGCGGAACGCCGCCCCGGTGGCCCAGCCTGGCAGCAGATACGCCACGGTCCAGCCTGTCGCGGCCAACAGGCTGACAGCGGCGAAGCGCGGGAACGGCATGTCGCACATCCCGGCCACCATCGGCAGCATCGGCCGCAGCGGGCCGATAAAACGGCCCACCAGCAAACTGGCGATGCCGTAGCGCTGGAAATAGTTTTCCGCCGCGCTCATCCATTCCGGATGATGCCGCAGCCCAGGCAGGCGGCGGATGTTCTGGTGGAAATGCCGGCCGAGGAAATACGACACCAAGTCCCCCAGCAACCCACCGAGCAGGCCCAGCAACAGCGTTTCACCGAGGGACAACGCCCCGCTGCCGGCCAGCACCGCGATGGCAAACAACAACACGGTGCCCGGCACGATCAGCCCGGCGATGGCCAGGCACTCCACACAGGCGACGATAAACACCGCCACCGCCAGCCATTGCGGGTTGGCGGTCAGCCAGCCGGTGATGCTATCGAGCCATGGGCCCATAAAAACAACTCCATTGAAGATTGATTGGCATGCAGTTTTCTGTGTGAGCGAGCCTGCTGTGAATGAAAATTCAAGATTACTGAAGATTCAAACTGTGGGAGCGGGCTTGCTCGCGAATGCGGTGTGTCAGATAAATCAATGTCAACTGACACACCGCATTCGCGAGCAAGCCCGCTCCCACAGGGGGCTGCGGTATTTCATCAAAGCAAAAAATAATCGCGCCCTTCGACCTGCCCACGACGCAGCGGGTTCCGGGTGCACCACGGCGCGTAGGCGGCGTCGACGAAGCGATAGAGCAAGTGTTCGTCCCGGCCCAGGGGAATGCCCAGGCGGGTGGTCTGGATCACGTTGACCGTCGGCACCCCCACGTCCTCCACCAGCAAGCGCTCGGGGTCGAAGCGTTTGGCGTCCCAGTCCGGCACTTTCAGCCCCAAGGCCTTGCACAGCAAGGTCTGGCCGGCACAGAGTTTCTGCGACGCGCGCGGGCGGCCCTGGGCGTCGGGGTTGTTCAGCAGCATCTGCGCCAGGCTCGCCGGGCCGGAGACCGTATCGACCCAGGGGTAGGCCGATTTGATCAACACCGCATTGCCGGGGCCCTGGGCGCTGAAGTTCAGCGAGTCGCCACCCCGGGCGTAGTACATATAGATGTGCCCGCCATCCAGAAACAAAGCCTTACGTTTTTCCGTATAGCCCAACGAGGCATGGCTGCCTTTTTCGGCGAAGTAATAGGCTTCGGTCTCGATGATCCGCGCACTGAGCCACAGGTCGCCGACCTTGTGGCGAATGACTTTGCCCAGCAGGTCCTGGGCCAGCACTTGGGCATCACGGTCAAAAAAAGCGTGGGGCAGGGCGTTTGGCGGACGAGGTGAATCGGTCATGGCGATAAACAAAGGGAGGCCAAAGGAAGCGCGATGATAGCAATGGAAAGCTTAATCACCGCTGAACACTGACAATTTCTGCAGGATTTGCTCCTCCGCCGGTCACCACCGTGAGTCCACGCTGTTAGTCGAGGGTTACGACAGCTATAATCTGCCGCTTTCCTCTTTGCCAAGACCACACAGACCATGACTGAGTCCGTTCTTGACTACATGACCCGCCTGGGTCGCGCCGCTCGCGAAGCGTCGCGCATCATCGGCCGTGCCAGCACCGCGCAGAAAAACCGCGCCCTGCAGGCCGCCGCCAATGCGCTGGACGCTGCGCGCGCCGAGTTGTCCGCCGCCAATGAGCTGGACCTGGCCGCCGGTCGGGCCAACGGCCTGGAGCCGGCCATGCTCGAGCGCCTGGCGCTGACGCCGGCCCGCATCGACGGCATGATCGTCGGGCTGCGTCAGGTCGCGGCGCTGCCGGACCCGGTCGGGGCGATCCGCGACATGAGTTATCGGCCGTCGGGCATCCAGGTCGGCAAGATGCGCGTGCCCCTGGGCGTGGTCGGGATCATCTACGAGTCGCGGCCGAACGTGACCATCGACGCCGCCAGCCTGTGCCTGAAGTCGGGCAACGCGACCATCCTGCGCGGCGGCTCCGAGGCCATTCATTCCAACCGTGCCATTGCCGCCTGCATCCAGCGCGGCCTGGCCGAAGCCGATTTGCCGGCCGCCGTGGTGCAAGTGGTGGAAACCACCGATCGCGCCGCCGTCGGTGCGCTGATCACCATGCCCGAGTTCGTCGACGTCATCGTGCCTCGCGGCGGCAAGGGCCTGATCGAACGGGTCAGCCGTGATGCTCGCGTGCCAGTGATCAAGCACCTGGACGGCATCTGCCACGTCTACGTCAGCGCCCACGCCGAGCTGCCAAAGGCCCAGCGTATCGCCTTCAACGCCAAGACCTACCGTTATGGCATCTGTGGCGCGATGGAAACCTTGCTGGTGGACCAGGCCGTTGCCCAGGACTTCCTGCCGTCGATGGCCGCCCAGTTCCGCGAAAAAGGCGTCGAGCTGCGCGGTTGCGAGCGCACCCGGGCGATCATCGAGGCGGCGGCCGCCACTGAAGAAGACTGGAACACCGAATACCTGGCGCCGATCCTGTCGATCCGCGTGGTCGACGGGTTGGACCAGGCCATCGAGCACATCAATCGCCACGGCTCGCACCACACCGACGCCATCGTCAGTGAAAACCTGGGTGAAACCCGGCGGTTCGTGGCCGAAGTGGACTCGGCGTCGGTGATGATCAACACCCCGACCTGCTTCGCCGACGGCTTCGAATACGGATTGGGTGCCGAGATCGGCATTTCTACTGATAAGCTGCACGCCCGCGGCCCGGTGGGCCTCGAAGGCCTGACCTGCGAGAAGTACATCGTGGTCGGTGACGGCCAGTTGCGCGGACAGGGGCCGGTCTGACTTGGGCGACCTCGACCCGTCAGCCGCTGTGACGACAACCCCGCCCCGGCGCATCGGTATCCTGGGCGGCACGTTCGACCCGGTGCACATCGGCCATTTGCGCGGTGCGCTGGAAGTCGCCGATGCCTTGGCCCTCGATGAGCTACGCCTGACGCCCAGCGCCAGGCCGCCGCACCGGGATACGCCGCAGGTGTCGGCGCAAGACCGTCTGGCGATGGTCGAGTGCGCGGTGGCCGGTGTGGCGCCGCTGGTGGTGGATGCCCGCGAATTGCAGCGGGACAAACCGTCCTACACCATCGATACCCTGGAGCTGATGCGCGCCGAGCTGGCCGCTGATGCCCAGGTTTTTCTGCTTCTGGGCTGGGACGCATTTTGCGGCCTGCCCACTTGGCATCGCTGGGAAGAGTTGCTCCAGCATTGCCACATCCTGGTGCTGCAACGCCCGGATGCCGACAGCGAGCCGCCGGATGCCTTGCGCAACCTGCTGGCGGCCCGCTCGGTGAGCGACCCGCTGGCCCTGAAAGGGCCGAGCGGACAGATTGCATTCGTCTGGCAGACGCCGCTCGCGGTATCCGCCACCCAGATCCGTCAACTGCTGGCCAGCGGTAAGTCGGTACGTTTCCTGGTGCCCGACGCGGTCCTGGCCTACATCGATGCGCACGGGCTGTACCGTGCGTCGAACTGAAAAAGGCGCGCTTCAAGGCACGTGAATGCGTGTAGCGAAGCGCCCGAACATACGAGCAAAACGAGTTTTATATGACTGACAAAGACGTAAGCAAAGTAAAGCGCAAAGGCACGTTCAAAAGCGCCCCGCTGCCCGTAGAGGCGCATACCGGCGTGGTCCTGGCGGGCGAAGAGCTGGTCAAGGTCGCCGTGGCCGCCCTGGAAGACGTCAAGGCCCAGGACATCCAGGTGATCGACGTTCGTGAAAAGCAGAGCATCACGGACTACATGATCATCGCCACCGGTACCTCCAACCGCCAGATCGGCGCGATGCTGGACAAGGTCCGCGAAGCGGTGAAGGCCCAGGGCGTCAAGCCACTGGGTGAAGAAGGCAAGGGCGACAGCGACTGGGTCCTGCTGGATATGGACGATGTCATCGTGCACATGATGACCGCCTCGGCGCGCCAGTTCTATGACCTGGAACGCCTGTGGGCCGGTGCCGAGCAGAGCCGTTCGGCCAGCGCCGCGCACCACAGCCCGGAAAACAGCCATGAGCACTTCACCAAGCTCAACAAAGACCAGCAATAAGGGACCGCTGTGCGACTGCGCCTGATCGCCGTCGGTTCTCGCATGCCCAAGTGGGTGGAAGAAGGCTGGCATGAATATGCCAAGCGTCTTCCTTCCGAGCTGGCCCTGGAACTGGTGGAAATTCCGCTCAACACCCGTGGCAAGAATGCCGACGTGGCGCGCTTTATCCGCCAGGAAGGCGAAGCCATGCTGGCCAAGGTCGGGCCGAACGAGCGGATCGTCACCCTCGAAGTCCACGGCAAGCCCTGGAGCACCGAGCAACTGGCGGTCGAACTCGATCGCTGGCGGCTGGACTCGCGCACGGTCAATTTCATGGTCGGTGGCCCGGAAGGGCTGGCGCCGGAAGTCTGTGCCCGGGCCGATCAACGTTGGTCGTTGTCGCCGTTGACGTTGCCGCACCCACTGGTGCGGATTCTGATCGGCGAACAGTTGTATCGTGCCTGGACAGTCCTGTCCGGGCACCCTTACCACAAGTAACCCTGCCCTCATGCCTCAGCCGATCCGCATCAAGGACCACGAAAAAGACGCCCGCCTGGTGCGGGGCCGCGTCGTGTTCGGTGCCATTACGGTGGTGACGCTGATCTGCGTGCTGATCGCGCGGCTGTATTTCCTCCAGGTGATTCAATACGAGTACCACTCGACCCTGTCGGAAAACAACCGCGTGCATGTGCAGCCGATTCCGCCGACCCGCGGGCTGATTTTCGACCGCAATGGCGTGGTGGTGGCGGATAACCGGCCCAGCTTCAGCCTGAGCATGACCCGTGAACGCTCCGGCGATTGGCAGCATGTGCTCGACGTGATCGTCGAAGTGCTGCAGCTGACGCCCGAGGACCGGGCGATTTTCGAAAAGCGCATGCGCCAGGGGCGGCGCCCGTTCGAGCCGGTGCCGATCCTGTTCGAACTGACCGAAGAGCAGATCGCCCTGATCGCCGTGAACCAGTTCCGCCTGCCCGGCGTCGAGGTGGTGGCGCAGTTGGTGCGGCATTATCCCCAGGGGCCGCACTTTGCCCACTCGGTCGGCTACATGGGGCGGATCAACGAGAAAGAGCTCAAGACCCTCGATCCGGTCAATTACAGCGGCACCCACCATATCGGCAAGACCGGCATCGAGCGCTTCTACGAGCCTGAACTGCATGGCCAGGTGGGTTACGAAGAGGTCGAGACCAACGCCCGTGGCCGAGTGTTGCGGGTGCTCAAGCGCACCGACCCGATTCCCGGCAAGGACATCGTCCTGAGCCTGGACATCAAGCTGCAGGAAGCCGCCGAAGCGGCGCTGGGCGGGCGCCGTGGCGCCGTGGTGGCGCTGGACCCGAACACCGGCGAGGTCCTGGCGATGGTCAGCCAGCCGAGTTTCGACCCGAACCTGTTCGTCACCGGGATCAGTTTCAAGGCCTACTCCGAGCTGCGCGATTCCATCGACCGGCCCTTGTTCAACCGCGTGCTGCGCGGCCTGTATCCGCCGGGCTCGACCATCAAGCCCGCCGTGGCGATTGCCGGGCTGGACTCTGGCGTGGTGAACGCCTCGAGCCGGGTCTACGACCCCGGCTATTACCAACTGCCGAACTACGATCACAAATACCGCAACTGGAACCGCACCGGCGACGGTTACGTGGACCTGGAAACGGCGATCATGCGCTCCAACGACACCTACTTCTATGACCTGGCCCATAAGCTGGGGATCGATCGGCTGTCGTCCTACCTGGGCAAGTTCGGCATCGGCCAGAAAGTCTCCCTGGACATGTTCGAAGAATCCCCCGGCCTGATGCCGTCCCGGGAGTGGAAGCGCGCGACCCGGCGCCAGGCCTGGTTCCCCGGCGAAACCCTGATCCTGGGGATCGGCCAGGGCTACATGCAGGCAACGCCGCTGCAACTGGCCCAGGCCACGGCCCTGGTGGCGAGCAAGGGCAAGTGGTATCGCCCGCACCTGGCCAAGACCATCGAAGGCCAGAAGCCGGTGGATCCGAACCCGATGCCGGACATCATCCTGCGCAATCCGTCGGACTGGCAAAAGGTCAACAACGGTATGCAGCAGGTGATGCACGGCGCCCGGGGGACCGCGCGCAAGGCGGCCATCGGCGCGCAGTACCGCATTGCCGGCAAGAGCGGTACGGCCCAGGTCGTCGCGATCAAGCAGGGCGAGAAGTACGACCGCTCCAAGGTCCAGGAACGCCACCGCGACCACGCCTTGTTCGTCGGTTTCGCGCCGGCCGACAACCCGAAAATCGTCGTGTCGGTGATGGTCGAGAACGGTGAGTCGGGCTCCGGCGTCGCCGCGCCCGTGGTGCGCCAGATCATGGACGCCTGGCTGCTGGATGAGCACGGCCAGCTCAAGCCTGAATACGCAAGCCCCACCACTGCGGAGGCTACGGCCCGTGAAGAATAATTTCGACCGGATCCTCTCCAGCGAAGACGTGATGCGCCGTCGCGCCACGTTGTTGCAGCGCATGCACATCGATGGGCCGTTGCTGATCCTGCTGCTGACGCTGGCCGCCGGCAGCCTGTTCGTGCTGTATTCGGCCAGCGGCAAGAGCTGGGATTTGCTGGCCAAGCAAGCCACCTCGTTCGGTATCGGCCTGGTGTCGATGGTCGTCATCGCCCAGCTCGAGCCGCGGTTCATGGCGCGCTGGGTACCGGTGGCCTACGTGGTGGGCGTGTGCCTGCTGGTGGTGGTGGACGTGATGGGCCACAACGCCATGGGCGCTACGCGCTGGATCAACATCCCCGGGGTGATCCGCTTCCAGCCTTCGGAATTCCTCAAGATCATCATGCCGGCGACCATCGCCTGGTACCTGTCCAAGCGTTCCTTGCCGCCGCAGCTCAAGCACGTGTGCATCAGCCTGTTGTTGATCGGCATCCCGTTCATCCTGATCGTGCGCCAGCCGGACCTCGGTACCTCGCTGCTGATCCTGGCTGGCGGTGCCTTCGTGTTGTTCATGGGCGGGTTGCGCTGGCGCTGGATTCTCAGCGTGATCGCCGCCGCCGTGCCGGTGTCGGTGGCCATGTGGTACTTCGTGATGCACGACTACCAGAAGCAGCGCGTCCTGACCTTCCTCGATCCCGAGAGCGATCCGCTGGGCACCGGTTGGAACATCATTCAGTCCAAGGCGGCCATCGGTTCCGGCGGGGTATTCGGCAAAGGCTGGCTGATGGGCACCCAGTCGCACCTGGACTTCCTGCCGGAAAGCCACACCGACTTCATCATCGCGGTGATGGGCGAGGAGTTCGGCCTGGTGGGTATTTGTGTGTTGCTGTTGATCTACCTGCTGCTGATCGGCCGCGGGCTGGTGATCACGGCCCAGGCCCAGACATTGTTCGGCAAGTTGCTCGCGGGCAGCCTGACCATGACGTTTTTTGTTTATGTTTTCGTCAACATCGGTATGGTCAGTGGCCTGTTGCCGGTTGTGGGGGTGCCGTTGCCATTCATTAGCTACGGAGGAACTTCGCTGGTGACGCTACTGTCAGCGTTTGGGGTTTTGATGTCGATCCATACCCATCGTAAGTGGATCGCGCAGGTTTGAATAAGGTGAAGAGTTTAATGCAAGCAATGCGTGGCTGGTCGACGCGGCATGCGCCGTGGATTGGCCTGGTCGGCTTCCTGGGCGCTGCGCCGCAGGCCTTGGCCGGCGACTACGAAGGCTCGCCCCAAGTGGCCGAATTCGTCGGTGAAATGACCCGCGACTACGGTTTTGCCGGTGAACAGCTGATGGGGGTGTTCCGCGAGGCCGAACGCAAGCAGTCGATCCTCGATGCGATCTCCCGGCCCGCCGAGCGGGTCAAGCAGTGGAGCGAGTACCGGCCGATGTTCATCACCGAGGCCCGCGTTGCCCGGGGCGTGGACTTCTGGCGCCAGCACGAGGCCGCGCTGGCCCGTGCCGAGCAGGAATACGGCGTGCCGGCCCAGGTCATCGTGTCGATCATTGGCGTCGAGACCTTTTTTGGCCGCAACACCGGGAATTTCCGCGTGATCGACGCGCTGTCGACCCTGGGCTTCGATTTCCCACCCCGCGCCGAGTTCTTCCGCAAGGAACTGCGTGAATTCCTGCTGCTGGCCCGCGAAGAGCAGGTCGACCCGCTGACGCTGAAGGGTTCCTACGCCGGGGCCATGGGCCTGCCGCAGTTCATGCCCAGCAGTTTCCGCGCCTACGCGGTGGACTTCGATGGCGACGGCCACATTAATATCTGGACCAACCCGACCGACGCCATCGGCAGTGTTGCCAGCTATTTCAAGCGCCACGGCTGGGAAGCCGGGCAGCCGGTGGTCAGCCGCGCCGACGTGCGTGGCGACCGCGTCGACGAGGGCCTGACCGAAGGCCTGGAGCCGACGAAAACCGTCGGGGAGTTGCGGGCGTTGGGCTGGTCGAGTCATGATGCGCTGCGTGATGACATGCCGGTCACCGCGATCCGCCTGGAAGGCGAGCAGGGCCCCGAATATTGGATGGGCCTGAAGAATTTCTACGCGATTACGCGTTATAACCGCAGCGTGATGTACGCCATGGCCGTACATCAACTGTCTGAAGAGCTGGTCAAAGCACGGGGCGTCAAATAATGCGGGCATTGCCTACCTATCAACCCCTGAAGCTCGTGGCATTGGCCGCGCTGTCGCTGTTGGTCGTCAGTTGTTCGACCAGCCGCGCCCCGGCCCAGAAAAACACCACCGCCGTGCGCGCCACGCCGGGCCTGGACATCAACCGTGCCCACAAGGACGGCGCGCCGTGGTGGGACGTGGACGTCTCGCGCATTCCCGACGCGACGCCAACCCTGCACACCGGCCCCTACAAGGCCAACCCGTACACGGTGCTGGGCAAGACCTATTTCCCGTTGTCCGAGTCCAAGCGCTACGTCGCTTCGGGCACGGCGTCCTGGTATGGCACCAAGTTCCACGGCCAGAACACCGCCAATGGCGAGGTGTATGACCTGTATGGCATGAGCGCGGCCCACAAGACCTTGCCGCTGCCCAGCTACGTGCGGGTGACCAACTTGGACAACAACAAGAGCGTGATCCTGCGGGTCAACGACCGTGGGCCGTTCTACTCCGACCGCATCATCGACTTGTCGTATGCGGCGGCGAAAAAACTCGGTTACGCTGAAATCGGCACCGCGCGGGTCAAGGTCGAAGGCATCGACCCGCAGGAATGGTGGGCCCAGCGCGGCCGTCCGGCGCCTTTGATGCTCAACGAGCCGAAAGTGGCGCAAAATGCCGCGCCGACCGTGACGGCGTCCACCGGTACGGTCGAGCAATGGACGCCACCGCCGCAGCAACACGCCGCAGCCGTGGTGCCTATGCAGCTGGACGCAAAAAAAAACGCTTCTGCAACAGCGTCTGGCCAGTATCTGCAAGTGGGCGCGTTCGCCAACCCGGACGCTGCCGAGCTGCTGAGGTCGAAGCTCAGCTCGATGGTGAGCGCCCCGGTGTTCATCAGTTCGATCGTGCGCAACCAGCAGACACTGCATCGGGTGCGCCTGGGGCCGATCGGTTCTCCGGGTGAAGTCCAGCAAGTGCAGAACAGTGTGCGCCTGGCCAATCTCGGTTCGCCGAGCCTGGTCACCGCTGAATAATTGAATGAGGCCCGCTTGCGGTTGGAGCGGGTCAGGTTGTTGGCTCCACGCATAATAAAAGCCCGGCAAGGGCAGTGAGTGAGCAACTTAAATACGCGGCAGCTCGTTAGAAAGCTGCCTGTTTTAGTTTTGCCTTCGGGCAGTCCCATTAGCGATTTCGAGAGACGGATGAACATCACCACCTTTGCCAAACGCCTTTGCCTGCTAGTCCCGCTGCTTCTCTCACCGGCCGCGTTCGCGGCCGAGATGATGCCGGCTCCTCCTCAACTGGCTGCCAAATCCTTTGTACTCATGGATGCCAGCAGCGGCGAGGTGCTGGTGGAGAACAACGGTGACCAGCGCCTGCCGCCGGCCAGCCTGACCAAGCTGATGACCGCCTACATCGCGACCCTGGAAATTCGTCGCGGCCAGATCGGTGAAAACGATCCGGTGACCGTCAGCGAAAACGCCTGGCGTACCGGCGGTTCGCGGATGTTCATCAAGGTCGGTTCGCAAGTGACCGTCAGCGACCTGCTGCACGGCATCATCATCCAGTCCGGCAACGACGCCAGCGTCGCCCTGGCCGAGCACATTGCCGGCAGCGAAGATGCGTTCGCCGACATGATGAACAAAACCGTCGCTGACCTGGGCATGACCAACAGCCACTTCATGAACCCTACCGGCCTGCCGAACCCCGAGCATTACTCGTCGGCTCACGACATGGCGGTCCTGGCGCGGGCGATCATCCACGAAGACCCGGCTCACTACGCCATTTACTCCCAGAAAGAGTTCTTCTGGAACGGCATCAAGCAGCCTAACCGCAACCTGCTGCTGTGGCGCGACAAGACCGTCGATGGCCTGAAGACCGGTCACACCGACGAAGCCGGCTATTGCATGGTGTCTTCGGCTGTTCGTGACGGCATGCGCCTGATCGCGGTCGTCTTCGGCACCAGCAGCGAAGTGGCCCGTGCCGCCGAGACCCAGAAGTTGCTGACCTACGGTTTCCGCTTCTTCGAAACACAGACCTTCTACCAGAAGGGCACCGAACTGGCCCAGGCCCAGGTCTGGAAAGGCACCACCAACCAGGTGAAGGCCGGCTTGGCCCAGGACCTGACCATGACCCTGCCCAAAGGCCAGCTCAAGAAGCTCGCTGCCAGCATGACCATGAACCCGCAACTGACCGCCCCCATCGCCAAGGGCGATGTGATCGGTAAAGTCGAAGTCAAATTGGACGACAAAGTGGTGCACAGCGCTGACCTGATCGCTCTGGACGCGGTCGAGGAAGGTGGTATCTTCCGCCGCATGTGGGATAGCATCCGTCTATTCTTCTACGGCTTGTTCAACTGATTTAAGTGTTGACCTGCATGGCCCCGTTCCTATCCGGTGCGGGGCCATGTTCGTTACCACGGCTTACGAGGCCGTTACGCCATGACAGACTCCGAAGTAAACGCGCCAAAAATCGAATTCCCCTGCGCGGATTATCCGATCAAGGTAATCGGCGACACCGGTGTGGGTTTCAAGGACCGGATCATCGCGATCCTTGAAAAACATGCCACCGTTGATCACAAGACCCTGGCCGAACGCCAGAGTACCAACGGCAAGTACACGACGATCCAGTTGCACATTATCGCCACTGGCCAGGAACAGCTGTACGACATCAACAGCGAGTTGCGCGCGACCGGTTTCGTGCACATGGTGTTGTGATGTCGTGCACGCTGGGCTTTCGCGAGCTGGGTCGGATGGCTTACGAGCCGGTCTGGCATGCCATGCAACGCTTCACCAACGAGCGCGGCAACACCGCCGACGATGAAGTCTGGCTGGTGGAACACCCTCCGGTGTTCACCCAGGGCCAGGCCGGCAAGGCCGAGCACCTGTTGCTGCCGGGGGATATTCCGGTGGTGAAGGTCGACCGGGGCGGGCAGGTGACCTACCATGGCCCTGGCCAATTGGTCGCCTACCTGTTGCTGGACGTGCGCAAGCTGGGGTTTGGCGTACGTGAGCTGGTCACGCGCATGGAGACATGCCTGATCGAGCTGCTGGCCAGCTATGGCGTGACCGCGGCAGCCAAGCCGGATGCGCCGGGTGTCTACGTCGACGGGGCGAAAATCGCTTCCTTGGGCCTGCGGATCCGCCACGGCTGTTCGTTTCACGGCCTGGCGTTGAACGTGGACATGGACCTTTCGCCGTTTCGACGGATTAATCCCTGTGGTTACGCGGGGCTGGCAATGACCCAGCTGCGCGATCACACAGGATCGATTGAATTTGCCGAGGTAAGTGCCCGGCTGCGCGCGCAGCTCGTCAAACACCTCGACTATGCTGAGCAGACGACCCTTACGGGCGGAATCGACTGATATGACTACTGATGCAGTGCAAACCATGATCCCGACGCTGGATGTTACCGAGCGTCCGGCCCCGCGTGCCAAGGTAGAGGCCGGCGTCAAGCTGCGCGGCGCCGAAAAGGTTGCACGCATCCCGGTGAAGATCATTCCGACCACCGAATTGCCGAAGAAACCCGACTGGATTCGCGTACGCATCCCGGTGTCTCCGGAAGTCGACCGTATCAAGGCCCTGCTGCGCAAACACAAGCTGCACAGCGTCTGCGAAGAAGCTTCCTGCCCGAACCTGGGCGAATGCTTCTCCGGCGGCACCGCCACGTTCATGATCATGGGCGACATCTGCACCCGGCGCTGTCCGTTCTGTGACGTCGGCCACGGTCGGCCGAAGCCATTGGACGTGAACGAACCAGAAAGCCTGGCCATCGCCATCGCCGACCTGAAGCTCAAGTACGTGGTCATCACCTCGGTGGACCGCGACGACCTGCGTGACGGCGGTGCCCAGCACTTCGCCGACTGCATCCGTGAAATCCGCAAGCTGTCGCCGAACGTGCAGCTGGAGACCCTGGTGCCCGATTACCGTGGGCGCATGGACATCGCCCTGGAAATCACCGCCGCCGAGCCACCGGATGTGTTCAACCACAACCTGGAAACCGTACCGCGCCTGTACAAGGCTGCGCGTCCGGGTTCGGATTACCAGTGGTCGCTGACGCTGCTGCAGCGCTTCAAGCAGATGATGCCGCATATCCCGACCAAGTCTGGCTTGATGCTGGGCTTGGGTGAGACCGATGAGGAAGTCATCGAGGTCATGCAGCGTATGCGTGAGCATGACATTGATATGCTGACCTTGGGGCAGTACTTGCAGCCTTCGCGTAGTCACTTGCCGGTGCAGCGTTTTGTGCATCCGGATACCTTTGCCTGGTTTGCTGAGGAAGGGTACAAGATGGGGTTCAAGAACGTGGCTTCGGGGCCGTTAGTGCGGTCTTCGTATCATGCGGATGAGCAGGCTAAGTTGGTCAAGGCTGAGCTTTTGGGGTCCTGATTTAGCGTTGGTTTTTTGGGTGGTGTGAATATCCGTTGCTGCGGTAACGGCTACTTAGGGTTCCGCTCTTACAGCGGGTCACTTTTGAAGAGCGCAAAAGTAACCAAAACGCTCTTGCCCCACCACTCGGCACCTCGCCTAGGCTCGGTGTGCCCGAACGCAGGCATTGCTCCGTGGGCCCGCCGCGAAGGGCCATCCATGGCCCAGCGCGGCTACCTCGGCATCCATGCCGAGGTGCCCACTGCGCAATACCTGCGTTCGGCCAGCGTGGTTTAACGGGGCGCCTAAGATCAAAAGCACCCGCGAGGCGGCCTTATAGCCGACCTGGCTTAGAGTGAACGCGTTCCTCCTGTGGGAGCGGGCTTGCTCGCGAAAGCGGAGGATCAGTTTGCGGTGATGTTGGCTGTGCGGACGTCATCGCGAGCAAGCTCGCTCCCACAAGGTTTTGTGTTGTGTGCAGATGCTGTGATTACCCGTAACCCCATGTGGGAGCGAGCTTGCTCGCGAAAGCGGTGTATCAGTTTGTGATGTTGTTGGATGTGCCGACGCCTTCGCGAGCAAGCCCGCTCCCACAGGTTTTTGCACCTGCCCAGATATTGTGAGCGCCGCCAAGCCATGTGGGAGCGGGCTTGCTCGCGAAAGCGGAGGATCAGTTTGCGGTGATGTTGGCTGTGCTGACGTCATCGCGAGCAAGCTCGCTCCCACAAGGTTTTGTGTCGTGTGCAGATGCTGTGATTACCCGTAACCCATGTGGGAGCGGGCTTGCTTGCGAAAGCGGAGGATCAGTTTGCGGTGATGTTGGCTGTGCTGACGTCATCGCGAGCAAGCTCGCTCCCACAGGTTTTTGTGTCGTGTGCAGATGTTGTGATTACCCGCAACCCCATGTGGGAGCGAGCTTGCTCGCGAAAGCGGAGGATCAGTTTGCGGTGATGTTGGCTGTGCTGACGTCATCGCGAGCAAGCTCGCTCCCACAGGTTTTTGTGTCGTGTGCAGATGTTGTGATTACCCGCAACCCCATGTGGGAGCGGGCTTGCTCGCGAAAGCGGTGTATCAGTTTGTGATGTTGTTGGATGTGCCGACGCCTTCGCGAGCAAGCCCGCTCCCACAGGTTTTGCACCTACCCAGATATTGTGAGCGCCACCAAGCCATGTGGGAGCGAGCTTGCTCGCGAAAGCGGAGGATCAGTTTGCGGTGATGTTGGCTGTGCTTAAGTCATCGCGAGCAAGCTCGCTCCCACAGGTTTTTGTGTCGTGTGCAGATGTTGTGATTACCCGCAACCCCATGTGGGAGCGGGCTTGCTCGCGAAAGCGGTGTATCAGTTTGTGATGATGTTGGATGTGCCGACGCCTTCGCGAGCAAGCCCGCTCCCACAGGTTTTGCACCTACCCAGATATTGTGAGCGCCACCAAGCCATGTGGGAGCGAGCTTGCTCGCGATGGCGGTGGTTCAGTTACATAGATGCTGGATATGCCGCGCTGTTGCTTTGCTTTGCTTTGCTTTGCTTTGCTTTGCTTTGCTTTGCTTTGCTTTGCTTTGCTTTGCTTTGCTTTGCTTTGCTTTGCTTTGCTTTGCTTTGCTTTGCTTTGCTTTGCTTTGCTTTGCTTTGCTTTGCTTTGCTTTGGATCTTGATCTTGATCTTGATCTAGGCGCCCCGTTAAACCACGCTGGCCGAACGCAGGCATTGCGCAGTGGGCATCCCGGCATGGATGCCGGGATAGCCGCGCTGGGCCATGGATGGCCCTTCGCGGCGGCCCACGGAGCAATGCCTGCGTTCGGGCATGCCGAGCCTAGGCGAGGCACCGAGTGGTGGGGCAAGAGCGTTTTGCTTACTTTTGCGCTTTTCAAAAGTGAGCCGCTGTAAGAGCGGAACCATAAGCAGCCGTTACACAAAAAACGGATATACACACAGCAAGCCGACAAAGCGGGAAACGCATGGACCTAACCCCAAATCACCCCGTCCCAGCACTCCCACCCAAGGGCGTGATCGCCGTGATCGCCCCCGCCGGCCCCGCCCCCCTGGACACGGAAAAAGCCATCCAATGGATGCGCGCCCAAGGCCACGAGCTGCGAATACTCCCAGGCGTCTACGAAAAGACCGGCTACCTCGCCGGCAGCGACGAAGTACGTCTCAACGACCTCCACACCGCCTTCGCCGACCCTGAAGTAGCAGCGATCATCTGCCTACGCGGCGGCTACGGCACACCACGCCTACTCGACCGCATCGACTTCGAACTCCTCAAACGCAACCCCAAGCCATTCGTAGGCTACAGCGACATCACCGCCCTACACCTGGCCATCAGCCGTTATGCCGGGTTCGTCACCTTCCACGGCCCGCTGCTCAACGCCGACCTGCTGGGCGACAAGCAACCCCCCACCGTCACCTCATTTTTCAGCCTGTTGCGTGGCCAGTTAAAGGCCGGCAGCACGCTGAACCACCCCGCTGAATACCCATTGACCACCGTCGAACCAGGCATCGCCCACGGTCGTCTGCTGGGGGGCAACCTGTCGATGATTGCCGCGACCATGGGCACGCCTTACCAGATCGACGCCGAAGGGGTAATCCTGTTCATCGAAGACATCAACGAGCCCCTGTATCGCATCGACCGCCTGCTGACCCAACTGCGCCTGGCCGGCACGTTGGCACAGCTGCGCGGTGTGTTGGTGGGGGATGTGGCCGGGGTCGATGTTGAAGCGTTGAACCAGCTGCTCAAGCAAACCTTCGAACCGTTGCGCATTCCAGTGTTGTCCGGCTGGCGTAGCGGGCACTGCGATCCGAACCTGACCTTGCCCATGGGGCGCTGGTGAAGCTGGATGCGGGGGAGAAGGTGTTGGTGTTGGAGCAGGATGTGGTCGTCAGCCGCTAGTCATCTAGCGTCTGCAAGTCAGCCTTCGCGAGCAAGCTCGCTCCCACATTTGATCGGGTTTCCAATGAAGGAACGCGGTCGATTGTGGGAGCGAGCTTGCTCGCGATAGCGGCAGCCGCCATAAGGCGAATCAGCGGCTACGCAGCCCTTCCAGCAATTGGTGCGTCGGATACCCATCCGCCGGCCAGCCGAACGACTGTTGGGCGCTGCGGATGGCCTTGCGGGTGTTGGCGCCGATGATGCCGTCCGGGTTGCCGGCGTCGTAGTTATGCTTGCTGAGCAGTGTCTGCAATTCGATCCGTTCGCTGCGGCTCAGGGGGAGGTCGTCCTTGGGCCATTGGCCGTCGATCAACCCGGCGCCGGCGAAGCGCTCGGACAGCAGGCTGACTGCCAATGCATAGGACGAAGAGTTGTTGTACTTGAGGATCGCGCGGAAGTTGTCGAGCACCAGGAACGCCGGGCCACGATAGCCGGCCGGCAGCAGTAGGGACGCCGACAAGTGTTCGGAGCCGGCCGGAACCTGACCGTCGTTGGGCAGGCTGACGCCCAATTGCAGCCATTCGGAGACAGGCTTGCGGATCGTGCCATCGGCGAGAGGGTAGTTGAACCGCGCTTTGAGCCGCACTTCGAACCCCCACGGCTGGCCGCGTTGCCAGCCCGAGCTTTGCAGGTAGTGCGCGGTCGAGGCCAGGGCATCGGTTGCGCTGCCCCAGATGTCGCGGCGACCGTCGCCGTCGAAGTCCACCGCATGGGTGTTGTAGGTGGTGGGGATGAACTGGGTCTGGCCCATGGCGCCGGCCCACGAACCGAGCATTTTTTCCGGCGTGATATCGCCCTGTTGCAGGATCTGCAGGGCGGCGATCAGTTGCGCATGGGCAAAGCCCGGGCGCCGTCCTTCATAGGCCAGGGTCGCCAGGGAGTTGATCACCGACTTGGTGCCCTGGAACTGACCGAAGTTGCTTTCCATGCCCCACACCGCCACCAGGGCCTGGCGATCGACGCCATAGCGCTGCTCGATGCTTTGCAGGATTTGCGCATGTTGGTCGATCAGGGCCTGGCCCTTGCGGACCCGCAGCGGCGACAACGCGCCGTCGAGGTATTCCCACACGGGGCGGGTGAATTCCGGCTGGCTGCGGTCGGCCTTGATCACGCTCATGTCCGGGCTGACGCCGATAAAGGCGCGGTCGAACAGGTCGGCACGGATCCCGGCGGCCAGTGCTTCCTTGCGGAACCCGGCCTGCCATTCGGCGAAGGTCTGGGTGGGCGCAATGGCCAGGTCATCACCGGTCGGCACCACAGGTGGCACGACGGCTGGAGCCGTGACGGCAGGGACTGTCTGGAGCGGTTGGGCGTCGGCGGCGGTAGGTTTTTCGGCGCAGGCGACGAGCAGGGCGACGCTTGCGGCAACGATCATCTGGCGCAGTGGCCAGCGACGGGAAAGACAAAAGGGCATGCACGGGTCCAGAAATACAAATCAGGTGCTGACCTTATCATGCGAAAGGGGTGTAGGGCTTGTCCGGGTGTTTCAAGCTGCCACAAAGCAAGAAGCCTCCCAGTTGTCAGACTGGAAGGCTTCGCGGCGGTAGCTGCCTTTGCCCTTGTTGGGTCGTTCCTGACGACTGCGGAACAGGGGCTGGGCGATGATGGACTTGGCCTTGTTGGGGCCATGCTTGGATGGCTTTTTGCTCATGATGGGATCTCTCGTTGGGGTGGTTTTGCGGGGCAAATCATGGGGCAGAGTTGGGGGGCTGTCCAGTCCTGTATCGAGTAGGAAATGTCGTTTTATGGTGGGGGATTTGCGGCAAAAAGACTTTTGTGGCGAGGGAGCTTGCTCCCGCTGGACCGCGAAGCGGTCCCAGACATCCAGACGACTGCTCCGCAGCCGAGCGGGAGCAAGCTCCCTCGCCACAAGAGCGCCCTCAGGCCTGAAACGGTGGGTTTATTCTGCTGGCAGAGTCAGCCGCTGACCGGCCATCAACAACGACAACCGACTGAGGCTCATCCACGGCGAGCCGGCGGCCTGGCCCTTGATTTGCGCGTCGATGCGCTGGGCTTCGAGGAGCAATTGCGCCCAGCGCGGTGCCGAGTAGCGTTGCAGGGCCTTGCTCATCAGCGGCTTGCGTTTGTCCCACACTGGCGGACGAGCCTGGCTGAAGGCTTTGTCCAACGGCACGCCCTGGCTGTATTGCAGCGACAGGTTGGCCAGCAGGCGCAACTCCCGGGCCAGGGCCCAGAGGATCACGGGCGGCTCGACGCCTTCGCCCCGCAGGCCTTCGAGCATGCGCAGGGCATGGGCGGCTTCACCGTTGAGGATCGCATCGGTCAGCCCGAAGACATCGAAGCGCGCGCTGTCGGCCACGGCGGCCTGCACCGTTTCCACGGTGATCTGGCCGCCCTCGGCCATCAGCTTGAGCTTTTCGATCTCCTGGGCGGCGGCCAGCAGGTTGCCTTCGACCCGGGCAGCGATCAGCTCCACCGCGTCCTGGCTGGCCGAGAGGCCGGCCTGGGACAGGCGTTGGCGGATCCAGCTCGGCAACTGGCTGACGTCCACTGGCCAGATCTGCACGAACTGGGTTTGCTGGCCTTCGACCAGGGCTTTGCCCCATTTGGTCTTCTGCGCACTGCCGTCGAGTTTCGGCAGGCTGATGAGCAGCACCGTGTCTTCGGCCGGCCGCGAGCAATACTCGATCAGGGCGGCAGCGCCTTTGTCGCCGGGTTTGCCGGACGGCAGGCGCAGCTCCAGCAAGCGTTTTTCGGCGAACAACGACATGCTCGCTCCGGCCTGCAGCAGCGTACCCCAGTCGAAACTGGCGTCGGCGGCGAACACCTGGCGTTCGTCGAAGCCTTGTTGGCGGGCGGCAGAGCGGATGGCGTCGGCGGCTTCCTGGCACAGCAGCGGGTCATCGCCGCTGATGATGTAGACCGGCGCGAGGGCGCCTTGCAGGTGTTTGCCGAGTTGGGCGGGGGGCAGTTTCATAAGAGAGGGCGAGCGGGGCGCCGGAGCGCCCCGCAAGGCTTATTGAGCCGGGATTTGCATCGGCGACTGCTGCGGGGTTTCCGCCTCAGCCTTGCGTGCCGCTTCCTGCGCGTCGGCTTCGGCCTTGGCGCGAGCGTCGGCGGTCTGTTGCAACTGCTCCAACTGGGCCGGGCTCAGTTGTTGCAGGCGCAGCATCATGCGCTGGACGAGGTCACGGCGCATTTCAACGCGCACTTCGCTCGACTCCTGGTCGGAACCGGTGATGTTGTTGCCGTCGTGCAGGTAGACCTTCTGCACTTGCAGCTTGTCGTCCAGCAGCGACAGGTTATTTCGACCACGGATCTCATAGTTCAGCACGTTGGTCAGTTCGTACTCCGCCGAACGACCGGCGCCGGCATAGCTCAGGCTCCGCTGGTTTTGCTGTTCACGGGTCAATATCAGCTTGTAGGGGGCGCCGCTGTAGATCCGGACCCCACTGTTTTCCAGGGTGTCGCGCAGCATTTTAACGGTGTCGCCATAAGCGTCCCGGGCGCTGAGGTCCAGCTCTGTGATGGCCAGCTCGGTGGTGCCGGTGCCGCGCAGCTGGAAGCCGCAGGCGCTCAACAGGACCGCCAGGCCCATTACCAGCAGATTACGTTTGATCATCTTGTTGCTCCCCTTGAACCCTATGGGCCGACGGTGCGGCCTCGCAGGTTATATTCGGCGCCAGGCTCAAGCCTCGCGCCCGATCCAATTAGCTTGCGACGATGTTGACCAGTTTGCCGGGCACGACGATCACTTTGCGGATCGTCAGGCCGTCGACGAAGCGCAGCACGTTTTCATTGGCCCGTGCGGCGGCTTCGACTTCTTCGCGGCTGGCGCTGGCGGGCATTTCGATCTGGCCGCGCAGTTTGCCGTTGACCTGGATGACCAGGGTCAGGCTGTCCTGCACCAGCGCGCTTTCGTCCACCACCGGCCAGCCAGCGTCAATCACCGGGTCGGCGTGACCCAGCTGATTCCACAACTCGTGGCTGATGTGCGGCGTGATCGGAGCCAGCAGCAACGTCACGGCTTCCAGGCCTTCGTGAACCAGTGCGCGGTCCTGTTCGGTGGCTTGCGCGGCTTTTTCCAGGACATTCATCAACGTCATCACCTGGGCGATGGCGGTGTTGAATTTGTGGTTCTGGCCGACGTCATGGCTGGCCTGCTTGATGGCCAGGTGGATCGAGCGGCGAACGGCTTTCTGCTCGTCGTTCAGGCGGCTGATGTCCAGTTTGCCCGGCAGGCCCTGGGTGACGTGGGCCTGTGTCAGGCGCCAGACGCGCTTGAGGAAACGGTGCGAGCCCTCGACGCCCGAGTCGGACCATTCGGCGCTCATGTCAGGTGGCGAGGCGAACATCATGAACAGGCGGCAGGTGTCTGCGCCGAACTGGTCAATCATCGACTGTGGGTCGACGCCGTTGTTCTTCGACTTGGCCATCTTCTCGGTGCCGCCGATTTCCACCGGCAGGCCGTCGGCGATCAGCTTGGCGCTGATGACCTTGGCTTTGCTGTCGCGCTCGAGTTCGACGTCAGCCGGGTTGAACCAGGTGTAGGCACCGTTGGCTTCGCGACGATAGTAAGTCTCGGCGACCACCATGCCCTGGGTCAGCAGGTTCTTGAACGGTTCGTTGGAACTCACCAGGCCTTCGTCGCGCATCAGCTTGTGGAAGAAGCGCGCGTAAAGCAGGTGGAGAATGGCGTGTTCGATGCCGCCGATGTACTGATCCACCGGCAACCAGTGGTCGGCCGCGGATTTTTCCACCAGGCCACCTTCGTAGCGCGGCGAGGCGTAGCGAGCGTAGTACCACGAGGACTCGACGAAGGTGTCCATGGTGTCGGTTTCACGCTTGGCCGGCGCACCGCATTTCGGGCAGCTGCACTCATAGAACTCAGGCATGCGCGCCAGGGGCGAACCGGCACCATCGGGGACGACGTCTTCCGGCAGGACCACGGGCAGTTGATCTTCCGGGACCGGTACGTCGCCACAGGCGTCGCAATGCACGATCGGGATCGGGCAGCCCCAGTAGCGCTGGCGACTGATGCCCCAGTCCCGCAGGCGGAACTGGGTGCGGGAGGCGCCGAGGTTCTTCTTGATCAGGGCCACTTCGATGGCATCGAACGCACCGACGAAATCCAGGCCGTCGAACACGCCGGAGTTGATCAGTTCGCCATGCTCGCCGTAGGCGTCCTGCCAGGGCGCCGGGGTCTGGTCACCGGCGCTGGTGCGCACGACGGCCTTGACCGGCAGGTTGTACTTGTGGGCGAACTCGAAATCACGCTCGTCATGAGCCGGCACGGCCATTACAGCGCCGTCGCCGTAATGCATCAGGACGTAGTTGGCCACCCACACCGGGAGTTTCTCGCCGGTGAGCGGGTGTTCGACGAACAGCGAAGTCGGCAGGCCTTTTTTCTCTTGGGTGGCGACGTCGGCTTCGGCAACGCTGCCGCCCTTGCATTCGGCAATGAACGCCTGCAGCTCGGGATTGTTCCGGGCGGCCAGGGTCGCCAGCGGGTGTTCGGCGGCCACGGCGACGTAGGTGGCGCCCATCAGGGTGTCCGGACGAGTGGTGAAAACCTTCAGTGCGCCGGCTTCGCCGATGGAGGCGACGTCGTACGGGAACTGCACTTCCATGCCCCGGGACTTGCCGATCCAGTTGCGCTGCATGGTCTTGACCTGCTCGGGCCAGCCAGTCAGTTCGTCGAGACTCTCCAGGAGTTCATCCGCGTAGGCGGTGATCTTGAAGTAGTACATCGGGATTTCGCGTTTTTCGATCAGTGCGCCGGAACGCCAGCCGCGACCGTCGATCACTTGCTCGTTGGCCAGTACGGTCTGGTCCACCGGGTCCCAGTTCACGGTACCGTTCTTGCGGTAGATCACGCCTTTTTCGAACAGGCGGGTGAACAGCCATTGTTCCCAGCGGTAGTAATCGGGCTTGCAGGTGGTGACTTCGCGGGACCAGTCCACCGCCAGGCCCAGGCTGCGCAGCTGGCTCTTCATGTAGGCGATGTTTTCGTAGGTCCACTTGGCAGGGGCCACGTTGTTCTTCATCGCGGCGTTTTCCGCCGGCATGCCGAAGGCGTCCCAACCCATCGGTTGCAGGACGTTCTTGCCTTGCATGCGCTGGTAACGGGAGATCACGTCGCCGATGGTGTAGTTGCGCACGTGCCCCATGTGTAGCTTGCCGCTGGGGTAAGGGAACATCGACAGGCAGTAGTAAGTCTCCTTGCCTGGCTGTTCACTGACTTCAAAGGACTTGTGCTCGTCCCAGAACGACTGGGCGGCGGCTTCGATTTCACGGGGCTGGTAGTGTTCGTGCATGGCTACTTTTGTACTGAATGGGGTGGCCCAATCCTCTTCGTTGCCATGCTGGACGCAGAACGACGCCGAATGCGGCGTTTTCGATGCCCAGCCGAGCTGGAAGTGGAGTTACAGGAAGCGCCGTAGCATACATGACCGCGCTCTGCCGAGGGAAACCCTGATTGCGTGCCGAGGTATTGTCGAGCCATTGCCGGCCATCGGCCGCAGCCCGCGTTCAGGGCCGTTGGTCGCGGCGCCCTGCCGGTTTGCCCAGCGAAGCTAAGCTTCTCAATGGGGAGTGAGTCTTATCTTCAATGAGGTGAGGGATGGTTGAATCACAACGAAAAGTAACGACGCCTGAGTTGTACGAAAAACTGATCGATCGTCTCGGGGCAGCCCTTGACGCCGCAAGAACCGCCGGTCGTTTGCGTGATGAGCGCCCGGCAGAGCTGGAACTGCGCGGCTTGAGCCCCGCAGAGTTCGAACTGGTCAAGGCTTACCTCGAACAGGTCGGACATCAAGCCCCCAGCAGTGGGGCCCAGGTACTCAAGCGTCTCGATGTGCCCCGTTCGGCCAAGGTTGTGTGGCTCAAGGACCGGACACCTGACAAGGATGCTGTAAAGATCCGGTCGCGGCAGTTCAAGTAAAGCCGGATTCACGCGTGTCGCTTTTTTTGATTCAGGGCTTTTTCGAATCTGTTGTCGCTTTGCGTCAATCCACCTAGGCTTCGGGCATCTATGGAGATGCCCGATGCCGTTTCGCTATTTCATCAAACAACTGTTACTGCCGCCCGGCCTTCTTTTGCTGCTGTTGGCGCTCGCCTGGTGGTGGCGCAACTCTCGGCCGCGCCTGGCCCGCCTGTGTTTTTTCCTCGGGCTGGGTGGCTTCTGGCTGATGAGCCTGCCCGTGGTGGTGCAATGGAGCGCCAAGGCCTTGGAGCGCGAACCGCCGCTGTCTCGCAGCGAATGGTCGAGCCTGGCCCAGCGGGCCGATGCCATCGTGGTGCTGGGTTCTGGTCGCGAGCGCGGTGACCTGGCCTGGGGCGCCGACCAGCCCACCGGCATCGGGTTGGAGCGCCAGCGTTACGCGGCGCGACTGGCCAAGGCGTCGGGATTACCCGTGCTGACCACCGGCGGCTTGCACTACGGCACTCCACCCAGTGAAGCGAAGTTGATGGCCGATTCGATGCTGGACGATTTCGGTGTCACCGTACGTTGGCAGGAGGAACGCAGCCGCACGACCTGGGAAAACGCCCGGATGAGCGCCGAAATCCTCCTGCCGGCAGGCATCAAGCGGGTCGTGGTGGTGACCCAGGCGTGGCACATGCCGAGGGCGGTGATGAGTTTCGAGCGGTCGGGGTTTGAAGTGGTGCCAGCGCCGGTGGGTTTCCTGGGACAGGATAATGCGCGACCGTTGGGCGGCTGGATGCCGGAGTTCAAGTCGATCTGGCAGTCCGGGCAGTTGATGAATGAGGCGGCGGGGCTGGTGGGGTATTCGGTGTTCTATCGCTGAGCATACAAAATGTGTGGGCTGAACATAGTTGTGGCGAGGGAGCTTGCTCCCGCTGGGCCGCGAAGCGGTCCCCCTAAAAACAGGGCCTGCTTCGCAGTCCAGCGGGAGCAAGCTCCCTCGCCACAAGGGCTTCCAAAGGACCTTAAACCGTCTTGGCCATCCTGCCCGCCACCAACGCCCAGCCCAGCAGCAACACACACAAGATAAGCAGTGGCCACGACCGCCATTGCAGGTACGGCGTCAGGTCGTGCATCGGCACCACTTCGCCATACAGGATGCCACGCTCGAATTGCGGGATCTGTGCGGTGATCTGGCCGAAGGGGTTGATCAGGCCGGTGACGCCATTATTGGTGGCGCGGATCATCCAGCGCCCGGCTTCCAGGGCGCGCATCTGCGCCATTTGCAGGTGCTGCAACGGGCCGATCGAAGTGCCGAACCAGGTGTCGTTGCTGATGGTCAGCAGCAGGTCGCTACGGGCCGAGAGGCTGGCGGCGAATTCCGGGTAGACCACTTCATAACAGATGAATGGCGCGATCTGGTAACCCTTGGCTTGCAGCAAAGGCTGGTCGGCCGGGCCCCGGGCGAAGTCCGACATGGGCAGGTCGAAGAACGCGATCAGGCCACGCAGAATGTCTTGCAACGGTACGTACTCGCCGAAGGGCACGAGTTTCTGCTTCAAGTAGGTGCCGTCACCTTCGCCGGTCACGGTGATGCCGTTGAAGTAGCGCTTCTCATGGCGCACCAGTTGGCGAATCGGCACACCGGTGATCAACGCCGAATGCCGCTCGGCGGCGAAACTGCCCATCATGTCCAGGTAGCCCTGGGCGGACTCCTTGAGCACCGGGACCGCGGTTTCCGGCCAGATCAGCAGATCGACGCGTTTGGATGCGAAGCTCATGTCACGGTACAGCGCCAACTGTGCGTTGAGCTGGTCCGGGTCCCATTTCATGCTTTGTTCGATGTTGCCCTGGATCGCCGCGACGCTCAGCGGGTCGCCCGAAGGGCTGGTCCAGGCATGTCCCTTGAACGCCATGCCGGCCACCCATGGACCGATCAGCAACACCACGCCTGCCGCGATAAAGCCTTTGCGTCCGGTACGGATCAACCGGGGCGCGTTGTACAGCAGCGCGGCGGTCAGGGCCAGGGTGAAGGAAATCAGCCACATTCCGCCCAGCGGCGCGAGGCCGGCCAGCGGGCCGTCGAGCTGGCTGTAGCCGGAATAAAGCCACGGGAAACCGGTGAGGAACCAGCCCCGAAAGGCTTCCTGGCCCAGCCACAGCGCAGCGAAGGCCAAGGCATCGGCCAGCGGCGCTTCGTTACGCCGTAACCAGCGCGCCCACAACCAGGCGGGCAGGGCGAAGAACCAGGCGATGGCGGCGACGAACAGCAGCATCAACAGCCCGGCGAGCAGCACCGAGGCGCCGCCGAAGTTGTGAATGCTGACGTAGATCCAACTGGTGCCGGCGCCAAACAGGCCAAAGCCGAAGCACCAGCCACGGCCCAGGGCCTGGCGTGGCGAAAGCTCGCGCAAGCCGGCATAGAACAACCCGACCGCCAGCAACGCCAGCGGCCAGATGTCGAACGGCGCCAGGGCCAGGGTGGTGATCGCACCGGCCACCACGGCCAGCAGGTTACCGGGCCAGCCGGGGCGGGTTATCCAGCGCATTTTTGTCCTTAGCGGGTCTCGCAGGGTTTATCGGGCAATGGGAGACAGGCGCAGCAGATGAATCCGGCGGCTGTCGGCATTCAGGATGCGGAAGCGCCAGGAGCCGATTTCCGTGGTTTCGTTGCGCTTGGGCAGGTGCCCGAAAGCGCTCATCACCAGGCCGCCGACGGTGTCGAACTCATCGTCGGAGAATTGGCTGTCGAAGAACTCGTTGAAGTTCTCGATGGGCGTCAGGGCCTTGATCAGGAAGTCGCCGCTGGGCAGGGGCTTGATGTAGCTGTCTTCCTCGACGTCGTGCTCGTCTTCGATGTCGCCGACGATCTGCTCGAGTACGTCTTCAATGGTGACCAGCCCGGCGACACCGCCGTACTCGTCGATGACGATGGCCATGTGATTGTGGTTGGCGCGGAATTCACGCAGCAGCACGTTCAGGCGCTTGGACTCGGGCACGAAGGTGGCCGGACGCAGCAAATCCTTGATGTTGAAGCTGTCGCCGTTTTCCTGAAGGATCAGCGGCAGCAGGTCCTTGGCCAGCAGCACGCCCATGACATCGTCATGGCTCTCGCCGACGACCGGGTAGCGCGAGTGAGCGGAGTCGACCACGGCGGGCAGGAATTCACGGGGGGTCTGGGTCGCCTTGATGCTGACCATCTGCGAGCGCGGGACCATGATGTCCCGTACTTGCAGGTCAGCGACCTGGATGGCGCCTTCGACGATGGCCAGCGCTTCGCTGTCCAGCAACTTGTTCTGGTGTGCATCGCGCAGCAGCTCCAGCAGCTCCTGGCGGTTTTTCGGCTCATGGGCAAAAGCCTGGGTGAGCTTGCCCAGCCATGACTTCTGCCCGTTGCTCGATCGATCTTCGCTCATAGCGATTACTCTGAATCCTTTATCGTTACAGGTTGATGTATCAGTGTTCGTCGCCGGCGTAGGGGTCGGGATGACCCAGCTCTGCAAGCAACGTTCGTTCCAGTGCTTCCATTTCTTCGGCTTCGTCATCGTCTATATGGTCGTAACCGAGCAGATGCAAGCAGCCGTGGATCACCAGGTGGGCCCAGTGGGCCTCAGGGGTCTTGTCTTGTTCGGCCGCTTCACGTTCCACCACCGGGACGCAGATCACCAGGTCGCCCAGCAGGGGGATGTCGAGCAGTTCATCGGGCACGTCGGCAGGGAACGACAGCACGTTGGTGGCGTAGTCCTTCTGCCGCCAGGTGTGGTTCAGCTCGCGGCCTTCGGGCTCGTCCACCAGGCGGATCGTCAACTCCGAGTCGGCGCTGCGCTGGCGCAGGGCCAGTTCGCACCATTGGCGGAACTGGGCTTCGCTGGGGGCGGCGTGTTCGCAGGCCACTTGCAGGTCGAGTTCAAGCATTGTGGCGATTGCCTTTGCCTTCGGGCGCATCGTCGGCCTCGCGATTCTCGAAGCGCTCGTAGGCTTCGACAATGCGTTGTACCAACGGATGGCGCACAACGTCCTTGGGCATGAAATGCGTGAAGCTGATGCCCGGGACATCCTTGAGCACCTGGATCACATGGTTCAGCCCGGACTTAGTGCCTTTAGGCAGGTCGACTTGGGTAATGTCACCGGTGATGACCGCGGTGGAGCCGAAGCCGATCCGGGTCAGGAACATTTTCATCTGCTCGACGGTAGTGTTCTGGCTTTCGTCGAGGATGATGAAGCTGTTGTTCAGGGTACGACCGCGCATATAGGCCAGCGGCGCGACCTCGATGACCTGGCGCTCGATCAGCTTGGCGACGTATTCGAAGCCGAGCATTTCGTACAACGCGTCATAGAGCGGGCGCAGGTACGGGTCGATCTTCTGGGCCAGGTCGCCAGGCAGGAAGCCGAGTTTTTCACCCGCTTCGACCGCCGGGCGCACCAGCAGGATGCGCCGGACTTGTTCGCGCTCCAGCGCATCGACGGCGCAGGCCACGGCCAGGTAGGTCTTGCCGGTACCGGCCGGGCCGATGCCGAAGTTGATGTCGTTGCCCAGGATTTCCTTCACGTAGCGCTGCTGATTCAAGCCGCGCGGGCGAATCATGCCTTTTTTCGTGCGCAGGGCCACGGCAGGTTCCGACGGGGCGTGGTTGTCGAGTTCTTCGACGGCCGATTCCTGCAAAAACAGGTGGACGGTGTCCGGCGACAGCTCGCTTCCCTTGGTTTCCCGGTAGAGACGACGCAGCAGGTTTTCCGCGGAGGTGGTGTGCTTGGGTTCGCCGATCAGTTCGAACTGGTTTCCGCGGTTGCGGATCTCGATGGCCAGGCGCTGTTCGATCAAGCGCAAGTGCTCGTCGAATTGCCCGCACAGATTGGCGAAGCGGCGAGCCTCAAAGGGCTCGAGAATAAAGCGATGTGGTTCGATGGGTGCGTTCAAGGTCGTTTTTAGCCGCCCGGGGGCAATTAAGATGAATCCAAGGATAGCGCCAGTAGGCTGGGTGCGAAAGCTCTTAAACGGGCGAATCTGATCGCAGGGCCTGACGCGGTCCTTGTGGGAGCGAGCTTGCTCGCGATGGGGCCCTCACATTCAACATTGATATTGACTGTCACACCGCTATCGCGAGCAAGCTCGCTCCCACAGGAAGTACGGGGTTACTGGATCAGCGAACCGCGCAGCGAGTGCGGTTGCGCGGCGTCGATGTGCACGTCGGCGAACTGGCCGATCAGGGCCGGGGTGTCGCAGCGGAAGTTGACGATGCGGTTGTTTTCGGTCCGCCCTTGCAACTCGCCCGGGTCTTTTTTCGAGTAATCGGTCACCAGAATCCGCTGGACGGAGCCGACCATTTGTCGGCTGATCTCGAAACCCTGCTGGTTGAGGCGATGTTGCAAGGCGTTGAGCCGTTCTTTTTTCACTTCTTCGGACGTTTCGTCGGCAAGGTCAGCCGCCGGGGTGCCGGGGCGCTGGCTGTAGACGAAGGAATAGGAGAAGTCGAAGCCCACGTCTTCGATCAGCTTCATGGTCTGCTGGAAGTCTTTCTCGGTTTCACCTGGGAAACCGACGATAAAGTCCGAGCTGATGCAGATCCCCGGCACCGCCGCGCGCAATTTGCGCAGCTTGGATTTGTACTCCAGGGCCGTGTGGTTGCGTTTCATGGCCGCCAGGATCCGGTCGGAACCCGATTGCACCGGCAGGTGCAGGTGCTTGACCAGCTCGGGGACCTCGGCGTGGGCCTGGATCAGGCTGTCGGAGAACTCCAGCGGGTGCGAAGTGGTGTAGCGGATGCGGTCGATGCCATCTACCGCGGCCACCACGCGGATCAGCTCGGCCAGGTCCGCCAGGCGCCCGTCGTGGGTCAGGCCCCGATAGCCGTTGACGTTCTGCCCCAGCAGGGTCACTTCACGCACGCCGTGTTCCGCCAGGTGGATGATCTCGGCGAGCACGTCGTCGAACGGCCGGCTGACTTCTTCGCCGCGGGTGTAGGGCACCACGCAGAACGTGCAGTACTTGCTGCAGCCTTCCATCACCGACACATAGGCACTCGGGCCGTCGATGCGCGGTTCGGGCAGGTGGTCGAATTTTTCGATTTCCGGGAACGACACGTCGACTTGCGGCAGCTTGGTGCTGCGCGCCGCGTCGATCATCTCGGGCAGGCGGTGCAAGGTCTGCGGACCGAAGACCACGTCCACGTACGGCGCGCGATCACGAATGGCCGCGCCTTCCTGGCTGGCCACGCAACCGCCCACGGCGATGACCATGTCCGGGTTGGCCAGCTTCAGCTCGCGCCAGCGGCCCAGTTGGGAGTACACCCGGTCCTGGGCGCGTTCGCGGATCGAACAGGTGTTGAGCAGGATCACGTCCGCGTCTTCGGCGCGGGCGGTCACTTCCAGGGCCTGGTGTTCACCCAGCAGATCGACCATGCGCGAGCTGTCGTACTCGTTCATCTGGCAACCGTGGGTTTCGATGTAAAGCTTCTTGGCCATGGACGGGATCATCACGTGATTCAAAGAACCGCGCATTATAGGGAACAAGTCCCCGGGTTCCTACCGCTGCGCGAGCAGTGGCTATGCTATAGTTCGCGCCCTCATTTTTACCCGCCGATGTGTTTCGCCAGCCATGACCAAACGTGAAGCTCCAATCTACAAGGTGATTTTCCTTAACCAGGGCCAGGTGTACGAAATGTACGCCAAGCAGATCTATCAAAGTGATCTGTGGGGCTTCCTGGAAGTGGAGGAATTCGTCTTTGGCGAGCGCACGCAAGTGGTCGTTGATCCGAGCGAGGAAAAGCTCAAGGCGCAGTTCGAAGGCGTGGTGCGCAGTTTCGTGCCGATGCATTCGATCGTGCGCATCGACGAAGTCGAACGCCTGGGCACCCCGAAAATCAGCGAAGCCCGCGGCGCGGTCGGCAATGTGATGCCGTTTCCGATGCCGATGCCTGAGAAGTAGGCATCACGGAATAAGGTCAAGCACAGCCTTTGTGGCGAGGGAGCTTGCTCCCGCTGGAGTGCGAAGCGCTCCTAAAAATCTTGGGGCCGCTGCGCAGCCCAGCGGGAGCAAGCTCCCTCGCCACACGCTCCCAATCGCGAGCAAGCTCGCTCCCACACTGGATTGTCGATGCTCGCAAACTTGTGCGCACAGAGAACCCATGTGGGAGCGAGCTTGCTCGCGATGAGGCCTTCAAGGCCAAAGTATTAATCAGGGCAGCGGCGAAAAAGGCGTACGCCCGTCGGCGTTCTGCAATTCCATCAGGTATTTGCGAAAGATCTGGCCCAGCACCTGGGTAGCAACTTCCAACTCATCGCGGGGCATTTGCTCGGCGACTTCGTCGGCGGTGTCCAGGGCATCTTCGGCGCCGTTGACCGCCGCCATCTTCAAGACGATGTAGGCCTGGACATTGTTGGCGGGGACACCTTCGCCATGAAAGAACATGCCGCCGAGCTTGAATTGCGCCTGGGCATGGCCTTGCAGCGAGGCTTTTTCGAAGTAGTTGAGGGCCAGCTTGAGGTCGCGCGGCGCCGCCTTGCCTTCGTAATAGAACTCACCCAGCTCGTATTGCGCTTGTGCGTCACCCGCGTCCGCCGCTTTTTGACAGGCGTCGAGTGCCGATGCGAGATCTTGTGGCTGGGTATTGAGCGTGCAACGGCCCAGCGCCGGGATCAACAACGAGTTACCGCCTGCCTGTGCATTCGCGAGCAGGGGTTGAAGGAGCAACAGGCAGCCCAAGGCAAGGGTGCGGCCGGTGCGGTTCATGGGAATCGACTTACCTCTGAGGGGCGCGCGGACCCTCCGGGGGATCCAATAAGCGCGCATTATGAAATAAGCAGGGCCATCCTTACAAAGTCTTTACTTGTTTTTCTGCTGCGAGGGAACGCCAGCGGCCGCTTCGAGGCTAAATATGTAGGAAAAAAGCGAGAGTTTGTCGGTTATCACTGACGCTGGTGTCAGCCAGCGTCAGTTATCCACAGGCTTATTTCAGCGCAGCGAAAGCCCGCTCGGCCGCGTCGAGGGTGATCTTCAACTCGGCCTCGCCATGGGCGATGGACGTGAAGCCGGCTTCGAACGCACTCGGCGCCAGGTACACGCCGCCGTCGAGCATCAGGTGGAAGAAGCGCTTGAAGCGGTCGGCGTCGCTGGCCATCACGTCTTCGAAGGTGACGATGTCATCGGCGCCACTGAAGTACAGGCCGAACATGCCGCCGGCCTGGGTGGTCACGAATGGAATGCCGGCCGCGTCGGCACGGACCTGCAAACCGTCGAGCAGGCGGGTGGTGTAGTCGGTCAGCTCGGCGTGGAAGCCCGGGCGGCTGATCAGGCGCAGGGTGGTCAGGCCGGCCGCCATGGCCAGCGGATTGCCCGACAAAGTGCCAGCCTGGTAGACCGGGCCGAGTGGCGCGATGCATTCCATGATGGCGCGCTTGCCGCCGAAGCAACCGACCGGCATGCCGCCGCCGATGATCTTGCCGAAGGTGCTCAGGTCCGGCGTGACGCCGTAGTGGGCCTGGGCGCCGCCGAGGGCTACGCGGAAACCGGTCATCACTTCGTCAAAGATCAACACCACGCCGTGTTGGTCGCACAGGCTGCGCAGGCCTTCGAGGAAACCCGGTGCCGGCGGTACGCAGTTCATGTTGCCGGCCACGGGCTCGACGATGATGCAGGCCACTTCCTGGCCGACTTCGCCGAGCATCTTCTCGACTTCTTCGAGGTCGTTGAATGGCAGGGTCAGGGTGTGTTTGGCGAACGCCGCCGGCACGCCGGCCGAGCTTGGCACGCCCTGGGTCAGGGCGCCGGAACCGGCCTTGACCAGCAGGCTGTCGGAGTGGCCGTGGTAGCAGCCTTCGAACTTGATGATGCTGTCGCGACCGGTGAAACCGCGCGCCAGGCGGATCGCGCTCATGGTCGCCTCGGTGCCGGAGCTGACCATGCGCACCATCTCCATTGATGGCACGATCGAGCAGACCAGGTCGGCCATCTCGGTTTCCATCGCGGTCGGGGCGCCGTAGGACAAGCCGTGTACCAGCTGCTTGCGCACCGCATCGAGCACGTCCGGATGGCTGTGGCCCAGGATCATCGGGCCCCACGAGCCGACGTAATCCACATAGCGCTTGTCGTCTTCGTCCGTCACGTACGCGCCTTCGGCGTGCTTGAAGAACAGCGGGGTGCCGCCGACGCTCTTGAACGCACGAACGGGGGAGTTCACGCCGCCGGGGATGTGTTTCTGGGCGTTGGCAAACAGGGTTTCAGAACGGGACATGGTTGGGCTCTCGAAAGCGGAAATGGGCTATTTGATCTGCAGCAGGTCGTTGAACGCGCGGGCGCGGCGCGTCACTTCCCCGGTGCTGTCGGCGCCGAACAGGCCGTGGACCACGGCCAGCAGGTCGACCCCGTGGGCCACCAGTGGGGCGGCGTTCTCCAGGGTGATGCCGCCGATGGCGCAAATCGGCACATGAAGTTTGAGGCGGGCCTGTTCGAGCAGTTCAAGGTTTGCGCTGGGTGCGCCGGGCTTGGTGTTGGAGTTGAAGAACCGCCCGAACGCGACGTAGCTGGCCCCTTCGGCGGCGGCCTGCTCGGCCAGCGCCAGGCTGGCGTGGCAGGTGGAACCGATGATCGCCTGGCGCCCGAGCAGTGCGCGCACCGGTGCCAATGGGCCGTCGGTCTGGCCCAGGTGCACGCCGACGCCCAGGCGCGCGGCCAGTTCGGCGTCGTCGTTGATGATCAGCTGGGTCTTGTAGCGCTCGCACAGGGTCCGCAGCGCTTCGGCTTCGCGCAGGCGGCGGGCTTCGTCGCTGCTTTTATCGCGGTATTGCAGCAGGGTAACGCCACCTTCCAGCGCCGCTTCGACATACGCGAGGAATTTGCCGGTCAGCAACTGGCTATCGGTGATGGCATAAAGGCCACGTAATTTCATTCCACAGGCCTCCGGTGTTACGAACAGAAATCCAGCGGCAGGCGACGCGGTACGAACTGGCCTTTGCCCAGTTGTTCGGCATCGCGCAGGGTGCGCCAGGTGTAATCCAGTGCGGTCTTGACCGCGCTGGCGAGCTGTTCACCCTGGGCCAGTCGGCCGGCCAGGGCGCTGGCCAGGGTGCAACCGGAACCGTGGTAGCTGCCGGGCAAACGCTGGCAGGTGTAGGTTTCGCGGCGACCGTCACGGCTGTATAGGCGATTATGGACTTCATGTTCGTCGCCGTGACCACCGGTGATCAACAGGTGTTTGACGAAGGGCAGCAGTTTTTCGGCGCATTCATCGGCGCTGCCCTCGGGCAGTTCGGCGAGGATGCGCGCTTCAGGCAGGTTTGGGGTGGCGATGATGGCCAGGGGCAGCAGGCGTTCGCGCATGGCGTAGCCGACTTCATCCTTGCCCAGTCGCCCGCCACCGCCGGCGCGCAACACCGGGTCGCAGACCATTGGCAGATGTGGGTGCGCCTGGAGCAGTTCGACCACCGTGTCGACCATTTCCAACGAACCGAGCATCCCCAGCTTGACCGCCGCGACCGGCGAATCGTTGAGCACGGCATTGGCTTGCGCCAGCACCCACTCCCGATCGAGCACGCGAAAATCACTGACGTTGACCGTGTCTTGGACGGTCAACGCGGTAACGGCCGGGCGGCATGGCAACCCTGGGCGAGCAGGGCTTCGATATCTGCCTGCAAGCCGGCGCCGCCACTGGGGTCGTGGCCGGAGAGACAGAGGACAACGGGGCGAGAGCTGTAGATATTCATGGTGCGCGAGCTTACCACCAAACCCTTTCGATCGGCGCACGCCTGTAGTGACGGGGCTATCTGCAGGCAGGATTTATTTGTGGCGAGGGGATTTATCCCCGCTGGGCTGCGAAGCAGCCCCAGTAACTGTCGCCTCGGTATATCAGACAATTTGAATGGGGGCGCTTCGCACCCCAGCGGGGATAAATCCCCTCGCCACAGAACCCTGTGCCTGGTCAAACAATTGAGCTTGGCTCCAAGGCTGTATTGCAATCTGACCAAAGCAACAGCTCTATCTCAACGCTTCGCGCTGGAACGCCCGTTCTAGAGCCTTCTGTAGGAAAGATTTCAATGGTGCAAATTGGCCATCAACGGCTATGCTAGAGATGGATCCAACTCATAACAGGTAATGCCGGTTTTACGTCTACTCAGGGAATGGGGGGCTTCCTGACTCAACCGGACAGGCCACGCTGGGGCTTAAATGCGCTATTTGCTGATATTGCTGCTGTGCTTGCCCCCTTTGGCAAGCGCCCTTGAGTTCGATGAATTCACCCAAAGCCTGCCCTTGGGCCATGCGCTGCAAGTGTTCGAGGACGCGAACGGCACTGCTTCCATCGACGATGTCCTCGCCCAGGCGGCCGCAGGCGGTTTCAAACCCCATGACAAAGCCACGCTGAACGCCGGCTATTCGCGGTCGGCGTTCTGGCTGAAAGTCGATTTGCACTACCGCCCCGGCAATCCGGACGCCCAGCGCACCTGGCTGTTGGAATTGGCGTATCCACCGCTGGATCACCTCGACTTGTATCTGCCCGACGCCACCGGGGCGTATCGCCTGGTTCGCCAGACCGGCGATGCCTTGCCGTTCGCCAGTCGGGAAATTCGCCAGAACAACTACCTGTTCAGCCTGGCTTTCAAACCTGAGCAGCAGCAGACCCTGTACCTGCGCCTGCAAAGCCAGGGTTCGATCCAGGCCCCGCTGACGCTGTGGTCGAGCACCGCTTATCTCGAACAACAGCCGTTGCGCTTGTATGTGCTGGGGATCATCTACGGCGTGCTGCTGGGCATGTTGGTCTACAACCTGTTCATCTACTTGAGCGTGCGGGACACCAGCTACCTTTATTACATCGTCTATATCGCTTCGTTCGGCCTGTATCAGTTGTCGGTCAACGGCGCGGCGGTGGAGTATTTCTGGCCGGACAATCCTTGGTGGGCCAACGCCGCGACGCCGTTCTTTATTGGCTGTGCGGGCCTGTTTGGCAGCCAGTTCGCCCGCAGCTTCCTGCAAACGGCGCAACACAGTCGCTGGCTTGACCGCCTGCTGCTGGCGCTGATCGCCTACAGCGCAGTGGTGGTCGGCTTGTCGCTGATGACCAGCTACGCCCTGGCGCTGCGCCTGGCGACAGCGCTGGCGCTGGTGTTCACCGTGGTGATCTTTGCCGCCGGATTGTTCGCCTGGTGGCGCGGGCTGCGGGTGGCGCGTTACTTCATCATCGCCTGGTCGGCCTTTCTGCTGGGCGGCGTCGTCAACACGATGATGGTGCTTGGCTATCTGCCGAACATCTTCCTGACCATGTACGCCAGCCAGATCGGCTCGGCCATCGAAGTGGCGCTGTTGTCCCTGGCCCTGGCCGACCGCATCAATGCCCTGCGTGAGCAGCAGGCCCAGACCCTGTTCGACGCCGGGCAGAAACTCGAAGTGCTCAACCAGCAGTTGGCCCACGGCAACAAGCTCAAGGACGAATTCCTCGCCACGTTGACCCATGAACTGCGCACGCCGATGAATGGCGTGATCGGCTCCCTGGAGTTGATGGAAACCGTCGAGATGGACGAGGAGCTGACTCAGTACCAACAAACCGCCGCCGGGTCGGCGCGGGACATGATGCGCATGGTCAACGGCATCCTCACCCTCACCGAATTGCAGGCCGGCAAGCTCAAGGTCTATCCGGCGCCGTTCAGCCTGCGCAGTGTGATTGACGCCTTGCAGGTGCAGTTCGCGGCCAATGCCGCGGCCAAAGGGCTGGATTTCAAGGTTGAAGTGGCCCCGGGGCTGACGGACCGACTGCTCGGCGATAGCGGCAAACTGGCCCAATGCCTGGAATGCCTGCTGGACAACGCCATCAAGTTCACCCGGGTGGGCGGCCTGGCGTTGCGGGTCTGTGGCAAGCCGACGGAGCTTGATCGTCTGGTGTTGTCTTTCGCCGTGATCGACACCGGTATCGGTTTCACCGACCTTGGGGAGGCGACCCTGTACCAGCGCTTCTTCCAGCTCGACGGTTCAATGACCCGCGAATATGGCGGTCTCGGTGTGGGCCTGGCGATCTGTCGGCAACTGGTGGAGCTGCTGGGCGGGCGCCTGACCCACACATCCGAGCCCGGTCGCGGCAGTCGTTTTCAGCTGGACGTCGAGTTTGAAATGGCGCTGCCCGCGGCAGTCCCCGCGACGTTTTCGTTCGGTGCTCGCCAAGGCTCACGCCTGCCCCAGGATTGCACGGTGCTGTTGGCGGATGACAGCACCATCGATCAACTGGTGATGCGCGGCATGTTGCTCAAGCTCGGTTACCGGGTGCGCACCGTCGACAGCGGTCGTGCCGCCTTGGATGTGCTGCAGGGCGACAGCTTTGACGCGGTGCTGCTCGATTGCCAGTCGCCGCCGTTGGACGGCGTGTCGGTCTGCTGCCAGATCCGTACGTTGTCCGGTTGTGAGGATTTGCCGGTGCTGGTGGTCAGTCCGAACCTGGATCAGGAGCGTTGCCCGTCGGGCGCCTTGATTGATTACCTGAGCAAACCGGTGAAATTCGAGGCATTGCAGGCGGTTTTGCAGCGACGGGTGCTGTGTCCGAAACAGGGTGAAAGCGCCGACATTTAGGCGGGTATGACACTTTGTTCGGCTTGGGGGCGGTGCTTAACTGAACCTGCTGGCCGACCGAGGAATCCCGTCATGAACCTGCACCAGTTCGCCGAAACCCACGATGTCACCAATCAGCCGCCCTCCCTGGATGGCGCCAACCTGTATCGCATCGACCTGCCGCTGCAGCAGTGGTCGCAGCGTTTCGGCGCTGGCTGGGCGCAGGCGCGGATCGATGAGTACGGTGCGCTGGCCGGCGGGCCGCTGATGGAGGCTGGATTTCTGGCCAACCAGAACAAACCGGTATTCTCCAGCCATGACCGTTACGGCCACCGTGTCGACCTGGTGGAGTTCCATCCCGCTTATCACCAGTTGATGCGCACCGCCGTCGAGCATGGCCTGCCCAGTCTGCCTTGGGCGCATCCGCAACCCGGCGCCCATGTCGCCCGGGCCTCGCTGACTTATTTGCATAGCCAGGCCGAAGCCGGCACTGGCTGTCCGCTGACCATGACCTTCGCCAGCGTGCCGGCGTTGCGCGTGCAGCCGGACCTGGCCGAGCAATGGCTGCCGAAGGTGCTCGCCACCGAATACGACCCGCGCAATGTCGGCATGGCGCACAAGGCCGGGGTCACCCTGGGCATGGCAATGACCGAAAAACAGGGTGGCACCGATGTGCGGGCCAACACCACCAAGGCCTACCCGGTAGGCGCCAGCGGCCCGGGCCAGGCCTATGAGTTGGTGGGTCACAAGTGGTTCTGTTCGGCGCCGATGTGTGATGCTTTCCTTACGCTGGCCCAGACCGACAAGGGCCTGACCTGCTTCCTGCTGCCGCGCCATCGCCCGGACGACACCCGCAATCAGTTCTACATCCAGCGGCTGAAGAACAAGCTGGGCAACTGCTCCAACGCCTCCAGCGAAGTCGAGTTCCGCGGCGCCCTGGCCTGGATGATCGGTGAAGAAGGGCGAGGCGTGCCGACGATCATCGAGATGGTCGCCATGACGCGGTTCGATTGCATGGTCGGTTCCAGCGCGTTGATGCGCCAGGCGTTGAGCCAGGCCAGTCATCACTGCGCACACCGCAAGGTCGGTGGCAGGCTGTTGAGCGAGCAGCCGCTGATGCAAAACGTCCTGGCCGACCTGGCGCTGGAAAGTGAGTCGGCATTGGCCTTGAGCCTGCGCATGGGCCGGGCGTTGGACCACTTGAGTGACGAGCACGAAGCCAAGTTCGCCCGACTGGTGACGGCGGTGGGCAAATACTGGATCTGCAAGCGCGCCCCCGCGATGATCAACGAAGCCGCCGAATGCATGGGCGGCGCTGGCTACGTCGAAGACAGCATCCTGCCGCGCTTGTACCGGGAGGCACCGGTCAACTCGACGTGGGAGGGCTCTGGCAACGTGCAGTGCCTGGATGTGTTGCGGGCCCTGTCCAAGGAGCCCGGGGTCCTGGAAGTGCTGTTTGCCGAACTGGGCGATGGCCACGGCGACAAGCGCCTGGCCGGTCACATCCAACAGTTGCAGGCAGCGTTCAAGGACACCGATGACATCCAGTACCGCGCCCGGCAATTGACCGAAGACATCGCCGTCGGCCTGCAAGCCAAGTTGTTGCTGGAGGCGGGCAACAACGACGTCAGCGATGCCTTCATCGCCAGCCGCCTCGGCTCGGCAGGCCGGGTGTACGGGGCCTTGCCTCGAGGGTTGAATGTCGAGGCGATTGTCGCCCGCTCGACCCCGCACGGCTTTTAAGAGGAGGCAGGTCGGCACATACCCTGTGGGAGCGGGCTTGCTCGCGAAAGCGGTGTGTCAGTCGACGAAGAGGCTGTATGTGCCGACGCCTTCGCGGGCAAGCCCGCTCCCACAGGTTTTCATGACTCCGAGAATACCCAATACGCCACTGTTCCCGTCGGGCGGCGATGCAGGCAAGATGAAGGCCTGCAAGTCAGAACACAGGAAGCTGATCGTGACCGAAGCGTTTATTGTTGTTCAAACCGCCGAGCAAGCCGTGGATCGGCTGGCCGCCCTGCACGAGCGTGCGACCACCTCGTTGAACCAGGCGCTCATGCGTTACCTCAAGGACCGCGTCGAGCCGGATGCCGAGCAACGGGCGTTGTTTCGCTATCCCGCCTTGCGCCTGACCTACCACTGCCACGGCGAAGTCCCACAAACCACCCGCGCTTACGCCAAGGTCCAGCTGCCAGGTACCTACAGCGTCACCGTCACCCATCCCGCCGCGTTCCGTAAGTACCTGCTGGAGCAGTTGGTCCCACTGATGCATGACTTTACCGTCACCGTGGAAGTGGGCGTCAGTGAGCAGAACATTCCGTACCCGTACGTGGTGGAGCAGGGCGATGAACTGGCCGGCTCCGGTGTGACCGCAGCGGTGCTGGCGCGGGTGTTCCCCAGCACCGACCTGTCGGCCGCCACCGATGGCATCGCCGACGGCCTCTACGACTGGGAAAACACTGATCCGCTGCCCCTGGCGCTGTTCGACGCCGCCCGCGTGGATTTCTCCCTGCGCCGATTGGTGCACTACACCGGCAGCGACTGGCGCCATGTGCAGCCGTGGATCCTGCTGACCAACTATCACCGCTATGTCGACCAGTTCATCGTCCATGGCCTGGAGCAGTTGCGCAGCGACCCGCGCTTTGTGCGCATGGTCCTGCCGGGCAATGTGATCATCGACAAGAACATGGACCATGGCGAAGCGTCGGCCATCGCTGCCGGCGTGGTCTGGCACCGTTACCAGATGCCGGCTTATCACCTGCAGACCAACGATGGTCATGGCGTGACCCTGGTGAACATCGGCGTCGGCCCGTCCAACGCCAAGAACATCACCGACCACCTGGCCGTGCTGCGGCCCCATTGCTGGCTGATGATCGGCCACTGCGGCGGGCTGCGGCAGTCCCAGACCATTGGTGACTACGTGCTGGCCCACGCCTACATGCGCCGCGACGGGATCCTTGACCGCGTGGTGCCGCCGAACATTCCGATTCCGGCCCTGGCCGAAGTGCAGATGGCCTTGCAGCAGGCGGCGGCCAACGTCACCGGCGAAAAGGGCGACGAGCTGAAAAAACGCCTGCGCACCGGCACCGTGCTGACCTACGACGACCGTAACTGGGAATTGCGCTGGGCCCAGGAGCGTCCGTTGATCAACCTGTCCCGCGCCGTGGCGGTGGACATGGAGAGCGGCACCATCGCTGCCCAGGGTTATCGCTTGCGGGTGCCTTATGGCACGTTGCTTTGCGTTTCGGACAAGCCGCTGCACAGCGAAATCAAGCTGCCGGGTTCGGCCAACGCGTTCTATGAGCGTGCGGTCAACCAGCACCTGAAAATCGGCATCGCGGCGCTGGACCTGTTGCGCACCGAGCTCAATTCGTTGCACTCGCGCAAGTTGCGCAGCTTCGACGAGCCGCCGTTCCGCTGATACGGCGGTGGTTATTTAGCGGTCAGGCCACTAGCATGAGCGGCCCTGACCGTTAGATGCCGTGCCACCATGCCCCGTCCTCCACGCCCCGCTTCCCGCCGTCCTGGCGCGAAGCCTCAAGCCGCTGCTCCGCGCCGTGTGGCCAAGGCCCCGCCGGCCGAGCCGAAGCTGATCCTGTTCAACAAACCCTTTGATGTGCTGACCCAATTCAGCGATGGCGAAGGGCGGGCGACGCTCAAGGATTTTATCGACGTACCGGGCATTTACCCGGCCGGGCGGCTGGATCGCGACAGCGAAGGTTTGCTGTTGCTGACCAACGACGGACAACTGCAAGCGCGTATCGCCGACCCCAAGCACAAGCTGGCCAAGACCTATTGGGTGCAAGTAGAGGGTGAGCCGAGTGCCGAACAGTTGCAGCGTTTGCGCGATGGGGTGGAGTTGAACGACGGCATGACGTTGCCGGCCGAGGCGCGCCAATTGGACGAACCGCAATTATGGCCGCGTAACCCGCCGGTGCGTTTTCGTAAAAGCGTGCCCACGAGTTGGTTGGAACTGGTGATCCGCGAAGGACGCAACCGCCAGGTACGGCGCATGACCGCCGCGGTGGGCCTGCCGACACTGCGCCTGGTGCGGGTCAGGATCGGCGACTGGACCCTCGAAGGGCTCGATCAGGGCCAGTGGAAGGAAGTGCCGGCGCGCTTATAACGTCCCGGACTCGATCAGGCCGATCACCACGCTCTTGATCACGAACGCCGCCACGCCCAGCCCCAGCACAAAAAACAGAATGAACGAACCGAAACGCCCGGCCTTGGACTTCTTCGCCAGGTCCCAGACGATGAAACCCATGAAAATAATCAGGATGCTGACCAGGCCGGTCATCATCCACTCTTCGAAAATGGCAGGATCCATCGGGGCACTCCGGCGTGGGCGGGGTTGGAAAGGCGCGGCGAGTATACGGCATGGGGAGAGGCCAGGGGATTGACCTGCGGCGGTGTGTCGCAGCTATTCATCGCCTGGGCTGACGCTTTCGCGAGCAAGCCCGCTCCCACAAGGGATTTATGGCGAGCGCAATATCTGTGAGCGCCCCGCCCTCTGTGGGAGCGGGCTTGCCCGCGAAGGCGTCGGCACATCCGACATCAATGCAGGCTGGACCATCGCTATCGCGAGCAAGCCCGCTCCCACAAGGGATTTATGGCGAGCGCAATATCTGTGAGCGCCCCGCCCCCTGTGGGAGCGGGCTTGCCCGCGAAGGCGTCGGCACATCCGACATCAATGCAGGCTGGACCATCGCTATCGCGAGCAAGCTCGCTCCCACATTGGATTTATGGCGAGCGCAATATCTATGAGCGCCCCGCCCCCCTGTGGGAGCGAGCTTGCTCGCGATGGGGGCTTCAGCTGCGCAGGTGAGTCAACGGCAACTCGGTGCTGTTAAGCACCTGGTTCAGCACAAAGCTCGAACGCACGCTGGTCACGCCGTCGATCCGGGTCAGGTGCCCGAGCAGCAGTTTTTGGTAATGGTCCATGTCTGGCACTACCACCTTGAGCTGGTAATCCGCGTCCATGCCGGTCACCAGGCTGCATTCCAGCACCTGCGGCAGGTTGCGGATGGCCGCTTCGAAGTTTTCGAAACGTTCGGGGGTGTGGCGGTCCATGCCGATCAGCACGTAGGCGGTCAGGCTCAGGCCCAGCATCTTGCGGTCGAGCAGGGCGACCTGACGCGTGATGTAGCCGTCGTCTTCCAATTGCTTGACCCGTCGTGAGCAAGGGGAGGGCGACAGGCCGATGCGTTCGGCCAGTTCCTGGTTGGAGATGCGCGCGTCGCGCTGCAATTCCGCCAGAATGCTCAGGTCGTAACGGTCGAGTTTGCTCATCGGTCGGGCCTTTATCTGGATAATTGCGGCAGATTATCTATCCTGGGTTAAAAATTGCGCAAGTGATGTTTATTTCCGCAATCTTCGCAATCATCTGTCGGCGCCCCAAGCTTATTCTTATCACCAAGATCACTGCTCGGACAAACAGTCCAGTGCGGCCCGCCCAATCAGGCCGGCTGCGGTCGCAGTACCCACCGGTACTGGCAGGCCCCCGAGCTGCACACTGTCCAGAAGACGGCGTGAGGTGAGCCGACGTCAAAAGCGTCGAGCACGGACGAAATTCTCAAGGGGAGGCCGACGGGTCTCCCTTTTTTAATGCCTGCGAAATAAACCCCGCGACTGATAACCTGTTGCAGAACCGGCCTGGGCTTTTCCGAGTCTTATCATCAGGCCTTGAACCGTTGTGAGGAATAACATGAAGTCGCGCATCTGGCGTTTGGCAGGTGTTGGTCTGTTGTGGGCAAGTGTCAGTGCGCAGGGAATGGCCGACGATCAGCAAAACCGTGGCGGCCCGGACGGTGGTCGTGGCCAGGACGGGCGCGGTGGCAACGGCCAGGGCTATTCCGGACAGCCACGGCCGCAAAGCAATGAAATCATTCGTGGCGACAACAGCCGCCAGTTCGAGGTCAGGCCTCAGCCTCAATACCAGGGTGGCGGCCAGCAGTATGAGCGTCCACCCCAGGATCCCAACGGGCATGGTCGGCCACCGCAGCAACAGGGCAACAATCTGCCGATCCAGGGCCGACCCGACAGCGTGAACCAGACCCGGGAACCGCAACCGGGGTACTACCGCGATATTCCACGCCGCAACGATGGCTACCCGAACGGTGGTCCTCGTCCAAGCCATGACAATCGCCCTGAACAGCATTGGCCCGGCCGTCCGGACGGTCATGGCAATGGCTGGGGCCCGGGGCCGCAATATCGCCCGGGTTATGTGATCGACCGTTTCCCGGATCGCAACTATCGCGTGCCTTATCGCGGCCAGGACTATTTCTATTCCGGCGGCTACTGGTATCGCCCGCAAGGGCCACGGTATGTGGTGGTCGCGCCACCACGAGGCATCCGTACCCGGTATCTGCCGGATTACGCTCGGGAAGTGTGGATCGGCAGTTCGCTGTTCTTTCTCGCCGCCGGCGCCTATTACATCTACGAAGCCAACACCCAGGATTACGTCGTGGTCGAGCCGCCGGTGGCCAACCCACAACCCCAGCCCCAAGCCAACAGCTACGACGTGGTGGCTTATCCGGCCAACGGCCAGTCTCCCGAGCAGGTCAACCAGGACGGGTACGATTGCTATCGCTGGGCGGTGCAGCAGAGCGGTTTCGATCCGCGCAGCTACACCTACCCGCCGGCGCCGGAGGTGGTGCAAACCTATCGCCAGGCCCAGGGCAGTTGCTTGAGCAGCCGTGGGTATCAGGTGACTTATTGATTCAGCGCAGATCCCCTTGGTGGCGAGGGAGCTTGCTCCCGCTCGGTTGCGCAGCGACCGCAAAATCTTGGGGCCGCTTCGCAGCCCAGCGGGAGCAAGCTCCCTCGCCACAGGTTCTGTGTCAGGCCTCGGGGATCAGACCTTGGCGCCGTTGACCACTTCCAGCGGATCGGCATGAACCAGCACTTCGGCCTTCGGGTAAGCGCGATGGATCGCGTCGGCGGCCTGGTCGCTGATGCCGTGGGCCACTGACAGGGTCAATTCTCCCGGCAACTCCAGGTGCAGTTGCACGAACCAGTGGTTGCCGGAAATCCGCGTGCGCAGGTCATGGGCGCCCACGACCCCCGGCACGGCGCAGGCCAGTTCCAGCATGTGCTGGCTGACGTCGGGCGGCAGTTCTTCATCCATCAATACCGCGAAGCTTTCCCGGGCGATCTGGATCGCGCTCCACAGGATGTACACGGCGATCCCCAGGCCGAACCAGGCGTCGAGTTGATACCAGCCGAACCCGGCCAGCACCAGGGCGACCAGGATGCTGCCGTTGAGCAACAGGTCGGAACGGTAATGCAGCGAGTCGGCGCGTACGGCGTTGGAGCCGGTGGCGCGGATGACCCGATGTTGCAACGCCAACAATGCCAGGGTCAGCCCGAGGGAAAACACGATCACCCCGACGCTGAGCCAAGGCGCGTCCACCGGGACCGGGTTTTTCAAGCGCTCGAACGCCTGCAAGGCAATCAATACGGCACTGCCACCGATAAACAACGCCTGGGCCATGCCGGCCAGGGATTCGGCCTTGCCATGCCCATAGCGATGGTCGTCGTCGGCGGGGCGCAATGCGTAATGCACCGCCAGCAGATTAAGCAGCGACGTAACGCCGTCCAGGGCCGAGTCGGTCAGGCCAGCGAGCATGCTGACCGAGCCGCTTAGCCACCAGGCCAGGGCCTTGGCGACCACCAGGGTGAACGCCACGGCCACCGAAGCCCGGGTGGCCAGGCGCAGTAGACGAGCGTGTTCAGTGCTGGTGGTCATGGCGCGGTCGTTCCTTCAGTAGCTCGGGTCATGCGGCAGGCTTCAGACCAAGGGCCGCCAATTGCTGCGCGCTGCCCTTGTGCTGGATCAACCGTGGGTCGTCCAGCGGGAAGCTGCGGCCCAGTTCACTTTCCAGGATCGCCTGCAGCTTGTGGTTATCGACGCTGCCGTCGGCGTTGATGGCCGGCTTGAGTTTCTCCGGGGCGATCTGGGCGGTCTTGCCCGGCTCGAAGTAAATAGCGCCGGTGGCGAAGTCCACCGCGAAGGCGATCAGGCCGGGGATGATGTAGAACAGCAGGCCAACGGCGTCGAGCGCGGCAATCGCCGGGTCGATCTTGCCGTCGATCTGGCCACGGCGGTCCGGGTAGAAGATCGAGCCACAGGCGCTGACCTGGGTCAGCAGAGTGGCGACCAGGACGCCGCCGATTACGCGAAAGGGAATACGCATAGCAATCTCCTGAGCAGATAAAGGCGTTGCTGGTTGGAGTCCAGACCACGCTAAACAGTTCGCCGTTATACTCGGCCCTCTGTTTTGGAGCCAGCATGATTTCTTTGCCGATTGATGAAGTTTTACCCGCCCTGCGTCAAGCCTTGGCGTCGCGCCACGAAGCGGTGCTCGAAGCACCGCCCGGCGCCGGTAAAACCACCCGCGTTCCCTTGGCCCTGTTGAACGAGCCCTGGCTGACCGGGCAGACCATCCTGATGCTCGAACCCCGACGCCTGGCGGCGCGGGCGGCGGCCGAGCGGCTGGCTAGCGAGCTGGGGGAAAAGGTCGGTGAAACGGTGGGCTACCGGATTCGCCTCGACAGCAAGGTCGGCCCCAAGACGCGCATTGAAGTGGTCACCGAAGGCATCCTCACTCGCCGCTTGCAGGATGATCCGGCGCTGGAAGGGGTGGGGTTGCTGATTTTCGATGAGTTCCACGAACGCAGCCTCGATGCCGACCTGGCCCTGGCCTTGAGCCTCAACGGCCGCGAGCTGTTTCGCGAAGACCAACCGCTGAAGATCCTGCTGATGTCCGCCACCCTCGAAGGCGAGCGCCTGGCCGGGTTGCTGGACGACGCGCCGATCCTGCGCAGCGAAGGGCGTATGTTTCCGGTGACGGTGCGCTGGGGCCGGCCGTTCCAGCCCGGTGAATTCATCGAGCCGCGACTGGTGCAGACCGTGCTGGACGCGCTGCACGACGAAACCGGCAGCGTGTTGGTGTTCTTGCCCGGGCAAGCGGAGATCCGTCGGGTGCATCAGCAGTTGGCCGATGCCTTGGGCGAGGGCGGCAACGTGTTGCTCTGCCCGCTGCATGGCGAACTGGATCTGGCGGCCCAACGCGCCGCCATCGACCCGGCGCCGCCCGGTCAGCGCAAAGTGGTGCTGGCCACCAACATCGCCGAAACCAGCCTGACCATCAACGGCGTGCGGGTGGTGATCGACGCCGGGTTGGCCCGGGTACCGCGTTTCGATCCGGGCAGCGGCATGACCCGTCTCGACACCCAGCGCATTTCCCGGGCCAGTGCCACGCAGCGGGCCGGTCGAGCCGGGCGCCTGGAGCCAGGGGTATGTTATCGGTTGTGGTCTGAAGACCAGCACGAACAATTGGCCGCCTACGGCAGCGCGGAAATTCTTTCGGCGGACCTGGCCGGCTTGGCCCTGCAACTGGGGCGCTGGGGCGTGACGCCGCAGCAATTGGTCTGGCTCGACGTGCCGCCCGCCGCCGCTTATGCCCAGGCCCAAGACCTGTTGCAACGCCTCGGCGCGCTGGAGGGCGAGCAATTGACCCGCCACGGCCAGTCCATGGCCGAGCTGCCTGCCCACCCGCGGATTGCCCATTTGCTGCTGCGCGGTCAGGCGCTGGGGCTGGCGGACATGGCGTGCAACGTCGCGGCGTTGTTGGGCGAGCGCGATATTCTCAGGGGCGCGGGCGCGGACTTGCACAGTCGTTTGGTGTTGCTGTCCGGCGAAGAACGCGCGGCGCGGGGCGCCCAGGGCGGCGTGCAGCGGGCGCGACAATTGGCTCGGCAGTATCGCGGTTACCTGCGGGGCAAGCCCCAGGAAGCCGTCGCCGATCCCGATCACCCGCGCTGGCTTGGTGCGTTGCTGGCGTTGGCCTATCCGGACCGCGTCGCCCAGCAGCGCCGGCCCGGCGGTGCGGAATATCGCCTCGCCAATGGGCGTGCAGCGTTGTTTGCCGAGGCCGACAGCCTGATGAAACAAGCGTGGCTGGTGATCGCCGACCTGGGCAGCCGTCAGGGCCAGCGGGAAGAACGGATCTACCTGGCGACGGATTTCGACCCGGCGCTGTTCGATTCGGTACTGGCCGAACAAGTCCGCGTGGTGGATCAACTGGATTGGGACGAGCGCGAAGGCGTGCTGCGGGCCGAGCGCCAGCGCAAGGTCGGCGAACTGGTCCTCAGCCGCGAGGCACTGACTGGCCTGGACGAGTCCGCCCGCAGCCAGGCGCTGGTGAACCTGGTGCGACGCAAAGGCCTGGAGTTGCTGCCTTGGACTCCGGAATTGCGGCAGTGGCAGGCACGGGTGGCGTTGTTGCGTCGGCTTGAGCTGGACGCCAAGGGCGAGAGCGAATGGCCAGACGTCAGCGACGCAGCGCTGCTGAACACCCTCGAACACTGGTTGATGCCGTACCTGGGACGCGTTTCGCGCCTCAGTCATTTCGCCAACCTGGACCTGTCGAGCATCGTCCACAACCTGTTGCCCTGGCCGTTGCCGCAACGCCTGGACGAACAGGCACCCCATCATTTGAGTGTGCCCTCGGGCTCGTCGATTCGCCTGGACTACAGCGAGCATCCACCGATCCTGGCGGTGCGCTTGCAGGAACTCTTCGGCCTGGCCGACACCCCGCGCATTGCTGGCGGGCGGCAGGTGGTCAAGCTGCACCTGCTGTCACCGGCGCGCCGGCCGGTGCAGGTGACCCAGGATTTGGCGAACTTCTGGCGCAGCACGTATGCCGAGGTGAAGAAGGATTTGAAGGGGCGTTATCCCAAGCATTACTGGCCGGATGATCCGCTGGTGGCGGAGGCGACGGCGCGGGTCAAGCCGCGTAAGTAATCGGGTCCGACACAAAACCTTTGTGGGAGCGGGCTTGCTCGCGAATGCGGAGTGTCAGTCAATAATTTATGTAACTGACCCACCGCATTCGCGAGCAAGCCCGCTCCCACAGTTGTTCTGCGGTGAGTCGTATTAAGGCGCTACCGGCAACAAAAACCGCGCAATCACCGGCAAGTGATCGGAGATGCGCAAGGTATCGTCCTGCCTTACCTGGGCTTCGACCCGTTTGATTCGCGGGCTGTAGAACAGGTAGTCGACGGTGCGGTCCGGGCCGTTGAGGCCGGGGTCGTTCGGGTAGTGGGTCAGCCAGTGTTCGCGGTCGACGCCGCTGGCCTCGTTGTTGGTGGGGATCATCGGGTATTTGTCCCACAGCAGGTGCAGAGGGCTGTCGGCGGAATAGGGCGTGCGTTGCTCGGAAGGCAGGCGCCGGTACTGGCCCAGGGGCAGCAGGTTGAAGTCGCCGCCAATCAGCCAGGGCGTGCCGGCGGATTCGAGTTTGTCCAGGGCCTTGGCCACGGCGGTGACCTGGTTCGGCAGGGTTTCATCCGGCTCAGTGGCGCGTTCCAGATGGGTGTTGAGCACCGCCATCTGACCGCCATCGCTTAGCGGCAGATAACTCACCAACAAGGCATTTTTTGGCAGGAACTGCCGGCTGATGACGTTGGCGTCGGCCACGGGCAGTTGTACCCGTTCGGCGTGGTCGATGCGGTAGCGGCTCAGCGTCGCCAGTTGACGGCCGACGCTGCCGAAAATGTGTGGCTTGGGGATGAAATCGGCCTTCCAGTCGAAGGCGCTGGTGCTGCATGGATAAAGGTCGGCCAGGCGTTCCTGCAACAGCTTGAGCTGGTTCTGGTAGTCACTGGCCTTGGCGCCGTTGTCCAGTTCCTGGAGCAACACCAGGTCCGGTTGTTCGTCGCGAATGACCCGCGCCACTTCATCGAGGCTGAAGGCCATGTCTTCCGGGGTCGGGCTTTCGTCGTTGCCCTGGGCCAGGTCGTGCCAGAACACGTAGCGCTTGCCGGCCAGGAACTGCACGTTCCAGGTCATCACCTTCAAGGCCTGGCCGGGCGTCAGTGGCGCGGCGTTGGCGGCGCAACTGACCGGCAATGCTTCCCTGGCTTGTGGCCGCCAGGTCAGGCTGTAGATCGACAGGGCAGCCAGGCAGAGGATCAACAGCAGGCCCAGCAGGGTGTAGCGCAGTAGACGGGTCATGGCTCGGCTTATGGGCGATACGTAAAAGTGATCCCGAGCATAACCGAGAGCGGTTCTCAAGCCCAAGCCCCGCGCCCGTCGCAGTGTCGTTAGCGGCTGTCAGGCTTTTCCGCGATCAGCATGAACATCCGGAACAACACCACGCTGGTGAACAATTGCAAGAAGCTGTGGATGCTTTCGATCAGCAAACTGAGCAAGGGGTTCTGCGGCGGCGGGTACACCGAGACGCTGGCGCCCTTGAGCAGCCACAGCGGGCCCATCACGCAGAGAATGCACAACAGGATCCGCCAGAAATTGCCGCGGGTCATGCGCAGGCTTTCCTTCATCGCGGCCAGTGGCGTCAGGCCCCTCAATACCAGCAGGTATTCACTGAAGCCCAAGGCCACCATCAACCACAGCCCCGGCAGGAAATACAGCGAAATGCCCACCAGGATCAGCAGCGTGTTCAGGGCGGTCAGCAACGCAAAGCGTGGCCACAGGGTGAGGGCCGTGGCAAGCAGGTCGCGGGCGGGCGGCGACTCACCGCGACTGCGGGCGTCGAGAAACAAAATCAACGCGACGGTATAAAGCGGATACACCAGCAGCCCGACGATCAAGCTGTAGCCGGGAAAGCCTTCGGGGCCGATGGCGCTGTCCAATCCTTGCTGCAACACGGCCTCGAGTATCACCAGCGGCAGGCACAGTTGGGCGATCCGGCTCAGATGTCGCTTGAAGAAATACAAAGAGTCGCGCAGCACGTCAAACGGATTCATGAGTCGGTATCGCAATTCAAAAGCGGTCCGACACTTTAACCGATCAGGTGCCCGCACAAGCAAACGTAAACATAAGGTAAAGACCGTTGAAACCTTTCCGGCAAGCCCCATTACTGGGTGGCACCGGTCTTCAGGACCGGAATGATGTCTACCCGGCAATCTGATGAGGTCGCCATGAATAGCGAAGAACAAACCCTGATCGATGGACTGTTTTCACGGCTGCAACAGGCCGAAAAGGACTCAGCCCCGCGCGACGCCCAGGCCGAGGCGCGGATCAAGGAACATATGACCAGCCAGCCCGCGGCGGGCTATTTCATGGCCCAGGCGATTCTGGTGCAAGAGGCCGCGATCAAACGCCTCGACGAGCAGAATAAACAGCTCGCCCAGCAAGTCGAGCAATTGCAGGCCGAGCTGCAACAGGCCCGCAACCCAGCCTCGGCGCCCAGCGGTGGCGGTGGTTTCCTTTCGAGTATTTTCGGTGGCGGCACCCGTGATTCACGGCCGGCGTCCGCCCCCAGCACCCCGGCATCCGGCGGCGGTGGCTGGCGCGAACCGGCACGGCCAGCCTTTAATGCCCCGGCCCAGCAGGGCTTTGGTGCACCTCCCGGCAACTATGGCGCGCCGCAGCAGCAGGCACCGGCAGCGAGCAGTTTCCTCGGCGGAGCTCTGAAAACCGCAGCCGGCGTGGCCGGTGGCGTGATGTTGGCCCAGGGCATCAGCAGCCTGTTCCACAGCAGTCAGCAACCGCAGGAGATCGTCGAGGTCATCAAGGAAGAGCCGGCGCAACCGGTCAATGACACCGCGAATAGCAGCGACAACGGCTGGGGCGATGATCAGCGTGTGGCCGACAACGATGCCTATGGCAGCGACCAGGGCGGTTTCAGCGACGCGGACTACAGCGACGATTCGTCCTTCTTTGGCGACGACGATTCCTTCGTCTGACCCACCATTCGTCCGGGGCGCCCTGGCGCCTCGGGCCGATTATTCGCGGAACAATCCTCTGGGCTGGCATACTGGGCGACTTTTCGGGCCTGGTGGCCCGGTCCCGCCTGCGCGCTTGTGCATCCAAGAGGAAACGCGGTGAAAAAAATCGCAGTGTTCGCCGATGTCCAGAACCTCTATTACACCGTTCGCCAGGCCTATGGCTGCCATTTCAACTACGCGGCGTTGTGGGCCGATATCAGCAAGCAAGGGCAGATCGTCGAGGCCTATGCCTATGCGATCGATCGCGGCGACAGCAAGCAACAGCAATTCCAGCAGATCCTGCGCAACCTGGGTTTCGTCGTGAAGCTCAAGCCCTACATCCAGCGCAGTGACGGCTCGGCCAAGGGCGACTGGGACGTGGGTATCACGCTGGACATCATGGACGCCGCCGACCACGTCGACGAAGTGGTGCTGGCTTCTGGTGACGGCGATTTCGACATGCTGCTCGAGCGCATCATCAACAAGCATGGCGTGCAGGCCGTGGCTTATGGCGTGCCGGGGCTGACCGCCAACTCGCTGATCCGCGCCGCCAGCCGCTACGTGCCGATCGAAGGCGCGTTGCTGCTCAAGAATTGATTTCCAGGGAGTTCAGACCGGTTTGGAACGCATCGCAGTCATCGACTTTGAAACCACCGGCATCACGCCAAGCAGCAGTTGCCGAGCCACCGAAATTGCCGTGGTGATCCTCGAACAGGGCCGGATCGTCGAGCGCTACCAGAGCCTGATGAATGCCGGTGTGCGCGTGCCTGCGTTCATCGAGCAACTGACCGGCATCAGCAACGCCATGCTGCGCGGCGCGCCGTCGGCGGAAAAGGTAATGAACGAGGTCAACGAGTTCGTCGGCATCACGCCGCTGCTGGCCCACAACGCCGCGTTCGACCAGAAGTTCTGGGATTTTGAACTGGGGCGAATCAAACGCACCCGCTTGCAGAACTTTGCCTGTTCACTGTTGCTGGCCCGACGCTTGATGCCGGCGGCGCCGAACCACAAGCTTGGCACGCTCAACGCGTTCGCCGGTTTGCCCCACACCGGCCAGGCTCACCGAGCCATGGCCGATGCCGAAATGGCCGCCAACCTCACCGCGCACCTGGCCTCGGAGCTGCGGCAAAAGCATGGGTTGCGGGAGTTGTCCCATGACCTGCTGTGCAGTCTGCAGAAAGTGCCGGCGGCGAAGATCAATGAGCATCTCAAGCGGCATCGTGGGTTCTGAAAACACCACAGAACCCTTGTGGGAGCGGGCTTGCTCGCGAATGCGGTGCGTCAGTAGGTAAATGTGCGACTGACACACCGCATTCGCGAGCAAGCCCGCTCCCACACAGGTTGGTCAGTGTTTGATCCTTATTTGCCATTCCCCTCCAACTGCCCCAACGGCACGCGCTTTTCAATGGCGCTGGACAGCACGATCGAGGTCTTGCTGAAGCCGAACTTGGCGATGCGGTTGATCAGTTCTTCCAGCTCCGGCATCGAGCCGACCGCCGCTTGCATGATCACGCAGGGATCACCCGTCACCCGATGGCACTCGGTCAGCTGTGGGATCTTGCACAGCTCGTCGTAGGTCTTTTGGTTACCGTGCTGGTTCATTCGCAGTTCGATCACGCACTGCACCGGCAGGCCGATTTTCGCCATGTCGACTTTCGCCTGGTAGCCGGTGATCACGCCGCTGGCCTCCAGCTTGCTGACCCGCTCGGCCACGGCCGGGGCTGACAGGTTCACTTTACGGGCCAGTTCGGCGTAGGACGCACGACCGTTCTCCAGCAGGGCGGCGAGCAGCATGCGGTCGTATTTATCCATGGATTGGCTTCCAAGTGACGGGACTTTCGAAAGCACGGTTTATAGCGCCAATCTCCATGTTTTGAAAAGTGTATGGGTTGGATAAACAGGTTTTGTAACTTATTTTCCGCCTGTCGCCTTTCTAGAATAGCGTCTCTCATTGTCCTGACTTCGAGCTGACCATGCCGGGCACACGCCGTTTTCCTCTGCCATTGATCGCTGCCTTTTTTGCCTTGTACGTCATCTGGGGCTCGACCTACCTGGTGATTCGCATTGGCGTGGAGCATTGGCCGCCGCTGCTGTTGGCCGGGATTCGTTTTGTGATTGCCGGGTCGCTGATGTACGGTTTCCTGCGCTGGCGCGGGGCGCCGGCGCCGACCTGGGCGCAGTGGAAGGCTGGGGCCATCATCGGCGTGTTGTTGCTCAGCTTCGGCAACGGCGCGGTCAGTGTTGCCGAGCACACCGGTGTGGCCTCCGGGGTGGCGGCGCTGGCCGTGGCGACGGTGCCTTTGTTTACCCTGCTTTGCGGATATTTCTGGGGCGCGCGTAATACGCGTCTGGAATGGGCGGGGATTGTGCTGGGGTTGATCGGCATCGCCATGCTCAACCTGGGCTCCAACCTGCAATCGAGCCCGCTGGGCGCGACCTTGCTGGTCTTCGCGGCGGCGTCCTGGGCTTTTGGTTCGGTGCTGAGCAAGCACCTGCCGTTGCCGGCGGGGGCGATGGCCAGTGCCGTGGAAATGCTGGTGGGCGGCGTGGTGCTGTTGATTGGCAGTGTGGCCAGTGGCGAACACCTGGTTGCCATACCGCCGCTCGAAGGTTGGCTTGCCTTGGCCTACCTGACTTTTTTTGGTTCGATCATCGCCTTCAACGCCTACATGTACCTGCTCAAGCACGTGCGTCCGGCGGCGGCCACCAGTTATGCCTACGTCAACCCGGCGGTGGCGGTGTTGCTGGGGATCGTGTTTGCCGGTGAAACCATTGGCATCGAGGAGGCCTTGGCGATGCTGGTGATCATCAGTGCAGTGGTGCTGATCGGCTTGCCCCAGTGGCGCAAACCCAAGCCTGCGCCGGCCGTATCCTGATTTAGGGTAAACTGCCGCGCATTGCACACCTTGCGCTGATTTTTCCTACGGTATTTCCATGACTTTCGCCACCCTTGGCCTGATCGAACCCTTGCTGCGCGCCCTCGAGTCGCTCGGTTACCAGACCCCGACCCCGGTGCAGGCCCAAGCCATGCCGGCGGTGTTGGCCGGTCGCGACCTGATGGCGGCGGCCCAGACCGGTACCGGCAAGACCGCCGGTTTCGCCGTGCCGCTGTTGCAGTTGCTGACCACCGAAGGGCCGAAGGTCACTGCCAACTCGGTGCGGGCGCTGATTCTGGTGCCAACCCGTGAGCTGGCCGAGCAGGTTCATGAAAGCGTGCGTCAGTACGCGCAAAACCTGCCATTGAGCACGTATGCGGTGTACGGCGGCGTCAGCATCAACCCGCAGATGATGAAGCTGCGCAAAGGCGTCGATCTGTTGGTCGCCACGCCGGGGCGCTTGCTTGATCTGTTCCGGCAGAACGCGCTGAAGTTCAACCAGTTGCAAACCCTGGTGCTGGACGAAGCTGACCGGATGCTCGATTTGGGTTTCTCCGAAGAGCTGGCGAACATCTACAAGGCCTTGCCGAAAAAGCGCCAGACCTTGCTGTTCTCGGCAACGTTCTCCGACGCGATCCGCCTGCTGGCCGGGCAGATGCTCAACGATCCGCTGAGCATTGAAGTAAGCCCGCGCAATGTGGCCGCCAACACCGTCAAGCAGTGGGTGGTGACGGTGGACAAGAAGCGCAAGCCGGAATTGTTCGTGCACCTGATGCGCAAGCACAAGTGGAAGCAAGTGCTGGTGTTCGCCAAGACCCGCAATGGCGTCGATGCGCTGGTGGAAAAACTCCAGGGCCTGGGCATCAACGCCGACGGCATCCACGGCGACAAACCCCAAGCCACCCGGCAGCGGGCGCTGGACCGTTTCAAGGCCAGCGAAGTGCAGATTCTGGTGGCCACCGACGTCGCCGCCCGCGGGCTGGATATCGAAGATTTGCCGCTGGTGGTGAATTTCGACCTGCCGATCGTCGCCGAGGACTACATCCACCGCATCGGCCGTACCGGCCGGGCGGGCGCTACAGGGCAGGCGATTTCCCTGGTCTGCGCCGATGAAGTGAATTTGCTGTCAGCCATCGAGACGCTGACCCGTCAGACGTTGCCTCGCCAGATGGAACAAGACTTCGAGCCTGAGCACCGCGTGCCGGACACCGATGCCAGCGGCCAAGTCATCAAGAAGCCGAAAAAGCCGAAGAAACCGAAAACCTCGGGCGGTGGCGGCAAGCGTAACCTGGGCAAGTGGGTGGACAGCGGCGATTCGGCGCCGGTGGAGCCTTCGGTCAAGCCGGTGCGAAAAGTGCCGGTATTCAATACCGGGCCGCGTAAGCGCAAGCCTTGATGACCTGCTGGGTCTGATAAATCGCTATCGCGAGCAAGCTCGCTCCCACAGTTTGACCGGGTTCTGTCAGAAGGATTGCGATCAATGTGGGAGCCGGTGCGAAAAGTGCCGGTGTTCAATACCGGGCCGCGTAAGCGCAAGCCTTGATGACCTGCTGGGTCTGATAAATCGCTATCGCGAGCAAGCTCGCTCCCACAGTTTGACCGGGTTCTGCCTGAAGGATTGCGATCAATGTGGGAGCCGGTGCGAAAAGTGCCGGTGTTCAATACCGGGCCGCGTAAGCGCAAGCCTTGATGACCTGCTGGGTCTGATAAATCGCTATCGCGAGCAAGCTCGCTCCCACAGTTTGACCGGGTTCTGTCAGAAGGATTGCGATCAATGTGGGAGCGAGCTTGCTCGCGATAGGCGCGCCTCGGTCTTCAACCCTTGCGCTGTAGCCACTCCACCATCCCTAGCCCCGCTGCCCGGCCGCTGGCAAAGCAAGCCGTCAGCAAGTAGCCGCCGGTCGGCGCTTCCCAGTCGAGCATTTCCCCGGCGCAGAACACGCCGGGTATCTGCTTGAGCATCAGGCGTTCGTCCAGGGCTTCGAATGTCACGCCACCGGCACTGCTGATGGCTTCATCCAGTGGGCGGGTTTTCACCAGGGGCAATGGCAAGGCCTTGATCGCCTGGGCCAGGCGCGCCGGGTCAGCAAAGCCATCGGCAGGCGTGAGTTCGCGCAGCAACGCGGCCTTGACCCCGTCGATCCCCAGCTGGCTGTGCAAGTGCTTGGCCATCGAGCGTGAACCGCGAGGCTTGCTCAGGGCTTGCTGGATTTTATCCACAGGTCGGCCCGGCAGCAGGTCCAGATGAATGGTCGCGCTGCCATGCTGGTTGATCGCTTCGCGAATCGGCGCCGACAGGGCATAGATCAGGCTGCCTTCGATGCCGGTGGCGGTGATCACGCATTCGCCGAGGCGCGGGACATCGTCGTTCAAACCGATGGCGATGTTTTTCAGCGGGGCGCCGGCGAATTTGCTGACCATCAAATCGCTCCAGGCCCGCACTTCGAATCCGCAATTGCTCGGCTGCAAGGGCGCAAGGACGACACCGCGCTGTTCCAGCGGCAACATCCAGGCGCCATCGGAGCCCAGCCGTGACCAGCTGCCGCCGCCCAGCGCCAGCAGCGTCGCGTCGGGCCGCAGGGTTTTCTCCCCCTCCGGTGACGCGATCCTCAGGCTGCCGTCGGGGTTCCAGCCAAGCCAGCGATGGCGGGTGTGAATCGTCACGCCCGCATCGCGCAGGCGTTTGAGCCAGGCGCGCAGCAGCGGGGCGGCTTTCATGTCGGTGGGAAATACCCGTCCGGAGCTGCCGACAAAGGTGTCGATGCCCAGTCCGTGAATCCATGTGCACAACTCATCGGCCCCGAAGGCTCGCAGCAGCGGAGCGAGGTTCGGCGCGCGTTCGGCGTAGCGGGACAGGAACGCTGGGTAAGCTTCCGAGTGGGTGATGTTCATGCCACCGACACCGGCCAGCAGAAATTTCCTGCCCACTGACGGCATACCGTCGTACAGGTCGACCTGGATCCCGGCCTGGCTCAACACCTCGGCCGCCATCAGGCCGGCGGGGCCGCCGCCGATGATGGCGATGTTTGGTGTGTAGGATTGGGTGGCTTGGGTCATGGCAATTGGTGAGGCTGGGGAATAAGCCGCGCATTCTATCAGCACAGACCCCTGTGGGAGCGGGCTTGCTCGCGAAGGCGGTGTGACAGTCGGATATCCATGTAGCTGATACACCGCTTTCGCGAGCAAGCCCGCTCCCACACTTGTATGCGGTGTTCTTGAGAGGTGTGATCAAAAAATAGCCAAGCGTTCGCAAGCTATAAGGGACATAGCCTGTAGGCCATTTCACTAAGGTTATCCACAGGCCGCTCCACAGGCATTGTGGGTAACGCACCCAGCTTTCAATGACAACCTGATGACGCCCAGACCTTTTGTGCGCTGTGGTGCAAGATCCCGTGGCGGCGGGCCAGGGCCTGGCGGTCCTTGCTGTAGCCGCCGCCGATCACGCTGACCACCGGGATGTCGCGCCCCAGGCAATGGCGCATGACGCTTTCGTCCCGGGCGGCAAGACCTGCGTCGGTCAGTTTCAGATAACCGAGGGCGTCGTCCTTGTGTACATCGACACCGGCGTCGTATAGCACCAGGTCGGGCTGGTAGAGCGGCAACAGGTAGTTGAGCGCATCATCCACCACCTTCAGATAAGCGCCGTCTTCCATGCCCATCGGCAGGGGAATGTCCCAATCGCTTTGGGCCTTGCGTGCAGGAAAATTCTTTTCGCAGTGCAAGGAAACTGTCACGGCGTCGGGAGTGTCATGGAGTATTCGGGCGGTACCGTCGCCCTGATGCACATCGCAGTCGAAAATAAGCACCCGGGAGACTCGGCCGCTGGCCAGGAAATACCGGCTGATCACCGCCAGGTCATTGAAGATGCAAAACCCGGCCGGGTGGTCGTAATGGGCGTGATGGGTGCCGCCGGCCAAATGACAGGCCAGTCCGTGCTCGAGGGCCTGTTCGGCCGCCAGTAGCGAGCCGCCCACAGCGCGTACCGTTCGGCGGGCCAGGGCTTCGCTCCAGGGCAGGCCGAGTCGCCGTTGGTCTTCACGAGACAACTCGCCGCCCATGTAGCGTTCGATATAAGCGCGGTCGTGGGCCAGGGCGAGGATGTCCGGGGGACACAGCGACGGGCGCAGCAGGTCGGCGTCGCGGGTCAGGCCGCTGTCCACCAGGTGATCGCGCAACAGGCGAAATTTATCCATGGGGAAGCGGTGCTCCGCCGGGAAGTCGGGACTGTAGTCTTCGTGATAGATCAGCGGTAGCGGCATGGTGTTTTCAGTGGCGAGTGAGTGACGGATCCTACCAGCGATGTAGACTCTGGGGCATGGAAGGGGAGTGAAAATGGAGCCGATACTGGAACTGGAAAGCGCGCGGCTGCTTTTGCGGCAGTGGCGCGATGATGACTTGCCGGAATTTGCCGCCATGTGCGCAGACCCGCAGGTGATGCGTTATTTCCCGGCGCGCCTGAGCCGTCTGGAAAGCGCCGCCCTGATCGGTCGCGTGCGTGGGCATTTCGCCGAGCATGGTTTTGGCCTGTGGGCCCTGGAACGCAAGGATACCGGGGCCTTCATTGGCTTTACCGGGCTGGGCGTGGTCGGGTTCGATGCGCCTTTCACGCCGGCCATCGAGATCGGCTGGCGCCTGGCCCGGGAGCACTGGGGGCTGGGGTATGCCAGCGAAGCGGCGTGGACCGCCCTGCGTTGTGCCTTCGACCAATTGTTGCTGGATGAAGTGGTGGCGTTCACCGCCGTCGATAACCTGCCGTCGCAAAAAGTCATGCAGGCCATCGGCATGCAGCATGACCCGGCTGACGACTTCGAACACCCAACACTCGCAGTCGGTCATCCATTGCGTCACCATGTGCTCTATCGCATCAACCGTGAGCAGTGGCTACAGACCCTGCACGGTTAGCCGACACGGACGTTTACAATGCCCGCGACAATGGCCCGGGCCAACAATCGATCCACCGCCGCAGCACAGGCTGCGCGGTGTTGCGCTGTGTGAGGAAAGTCTGAATGAGCCATGTGTTGGAAGATCTGGTCGACCTGCTGACCCTGGAACCGATCGAAGAGAACCTGTTTCGCGGTCGCAGCCAGGACCTGGGGTTCCGCCAATTGTTCGGCGGTCAGGTGTTGGGGCAGTCACTGTCGGCGGCCAGCCAGACCGTGGAAGAGGCGCGCCATGTGCACTCGATGCACGGTTATTTCCTGCGTCCCGGTGATGCGGCGTTGCCGGTGGTCTACCAGGTGGACCGGGTGCGTGACGGTGGCAGTTTCAGCACCCGTCGAGTGACGGCGATCCAGAAGGGCCATCCGATTTTCACCTGCAGTGCGTCATTCCAGTACGACGAAGAAGGCTTTGAACATCAGAGCACCATGCCGCAAGTCGTCGGGCCGGAGAACCTGCCGTCCGAGCTGGAGTTGACTCAACAGCGGGCGCACCTGCTGCCCGAGCACATGCGTGAAAAACTGTTGTGCCCCAAGCCGATCGAGGTGCGCCCGGTCACCGAAAAAGACCCTTACAACCCGCAACCGGCCGATCCGGTCAAGTACGTGTGGTTCCGCGCCGATGGTGCCCTGGCGGACTCGCCGGCCTTGCACAAATACCTGCTGGCCTATGCGTCGGACTTCGGCCTGCTGACCACTTCGCTGCTGCCCCACGGCAAATCGGTGTGGCACAAAGACATGCAAGTCGCCAGCCTCGATCACGCCTTGTGGTTCCATGCCGACCTGCGCGCCGATGATTGGCTGCTCTACGCCATGGACAGCCCGTGGGCCGGCAATTCCCGTGGGTTCTCCCGTGGCAGCGTGTTCAACCGTGCCGGGCAACTGGTGGCCTCGGTCACCCAGGAAGGGCTTATCCGTCACCGCAAGGATTGGGCATGAGTCTGTCCGAAGTACGGCACTGGGTATTCGACATGGATGGCACGCTGACCATCGCCGTGCATGATTTCGCGGCGATCCGCGTGGCCCTGGCGATTCCCGCCGAAGACGACATCCTGACCCACCTGGCGGCGTTGCCGGCTGATGAGGCCGCCGCCAAACACGCCTGGCTGCTGGAGCACGAGCGGGACTTGGCGCTGGGCTCCCAGCCCGCGCCGGGGGCGGTCGAATTGGTGCGCGAACTGGCCGGGCGGGGTGATCGCCTGGGCATCCTGACGCGTAACGCCCGGGAACTGGCCCATGTGACCCTCGAAGCCATCGGCCTGGCGGACTGTTTTGCCGTGGCGGATGTACTGGGCCGCGACGAAGCACCGCCCAAGCCGCATCCCGGTGGCCTGTTGAAGCTGGCCGAAGCGTGGAACGTCGCGCCTGGGACGATGGTGATGGTGGGGGACTACCGCTTCGACCTGGACTGTGGCCGGGCGGCGGGGGCGCGGACGGTGCTGGTGAACCTGCCGGACAATCCGTGGCCGGAGCTGACGGATTGGCACGCGCGCGATTGTGTTGAGTTGCGGCGGATGCTTTTGGCTTGAGATGGATATCGGCTGGCTGGCCGCTATCGCGAGCAAGCTCGCTCCCACAGTGGATTTCTGGTGAACACAGATTTTGTAGCCGATAGACCACCCCTGTGGGAGCGAGCTTGCTCGCGAAAGGGCCTTCCCAGTCGACACAAAACTTACTGCCTAAACAACACCTTCAACCCCTCAGGCGAAGTCAGCATCCCATTGCCGTTATGCCCGACTCCCGGCACCTCGATCAGCCGCTGATTCAACCCCACGGGATGACGCCGCGTCAGGTAGTCGAAAAAGAAATGCCCGCGCAGTAATCGATACGCCCCCTGGGTCTGCGCTTCGCAACCTTTATCCAGCGCCGGATGCTCCGGGTCGATGTCTTGTTGCCCAAGCAAATAGACGATGTCGCGTCGGACGTAGTTTTCTTCCAACTGAGCGGGCGTTTGCCCGGCGGCATAGGCGGGGAGGTTCTGCAGGCCGTACTTCCACTGATCGAAGCCGGGGCAACTGGCAGGGTCGAAGGCCATGGGCCGTTGTGCATCGAAATAGGCATAGGACGACGGATTGGCAATGACAAAGCGCGGGCTGATCCGGTATTGGCCGTGGGCGAGCAGGGCATAGCGCTGCACCACTTGGGCGCCGCCGGAATGACCCGCGATGACGATCTCTTTCACGTCGGGGAACTGCTGTCGGTCACTGACTCGGGCAACGATGTCGTCGAGTACCTGAAAGGAACTGATCGGATTCGGCCCTGTGGATAAACCACCGCCCATCCAGTCGTTACCATGCCAGCGCAGGAGGTCGTTGGGCAATTGATGCCGGACCACGTCCTGTTCGTTGAGAAACTGCGGGGCGATGATCAGGGTCGTGGCCAGTTGTCCGGCCTGCTCAGCGGCTTTTTCGGCGCTGTGCAGGTAGGTGTCGGCATTGCGCCGCCGACCATGAAGGATGATCAGTACGCGCTGGATGGACGCAGGGGGCGGGCCGACATCGACGGCCATGGCGCCACCCTTGAACTGCAATCGTCCCTGCGCGACCACGTCCACGCCGTGTTCATCGGCCTGGACAACGGCGCAGCACAGCAGCAGCCCGATCAACGCGCTCCACTTCATTTACAGGGTTTTCGCCGCAAAGGTGTCGCATTGGCTGACCTGGCCCTGGGCGAAGCCGGTCTTGAACCAGCGCACCCGCTGCGCCGAGGTGCCGTGGGTAAAGGAATCCGGCACCACGCGGCCTTGGCCTTGTTGCTGCAAGCGGTCGTCACCGATGGCATTGGCGGCGTTCAAGGCTTCCTCGATGTCCCCCGGCTCCAGCCAGTTCAGGCGTTTCTGCGCATGGTTGGCCCAGACCCCGGCCAGGCAATCGGCCTGTAATTCCTGGCGGACCAGCAAGCCACCGTCACCTTCCATCTGCCGGCCTTGCTGACGAGCCTCTTGGATTTTCGCCGACACACCCAGCAGGGTCTGCACATGGTGCCCGACTTCATGGGCGATGACGTAGGCCTGGGCGAAGTCTCCGGCGGCCGAGAAGCGCTGGGACATTTCCTTGAAGAAACTCATGTCCAGATACACCTGGCGGTCGGCCGGGCAATAGAACGGGCCGGTTGCCGAGGACGCCAGGCCGCAGGCCGAGTTGACCCGACCACTGAACAGTACCAGTTTCGGCTGCTGGTACTGGCGACCGGCCTGCTGGAAAACCTGGCCCCAGGTGTCTTCGGTGTCGCCAAGGATCGAGCGCACGAACTCGGCCTGTTCATCGTTGGCCGGTGGCGCCTGGCGGGTTTGCGAGGACGTGGGTGCAGACTGGTCCATCTGCCCGGCCAGTTGCCCGAGAATCTGCATCGGGTCCTGGCCAGTGATCCAGCCAATGCCGACGATCAGGACGATGGCCGTCAGGCTCAAGCCCTTGCCGCCGCCGAAGCGCATCCCACCGCCGCCCCCACCGTCACCGCGGGCGTCCACCACGTTGTCACTGCGGCGACCTTTTTTCCATAACATGTGGGAAGTCCTCTGAATGACCTGCTAAAAATGACTGCTGTGGCGGTGAGTCTAGCTTTTAGGCGCCCAAGGTGCGCGCCGCGCTTGAGCTGTCAGGCAACGGACGCAGGTTTTGGTTCAGCGGTGAGCCAATCCTGCCTGGCTGCGGAGTTTTCATTACACTTCGGATTCAGAACTTATCGGTATGCTCGCTGGCCCAACAACTGCAAGGTGCGTCACGGCCCCTACATCAAGCAACGCAGGTTTCCCCTCATGACCGTCAGCACACCGCTCTCAGGCGTCAATCAGGCTTTCAAGGGCATCGTGCTTATTCTGGTCGCAACGTTCCTGTTCTCCAGTCATGACGCGTTGTCCAAATATCTGTCGGGTTTTTATCCGATCATCATGGTGGTCTGGGCACGTTACGTGGTGCACACATTGCTGATGGCGGGTATTTTCCTGCCCCGTTCTGGGTTGCGGGTCCTGCGTACCAAGCGCCCGTTGTGGCAGCTGGCCCGGGCGTTGTGCCTGCTGGGTACCAGTCTGTTTTTCACCACCGCGTTGATGTTCATCCCATTGGCGGAGGCGACGGCGGTCAACTTCCTCGCGCCCGTGCTGGTGACCGCGTTGTCGGTGCCGTTGCTGGGTGAACACGTGACGCGCGGTCAATGGATCGCGGTGATCTTCGGTTTTATCGGGGTGTTGATCATCGTCCATCCCGGTGGCGATCTGTTCACCCCGGCGGTGTTGTTGCCATTCTGTTCAGCGCTGTTTTTCTGCTTCTACCAGTTGCTCACGCGCAAGCTCAGTGAGATCGACAGCCCGACCACCAGCAATTTCTTCGCCGGCCTGTGCAACACCTTGGTGATGAGCGCACTGGTGCCGTTCTTCTGGCAAGTGCCGAGCCTGGTGCATGGGGTGATGATGCTGGCGCTGGGCGCCTGTGGGATGACTGCGCACTTGATGCTGACCCAAGCCTTCCGCTTTGCCGCCCCGGCGCTGCTCGCGCCGTTCGGGTACTGCCAGATCGTGTTTGCCGGGCTGCTGGGCTGGTTGTTTTTCAGCCATACGCCGACGCTGACCACCGTGGTCGGCATCGCCCTGATCTGCTTGAGCGGGTTGGCGGCGGCTTGGCAGCAGCGGCGCAAGTAATCGCCACACAGAACCCTTGATGGCCAGCACACTCCCCAGTGGCTGGCACAGCCCTCTGTGGCGAGGGAGCTTGCTCCCGCTGGGCCGCGAAGCGGCCCTCGCTTTTTTGCGATTGCTGCGCAATCGAGCGGGAGCAAGCTCCCTCGCCACAGGTCATCCCCAGCCGTATCAGCTTTCCAGCGTCGGCACCTTGCGCGGTGCCATGAAGTACAGCCAGGTCAGGGCAATGAAGTACATCGCCGGGATCAAGGTGAACAACACGGTGTAGTTGTTGTTGGTGATCGTTAGGATGTGGCCCACCAACTGGGTCATGAACATCCCGCCGATGGCCGCGCACATGCCGCCGAAACCGAACACCGTGCTCATCATGTATTTAGGCGTGTAGTCCATCACCAGGCTCCAGATGTTGGCGGTCCAGGCCTGGTGCGCGCCGATGGCCAGGGAAATGGCAAACACCGCCATCCACAGGTTGCTTGCGCCGGCGGCCATGATCACGCCGATGATGCAGCAGGCGAACAGCAACATGGACACCAGGCGCGCCTTGATCGGATCGAGGCCGCGTCCGATCAGGAACGAAGACAAGATCCCGCCGCCCACGCTGCCGAAGTCGGCAGTGAGGTAGATGATGATCAGCGGGATGCCCATCTGGGTCACGTTGATGCCCAGGTTGTATTGCTGGTTCAGGAACGGCGGTAGCCAATAGAGGTAAAACCAGAACACGGGGGCGGTGATCGAGTAGGCCAACGCGAAGGCCCAGGTGCCGCGCATGCGCAGGATCCGGGAGAAGGGCACGCGGACCTGATCCGGTTCTTCCTGGGCCTGGATGTAGTCGAGTTCCGATTGTTTGACGCTGGGATGGTCTTCCGGGTTGAAGTATTTCAGGCCCCAGAACAGCAGCCAGATCCCGCCCAGCGCAGCCATGCACAGGAACGCAGCCTGCCAGCCCCACACGTGCAGGACCAGTGGCAGCAGCATAGGCGTGAACATCGCGCCGACGTTGGTCCCGGCGTTGAAAATGCCCGTGGCCACGGCCCGTTCACCGGCCGGGAACCACAGCCGTGTGGTCTTCACACAGGCTGGATAGTTGGCAGCTTCGGTCAGGCCGAGGATGAAGCGGCAGACCATGAACCCCACCGCCGAAGTGGCCAGGCCATGGGCGCCGGTCGCCAGGCTCCAGAGCAGCACGGCACAGAAGAACACGCGCTTGACGCCGATCCGGTCGATCAACCGGCCCTGCAACACGAAGCCAACGGCATAGCCGACCTGGAACCAGAAGTTGATGTTGGCGTAGTCCATCGCCGTCCAGCTCATTTCCTTGGCGAGGATCGGCTGCATCACGCCGAGGGCGGCGCGGTCTATGTAGTTCAGGGTGGTGGCGAAAAACACCAGGGCGAGCATGCCCCAACGGGTCTTGCCCACGGCCATGGCGCCGCGGATCTTGTCGCCGATGCCGCCGGACGCGGCACCCGCCACTGGGGCCATGGGGGAACTTTGGGAAGGAATCATAGCGTGTACCCGTTTTTGAAATTCTTATGGTTGGTCTGGGTCTTTCCATTGATGCCGGCGGCTCGGGTCGGCGTCAATGTGGAAGCGATGGTGCGCAGTGAGCAAAAAATCGTCAATTCAGCATTTGGCATTTTGTTCGATAATCGCCCAAAAAACTAACCAAGTGGTACATATTAAATTGCTCAAAGAAACCGGCAGCTCAATAATCGGCTCACTCTTTTAAAAGCACTTTCAAAAGCGGCGCACCTTTTGTAGCCGCTGCCTGTCCCGGGAGCCGACGTCATGCAGCGTTCCATTGCCACCGTTTCCTTGAGCGGTACCCTGCCGGAAAAACTCGAGGCCATTGCCGCCGCCGGTTTCGACGGGGTAGAGATCTTCGAGAACGACCTTCTGTATTACGATGGCAGCCCTCGGGAAATCAGGCAGATGTGCGCCGACCTGGGCATTGCCATCACGTTGTTCCAGCCGTTTCGTGACTTCGAAGGTTGCCGCCGTGATCGCCTGGCGCGCAATCTGGAACGGGCGGAGCGCAAGTTCGACCTGATGCAGGAGTTGGGGACCGACCTGGTGTTGGTGTGCAGCAATGCCTCGGCCGACAGCGTTGGCGACGAGCAGATCCTGATCGATGACCTGCGCCTGCTGGCCGAACGGGCCGGGGCGCGGGGCTTGCGCATCGGCTACGAGGCGTTGGCCTGGGGTCGGCACGTGAATACTTATCAACAGGTCTGGAACATCGTGCGCCAGGCCGATCACCCAAGCCTCGGGGTGTTGCTCGACAGTTTCCACACCTTGTCCCTCAAGGGTGATCCGAGTGCGATTGCCGAGATCCCGGGCGAGAAGATTTTCTTCGTGCAAATGGCTGACGCGCCGCTCCTGGCGATGGATGTCCTGGAGTGGAGCCGGCATTTCCGTTGTTTCCCGGGCCAGGGCGAATTCGATTTGCCGGGTTTTTTGGCGCCGATCATCAAAAGCGGCTACACCGGGCCGCTGTCGCTGGAAATCTTCAACGACGGCTTTCGCGCCGCGCCACCACGGGCCAATGCCGCCGACGGCCTGCGCTCGTTGCTGTACCTGGAGGAGAAGACCCGCCAGCGCCTGGCTGAAGAAGCCACGCCCGTCAGCAACGCCGATATCCTCTTCGCCACGCCACCGGCCAGTGAATACAACGGCATCGAGTTCCTCGAGTTCGCCGTGGACGATAATCTCGGCGCCAAACTGTCCCATTGGCTGGAGCGGCTGGGATTCGTCAAGGCCGGCCAGCATCGCTCCAAGAACGTGAGCCTGCTGCGCCAGGGCGATATCAACCTGATCCTCAACTGTGAACCGTATTCTTTTGCCCACAGCTTTTTCGAAGCCCATGGGCCCTCGTTGTGCGCCACCGCCGTGCGGGTCAAGGACAGCGCCAGCGCCCTGGAGCGGGCCGTGGCCTACAAGGGCCAGCCCTATCGCGGCTTGGTGGGTCCCAATGAGTTGGAGCTGGCGGCGGTGCGCGCCCCCGATGGCAGTCTGATCTACCTGGTGGACCAGGAGGCCGACGTCTATGGCACCGATTTCAACCTGCAACCCGGTGCTGTCATTGGCGCGGGGCTCAAGCGCATCGACCACATGGCGATGGCGCTGCCGGCTGACAGCCTCGACAGTTGGGTGCTGTTCTACAAGAGCCTGCTGGACTTCGAAGCCGACGACGAAGTGGTGTTGCCCGATCCCTATGGCCTGGTCAAAAGCCGGGCCCTGCGCAGCCGCTGCAGTTCGATCCGCTTGCCGCTGAACATTTCCGAGAACCGCAACACCGCGATCTCACATGCATTGTCGAGTTATCGCGGTTCGGGGGTGCATCACATCGCTTTCGATTGCGATGACATCTTCGCCCAGGTCAGTCATGCCAAAGAGGCGGGCGTGCCGTTGCTGGACATTCCGCTCAACTATTACGACGACTTGGCGGCGCGGTTCGATTTCGATGATGAGTTTCTCAGCGAGCTGGCGTATTTCAACGTGTTGTACGACCGTGACGCCCAGGGCGGCGAGTTGTTTCACGTCTACACCGAGCCGTTCGAGGGGCGGTTTTTCTTTGAGATCATTCAGCGCAAGAACGGTTACGCCGGTTACGGCGCGGCCAACGTCGCGGTGCGGCTGGCGGCGATGGCCAAGTCCCGCAGTGGTGGCTTGCGCCACGCCAAGTTGTAGGCAAATCGTAACCGCCGCGGTAAAGGGCAACGCCGTGGCTTCCTTCACTGCACGGTGCGGCCCATAATCGCCCACCTGTGCAGTGATGGCCGTGAGCCCCGCAATGACTATGAATCCAGAGCTTTCCGCAGCCCTCGACGAACCTGTCGTCGCGCCGCGCAAGAGTCGCAAGAACAACCCGGAGAAAACCCGGGAGAACATTCTTCAGGAAGCCATCGTCGAGTTCGTCCAGCAGGGCCTGTCCGGCGCCCGGGTCGACGCCATCGCCGAACGCATCCACACCTCCAAGCGCATGATTTATTACTACTTCGGCAGCAAGGAGCAGTTGTACGTCGAGGTGCTGGAGAAACTCTACGGTGATATCCGCAATACCGAGAGCCGCCTGCACCTGGCGGAGCTGGCCCCGGTCGACGCGATCCGGCGCCTGGTGGAGTTCACCTTCGACCACCACGACCGCAATGTGGATTTCGTGCGCATCGTCTGCATCGAGAACATCCACAATGCCGAGTACGTGAAACAGTCAGGCGCGATCAAGGCGATGACCAACACCATCCTCGATTCCCTGGGCGTGATCCTGCGTCGAGGCGCCGAGGAGGGCGTGTTCCGTCCCGATCTGCAACCGCTGGATGTGCACTTGCTGATCAGTTCCTTCTGTTTTTACCGCGTGTCCAACCGCCAGACGTTCGGTGAGATCTTTCAGATCGACCTGTCGGACGAAGCGATCAAGCAGCGGCATCGGGAGATGGTCTGTGAGTCGGTACTGCGGTATCTGCAGGCCTGACTCTGAATCTAATGTGGGAGCGGGCTTGCTCGCGAATGCGGTGTGTCAGTCACACATTTGCTTACTGACACACCGCATTCGCGAGCAAGCCCGCTCCCACAGGGGATGCTTCAGGTCTCAGTGATTCATGCTCTGGAAATGCTCCAGCATCCGCTGTGCATCCGGCGCGACGCCACTGAACAGTTCGAACGCCTTCACCGCCTGGAACACCGCCATGTTGCCGCCATCCAGCGTACGGCAGCCAAGGGCGCGGGCGTTGCGCAGCAGTTCGGTTTCCAAGGGGAAGTAGACGATTTCCGCGACCCACAATTGACCGTGCAACAGCTCGACCGGCACCGGCATGCCCGGCAGTTTCGCCATGCCCATGGGCGTGGTGTTCACCAGGCCGTTCGCCTCGGCCATGGCAGCGGGCAGGTCATGCCCGGCTCGGGCACGGCCAGCGCCGAAGTGTTGATTCAGGTTGTTGGCCAAGGCCTCGGCACGGCTGACCTCGACGTCAAAAATACTCAGCGTCTGTACGCCTTCAGCCAATAGGGCATGGGCAACCGCCGCGCCGGCGCCACCGGCGCCCATCTGCACCACGCGCTGGCGTGCAACATCGCCCAGGCCGCGGCGAAAACCTTCGGCGAACCCCAGGCAGTCGGTGTTGTGGCCGATGCGTTTGCCATCCTTGAGCACCACGGTATTCACCGCGCCGATGCCCCGGGCCTCGGGCGACAGCTCGTCGAGCAGCGGGATGATCGCCTGCTTGCAGGGGAAGGTGATGTTCAGGCCGGTGAAGTTCATGCGTTCGGCGGCCTTCAGCAAATCGGGCAAGGCGCCGCTGTCGAGTTTCAGCGCATCGAGGTCGATCAGCCGATAGAGGTAACGCATGCCTTGGGCATCGCCTTCACGCTCATGCAGCGCCGGCGTGCGCGACGCCTGGATGCCCGCGCCGATCAGGCCGGCCAGCACAGTGATATTCGGCATGCTCATCAACCCTTCAACCGTTGACTGAAATGTTCAAGGGCCAAGCGATAACCATGGCTGCCAAACCCACACATCACGCCGATGGCGACGGAGGAGACGAAGGAGTGGTGGCGGAACGTTTCCCGGGCGTGGACGTTGGACAGGTGAACTTCGATCACCGGGACTTCGCTGGCCACCAGGGCATCGCGGATCGCCACCGAGGTGTGGGTCCAGGCCGCCGGGTTGATGACGATACCGGCACATCGGCCTCGGGCGCCATGCACCCAGTCCAGCAATTCGCCTTCCTGGTTGGTCTGGCGAAACTCTACCGCCAGGCCGAACTCTTCAGCGGCGCGGCCGCACAGTGCCGAAATATCAGCCAGGGTTTCGTGGCCGTAGGTCGCCGGCTCACGGGTGCCGAGCAGGTTCAGGTTCGGGCCGTTGAGCACCAGAACGATCGGAGGCATCGCAATTTCTCCACATTTTTATTGTTGGCATCGACCAGGTTTCGGCCGCTGGAGATAAATTGTACTAGATGGTTAATTTGGTCAAATAAAGCCGACGCCATTGGCCATTAAGTGTTCGATGATCGAACATGGTCTTCAGAGGTCGGTAATTTGGAGACGGAAACTGTGGCGAGGGAGCTTGCTCCCGCTCGGTTGCGCAGCAACCGCAAAAGCTTGGGGCTGCTGCGCAGCCCAGCGGGAGCAAGCTCCCTCGCCACGGGGGGACTGGGCTTACCGCCGAGTCAACAACACCCCGGATTCCATGTGATGGGTCCAAGGAAATTGATCGAACAACGCGCAGCGCGTGATGCGGTGGGTGTCGTGCAGTTGCGCGATGTTGGCGGCGAGGGTTTCCGGGTTACACGAGATGTACAGGATGTTCTCGAAGCGCCGGGTCAGCTCGCAGGTGTCCGGGTCCATGCCGGCGCGGGGCGGATCGACGAAGACGCTACCGAATTCGTAGCTTTTCAGATCGATGCCATGCAAGCGGCGGAACGGGCGGACTTCGTTCAGGGCTTCGGTCAGTTCTTCGGCCGACAGGCGCACCAGCGTCACGTTATCCACCGCGTTTTCGCTGAGGTTGCTCAGCGCGGCGTTTACCGAGGTCTTGCTGATTTCGGTGGCCAGCACTTTGCGCACGCGGGTGGCCAGGGGCAGGGTGAAGTTGCCATTACCGCAGTACAGCTCCAGCAGATCGTCGCTGCGATCGCCCAGCGCATCGTAGGCCCAGTTGAGCATCTTCTGGTTCACCGTGCCGTTGGGCTGGGTGAAGGCGCCTTCGGGCTGGCGGTAGCTGAAGGTGCGGCCGCCGACGTCGAGTTTCTCCACCACGTAGTCGTGGCCGATCACTTCCCGCTTGCCCTTGGAGCGGCCAATGATGCTCACGCCAAAGTCGTTCGCCAGTTTCGAGGCCGCTGCGTGCCAGTGCTCATCCAGCGGACGGTGATAACACAGGGTGATCATTGCGTCGCCGGCCAGGGTAGTCAGGAACTCCACCTGGAACAGCTTGTGGCTCAGGGGCGCGCTGGCCTGCCAGGCGGCCTTGAGTTGCGGCATCAACTGATTGATGCGCAGGCTGGCAATGGGGAACTCCTCGATGAGGATCGGCGTGCGCTTGTCGTCCTGGGAGAACATCGCGTAATGCCGCTCGCCGGCCTCGCGCCACAGGCGGAATTCGGCCCGCAGGCGAAAGTGCTCCAGCGGTGAGTCGAACACCGCAGGTTCCGGTGCATCGAACGGGGCCAGCAGGTCACGCAAGCGGGTGACCTTGTCCTGGAGCTGCGCGGCGTAGGCCTGGGAATCAAAAGTCATGCGTTGAACCACCCCAACTTGATCACGAACAGAATCGACAGGATGACGAGCGCCGGGTTCAGCTCACGGCCACGACCCGACACCAGTTTGATGGCGGTCCAGGCAATGAAACCGAAGGCGATGCCGTTGGCGATGGAATAAGTGAACGGCATCGCCAGGGCGGTGACCACCACTGGGGCGGCGACGGTGATGTCGTCCCAGTCGATTTCCGCCAGGCCCGAGGTCATCAGTACGGCGACGAACAGCAAGGCCGGTGCGGTGGCGAACGGCGGGACGCTGGCGGCCAGTGGCGAGAAGAACAGCGCCAGCAGGAACAGGATCGCCACGACGATGGCGGTCAGGCCGGTGCGGCCGCCAGCGCTGACGCCCGCCGCCGATTCGATGTAGCTGGTGGTGGTGGAGGTGCCCAGCAGCGAACCGGCCATGGCGGCGGTGCTGTCGGCGATCAGCGCACGGCCCATCTTCGGCATGTGGCCGTCCTTGCCCATCAGCCCGGCGCGCTTGGCGACGCCGATCAACGTGCCGGAGTTATCGAACAGGTCGACGAACAGGAAGGCGAAGATCACGCTCACCAGGCCGATGTCCAGGGCGCCCTTGATGTCCAGTTGCAGGAAGGTCGGGGCCAGGGAGGGCGGCATGGACATCACGCCGCCGAACGGCGTGAAACCCATCAGGATCGAAACAAGGGTGACCGCCAGGATGCCGATCAGCACCGCGCCGCGCACTTTCAGCGCTTCGAGGGCGACGATCAGGACGAAACCGAGGGTGGCGAGGATCGGTGCCGGTTGCTTCAAGTCGCCGAGGCCGACCATGGTCGCCGGGTTTTTCACCACGATGCCGGCGTTATTGAGGGCGATCAACGCCAGGAACAGGCCGATACCGGCCGCGATGGCCGAACGCAGGGGCAGCGGGATGCTGTTGATGATCCACTCGCGGATGCGAAAGATCGAGAGCATGAAGAACAGCACGGCGGAAATGAACACCGCGCCCAGCGCCACTTGCCAGGTGTGGCCCATGTGCAGGACCACGGTGTAGGTGAAGAAGGCGTTCAGGCCCATGCCTGGGGCGAGGGCGATCGGGTAGTTGGCGATCAGGCCCATGACCGTGGAGCCAATGGCCGCCGCCAGGCAGGTGGCGACAAACACCGCGCCCTTGTCCATGCCGGTTTCGCCGAGGATGCTCGGGTTGACGAACAGGATATAGGCCATGGCCAGGAACGTCGTGACGCCCGCCAGGATCTCGGTCCGCACGTTGGTGTTGTGTGCCTTGAGTTGAAACAGCCTTTCCAGCATGTCTGCTCCCCGTGGCGCGCCGGGCGCCGTGAATGTATCGACCTCAACAGCAAAGCACAGGTCGCCAGCGGCGCCCGGGAATTTTCTGTGGGTCGGAAAAAGCCGCGCATCATACCAGCAGCGTGGCGCTCTGGCTGCGATCGTCGTCGATGTTTTGCCAACGCGCCAAGTGGGCCATACTGCGCGCGGTTCCGGGAGGTCTTTATGTATCGCATGAATAAAAAACGGCTGGCGGCAGTGGGCTGCGCGCTGGGCTTGTGGTTGCCCGGGCAGGCCGTCAATGCTGCGTCGGCGCCGCCTTTGAGCGAGGTCAAGGTGCTCAAGGTCGAATCGCCAGCCTGTGGCTTCGAGGATATCGCGCCGGGGCAGGAACAGACCCGTTGCGATCACAGTGGGCCGAGTATCAAGGTCTACGTGCTGGAGGTTGGCTACGGTCGTCAGCCCAATGTCACGCTGGACGGTTTCGAGGTCGATGGCACTCGCTCGCCGGTGTGTGCGTACAGCAATGGCAATCTCAACGATTGTTCGGCCAAGACCAAAATCGTCGGCTATTTGTACATCTTCGATCTGAAGGGCAAGCAGGAAGGCACCTTCAACTTCAGCAACATTTCGATCAATGCGCCGGGCAATCGGATGTCGGCCCAGCTGTACATTAAGTGACCTGTCGGCATGACAAGCTGAACGCAGCCCGGCAAACCTGACTAGGCTTCAGGAACCACCCCATCGGAGAGCGCGCCCATGATGCCTGGAACCAAGCTGCCTCGAGCCCTGATTACGGTCGCCGAAGGTGTCGATGACCTGCAGACAGTCACCCTGATCGACGTGCTGCGGCGAGCGCAGATCGAAGTGGTGGTGGCAAGCATCGAAGGGCGGCGGATGCTCACCTGTGCCCGCGGCACGCGCCTGACCGCCGATGGCATGTTGGTGGACATGCTGGTGCAGGATTTCGACCTGATCGTCCTGCCCGGCGGCATCATCGGTGCCCAACACCTGGCAAACCATCAGCCGCTGCAACAACTGATCAAGGACCAGGCCGCCACCGGACGTTTCTTCGCCGCCATTGCCGAAGCCCCGGCCCTGGCGCTACAGGCGTTTGGCGTACTGCGCCAGCGCCGCATGACCTGCTTGCCCGCAGTGAGCCAGCAGTTGTCCGGTTGCAGCTTCGTCGATCAGCCGGTGGTGGTGGACGGCAACTGCATCACCGCCCAAGGCTCGGCCGCTGCCCTGGCGTTCGCCTTGACGCTGGTGGAGCAACTCTGTGGCAAGGGCGTGAGGAGCGTGGTGGCGGCGGAGTTGCTGGCCTGACGGATATCAAGCGTGCAGTGGAAAGGGTTCGATCAAGGGCTGTTCGCGCTGCTCGGCTTGCCACAAATCATAGTCCGTCTGGACGCCTAGCCAGACCCTCGCCTTGCCGATCCCGGCGCGCTCCAGGCGTACGGCCAGATCAGGGCTGACAGGCGCATGGCCATGCAATACCCGAGAGAGGTGAGGCCGTGCGAAACCCAAGTGCCGCGCCAGTTCGGTGACGGTGATGCCCAGTTCGGGCAATACATCCATCAGCAGCGTTTGGCCAGGGTGTGGCGGATTGTGCATGGGCATTTTCCAGCCTCCTGTCAGTGGTAGTCCAGATAATCGACCAGTTCGATGTCGGACCTGATGAAGCGAAAAATGATTCGCCAGTTTCCTGAAACGCTCAGTGACCAGTATTCACGCCATTCACCCCTGAGCGGGTGCAGTCGCCAGCCGGGGATATCCAAGTCGTTTGGGACCTGCGCCCTGTCCATGAACTGGAGCATACGGGCCAGGCGTTTCTCATGGTCAGTCCGGACGCCACGGGTTGAACCCGTTTCATAAAAGATCCTGAGGCCTTTGTGCTGGAAGGATTTAATCATGGAATCGAGTGTAAGGCGATACATTACACTCGGTGCGGTATTTATATACCGCACATGCCCGGCGAATCTGTGCATCCTGCGGTTTACAAGGCTTTTCCAGTGCTTCGAAATTGCCTTGAACGCTCACCCCCACCCTGAAGTCGTACCCCTTATGACGGCGGTTTTCCAAAACGCCGCGAGTACGACCAACCGTGAGGTGTTCCATGAGCGCGACCCTGTCCGAAGCGACGCAGGCGTCCTTCGTCCGTCATCCGATCCGTCTGACACTCAATGGCCAGGTGCGTGAACTACAGGTGTTGCCCTGGACCACGCTGCTCGACCTGCTGCGCGAGCAACTGGACCTGGTGGGCAGCAAGAAAGGCTGCGACCACGGCCAATGCGGCGCCTGCACGGTGCTGCGTGACGGCAAGCGGATCAATGCCTGTCTGACGCTGGCCGTCATGTGCGATGGCGCCGAGCTGACCACCGTTGAAGGCTTGGCCAGCGACGACCAGTTGCATCCCATGCAGCAGGCTTTCATCAAGCACGACGCGTTCCAGTGCGGTTATTGCACGCCGGGGCAGATTTGTTCGGCGGTGGGCTTGGCCAACGAGGGCCGGGCGCAGACCCGTGGGCAGATCAGCGAGTTGATGAGCGGCAACCTGTGCCGCTGCGGCGCCTACACCAACATTCGCGATGCCATCGAAGAAGCCCTGCCACTTTGCCAGCAGGGAGGTGATCAATGAATCCCTTCCAATACAGCAAGCCCGAGACCGTGCAGGCCGCCGTCGATTTGTCGAGCCCGGTGTCGCGCTTCATTGCCGGCGGCACCAACCTGCTGGACTTGATGAAAGAAAACCTCACTCGCCCCGAGCACTTGATCGACATCACCGGGCTGCCCCTGGCGGACCTCAGCGAAACCCCATCCGGCGGGGTGATGATCGGTGCCTTGGTGAGCAATGCTGATCTGGCCTGGCACCCGTGGATCGAGCGGCGTTATCCGTTGTTGTCCCAGGCGATCCTGGCCGGCGCTTCGCCGCAACTGCGCAACATGGCCAGCACCGGCGGCAATCTGCTGCAACGCACCCGCTGCTATTACTTCTACGATGCCAACGTACCGTGCAACAAGCGCCGGCCGGGCAGCGGTTGCCCGGCCCGGGACGGCTTGAACCGGATCCATGCGATTTTCGGCGCCAGTGATCAATGTGTCGCCACCCATCCCTCCGACATGTGCGTGGCCCTGGCCGCCCTTGAAGCGGTGGTCCATGTCCTGGGCCGGGGTGGGGCGCGGACCATCGAGTTCGCCGACTTTCATCGCCTGCCCGGCGATGCCCCGGAGCGGGATAACCAACTGGCCGACGATGAGCTGGTCACTGCCATCGAGCTACCGGCCCCGGGATTCGCCGAGCACAGCCATTACTTGAAGATTCGCGACCGCGCCTCCTACGCCTTTGCCCTGGTGTCGGTGGCGGCGGCGCTGGAGCTGGACGGTCCGGTGATTCGCCAGGCGCGCCTGGCCTTGGGCGGCGTCGCTCACAAACCCTGGCGCGACCGCGCCGTGGAGAGCTGGCTGAACGGTCAGACCGTCAGCCGCGAAACCTTCGCCGCTGCGGCCGATGCGCTGCTGCAAAACGCCGAGCCGCTGGAACACAACGGCTTCAAGGTCAGACTGGCGCGTCGAGCGATTGTCCGCGCCTTGAGCGATGCCGCGTTGGGTACCGCACCGCAGGGAGGACAAGCCTGATGAACGCTTCGAGCCAATCCATAGGGCAGTCACTCGATCGGGTCGATGGCCTGCTCAAGGTGACGGGCCAGGCCCGTTATGCCGGTGAATACCCCGAGGACGGCTTGCTGCATGGCAGCGTCGTCTCCAGCAAGATCGCCCGTGGCCGTGTGCTGCGCATCGATGCTTCGCGGGCGCTGGCGCTGCCCGGCGTGGTGGCGGTGATTGATCATACCAACCGGCCCCGGATAGCCAGCTACGATGAGCCCTACCAGGACGCCGACGCCGCCGACGGTTCGCCGTTCCGGCCGCTGTACAACGACCAGGTCCTCTACAGCGGCCAGCCGCTGGCCCTGGTGGTGGCGGAAAACCTCGAACTGGCTCGCTATGCCGGTTCGCTCATTGAAATCGAATATGAAGCCCAGGACCATCAGACCGATCTGGCAATCCTGCAAAACGAAGCCCATCCCGCACCGGCCGAACTGCCCAAGCCCCGTGGGAATTTTCAGGGCGAGTACGCCAGCGCGGCGCTCAGTGTGGATGTGTCCTACAGCACACCGATCGAACATCACAACCCGATGGAGCCGCACGCCTCCACGGTGCTGTTTCAACCCGACGGCAGCCTGCACATCCACGACAAGACCCAAGGCACGCAAAACTGCCAGGCCTATGTGCAAAAAGTATTCGGGCTGGAGAAAGAGCAGGTACGCGTGTTTGCCGCGTTTGTTGGCGGCGCCTTCGGCTCCGGGCTGCGGCCCCAGTATCAACTACCCTTGGCGGTGATGGCCGCGCTGGCCCTCAAGCGCTCCGTGCGGGTCAGCCTGACACGCCAGCAGATGTTTACCTTCGGCTATCGCCCGCGCACCTTCCAGCGTGTGCAATTGGGCGCGGCGGCCAACGGGCGGTTGCTGGCCGTCGCCCACACTGCTGTCGGCCAGACGTCGCGCTTCGAAGATTTCACCGAGCACGTGGTGGAGTGGAGCGGCATGCTCTATCACTGCGACAACGTGACATTGACCTACAAACTGGTGCCCCTGGACGTCTACACGCCGCTGGACATGCGCGCCCCCGGCGCTGCCCTCGGGTTGATCGGCCTGGAATGCGCCATGGATGAGCTGGCCTGTGCCCTGGCGATCGATCCGGTCCAACTACGGTTGATCAACTACGCCGAACGCAATGAGAACGAAGGCAAGCCGTATTCCAGCAAGGAACTGCGTGAATGTTATGCCCAGGGGGCTCAACGTTTCGGCTGGGACAAGCGCAACCCGGAGCCACGCAGCATGCGTGAAGGCCGGCAATTGGTGGGTTGGGGCATGGCCGGTGGTGTGTGGGAAGCCATGCAACAGAAGGCCAGCGCCAAAGCCTCGTTGGACACGGACGGCAAGCTGACCGTCAGCAGTGCCACCACTGACATCGGGACCGGCACTTATACGGTCATGACCCAGATCGCGGCTGAGACCTGCGGGGTGTCCCTTGAGAACGTCACCTTCGTACTCGGCGACTCGTCATTGCCTACCGCGCCGCTGCAGGGCGGTTCGTTCACCGTCTCGTCCGTAGGCACCGCCGTGCAGCAGGCTTGTGAAGCGCTGAAGGAAAAACTGCTGGCCGTGGCCCGGCAGGCTTGCCCGGCCTTCAGTGGCGCGACCCTTGAACAAGTGGTGTTCATGGATGGTCAGCTGCGGTTGGGCGAGGCGAGCGTTGCCTTGGCCGAGTTGGCGCAAAAAAGCGGCGAGACGCCGTTGCAGGCCCAGGTCACCGCCGAACCGGACGCAAAACGCCAGGCCTACGCCACCGCTACGCATTCGGCGGTGTTCGTCGAAGTGTGGGTGGATGAAGACCTGGGTACGGTGAAGGTCAATCGCGTGGTCAGCGCCATAGCCGCTGGGCGGGTGATCAACCCGAAAACCGCGCGCAGCCAGATTCTGGGAGGCGTGGTCTGGGGCGTTGGCATGGCCCTGCATGAAGAAACCTTGACCGACCATGCGTTGGGCCGCCACATGAACCACAGCCTGGCCGAGTACCACGTGCCGGTGAATGCCGACATCGGTGACATTGACGTGGTTTTCGTCGAGGAACACGACGAGATCGTCAACGCCCTTGGGTCCAAGGGCGTGGGTGAGATCGGTATCGTCGGTGTGGCGGCGGCGGTGGCCAATGCGATTTACCATGCCACCGGCAAACGGGTGCGGGAGTTCCCCATCACCCTCGATAAGTTGCTCTAGGCTTTCGCTTCTTCCGCCGGTTCGTGCATTCGGTCGCGGTTGGCCAGGGTCGGGAACAGTTTGATCCAGGCCCCGGTCACCAGCAGCGTGCCGACGCCGCCCATGACCACTGCCGGCACGGTGCCGAACCAATGGGCGGTGAGGCCGGACTCGAACTCGCCCAACTGGTTCGAAGCGCCGATGAACAGTCCGTTCACCGCGCTGACCCGGCCGCGCATTTCATCCGGCGTTTCCAACTGCACGAAGGAGGCGCGGATGACCATGCTGATCATGTCCGCCGCCCCCAGCACCACCAGCACCGCCAAGGAAAACCAGAACGAGGTGGAGAGGCCGAACGCAATGGTGGCGACGCCGAACACCCCCACGGCGGTGAACATCACCCGACCCACCTTGCGCTCCACGGCAAACCGCGCCAGCCACAGCGACATCAGCAAGGCCCCGACCGCTGGCGCCGAGCGCAACAGACCCAGGCCCCAGGGGCCGGTAAGCAAAATATCTTTGGCGAACACCGGCAGCAGCGCCGTCGCGCCGCCCAGCAGCACGGCGAACAGGTCCAGGGAGATCGCCCCGAGAATGTCCGGGCGGCTGCGAATGAAGCGAATCCCGGCCAGCAATGAATCCAGCGTTGCCTTGCCTTTGTTCAGCGGTGTCTGCCGGGCGGGCAGGTTGAGCATCAGGCAACAGGCGATGAGGTAGAGCAGCACCGTCGGCCCATAAACCCAGACGCTGCCGAAGGCGTAGAGCAAGCCGCCGAGGGCGGGGGCGACGATGGTGGCGGACTGCTGGGCCGACTGTGCGGCGGCTACGGCCCGGGGAAACAGCGCGGCGGGCACGATGCTCGGCAGCAGCGCCTGGGTGGTGGGCATTTCGAAGGAGCGGGCGGCGCCCAGTAGGAAAGCGAGGATGAAGATCATTTCCCGCGTGACATTGTCAGTGGCGCTGCCGATCACCAGCGCCAGGGCAATCATCGCCTGTAATGATTGGCAGATGGCCGCGACCTTGCGCCGGTCATAGCGGTCGGCCACGTGCCCGGTATGGAGCATGAACAGTACGCGCGGGGCGAACTCCACCAACCCGACAAGACCCAGGTCCAATACATTGCCGGTCAGTTGATAGAGATTCCAGCCGATGGCCACGGTGAGCATCTGGAAACCACTGGCGGTGAATATCCGGGCCAGCCAGAAGGCGATGAAGGGACGATGGTGGCGGAGCAGCAGCGGCGCTTGGCTGGGCATCTAGGACGGGTCCGGAGAGGAAGGCCACGAGATTATCGCCGAGCTGTAACTGGAAATTACGTCTGTCGGAAAAAATAGTTAGCCAAACATCTACTTCAATGTAGCCCAGGGGCATGGCGGACAACTGTGGCGAGGGAGCTTGCTCCCGCTGGGTTGCGAAGCAGCCCCAGGATTTTGCGGTCGCTGCGCAACCGAGCGGGAGCAAGCTCCCTCGCCACGGGTATTGGGTACTCTGGAACGTTATGGATCGACCTGAGACAACCTGTCACGCGACAAAAGACCACGCCGTTCATCGGCAATAATGCGACTACTCTTTGAACATTGCTTGATCCAGGTCAACACCTACCGGGGTGATGGCTTGGCGGCCATCCGGCCAGAGTCCTGCGTTGTGACGGTTTTAAAAAAGAACGATTTGAAAAGCATCGCACTCCATATCCCTGGAAGGCTGTGATGCAGGCCCCGCCCGCAGCCGGTTTTACCTGACAGAGGAAGACTTATGTTCGGTTTGGAGGCGCTCGATCTCGCCCGAATCCAGTTTGCATTCACGATCTCGTTCCACATCCTGTTCCCGGCCATCACCATTGGCCTGGCGAGTTACCTGGCGGTGCTCGAAGGCTTGTGGCTCAAGACCCGCGATGACACCTACCGCGACCTGTACCACTTCTGGTCGAAGATATTTGCCGTCAACTTCGGCATGGGCGTGGTGTCCGGGTTGGTCATGGCCTATCAGTTCGGTACCAACTGGAGCCGCTTCTCGGACTTCGCCGGTGCGGTGACCGGGCCGCTGCTGACCTATGAAGTGCTCACGGCTTTCTTCCTCGAGGCGGGCTTCCTGGGCGTGATGCTGTTTGGCTGGAATCGCGTTGGCCGTGGCCTGCACTTCTTTTCCACAGTGATGGTGGCGATCGGTACGCTGATCTCGACCTTCTGGATCCTGTCTTCCAACAGCTGGATGCAGACCCCGCAAGGCTACGAAATCATTGATGGCCGGGTGATTCCGGTGGACTGGCTGGCGGTGGTGTTCAACCCCTCGTTCCCTTATCGCCTGCTGCACATGTCCACGGCGGCCTTTGTCGCCACGGCCTTCTTCGTTGGTTCGTCGGCGGCCTGGCATTTGCTGCGCGGTCGCGATACGCCGGCCATCCGCCGGATGCTGTCGATGGCGATGTGGATGGCGTTGCTGGTGGCGCCGATACAGGCCGTCATCGGCGACTTCCACGGACTCAACACCCTCAAGCATCAGCCGGCGAAGATCGCGGCCATCGAAGGTCACTGGGAGAACGTCGGCAATGAGCCAACCCCGCTGATTCTGTTCGGCTGGCCGGACATGCAGGCCGAGAAGACCAAGTTCGCCGTGGAAATCCCATATCTGGGGAGCCTGATCCTGACCCATAGCCTGGACAAACAGGTGCCGGCCCTCAAGGAGTTTCCACCTGAGGATCGACCCAATTCAACCATCGTGTTCTGGTCGTTCCGGGTCATGGTCGGGCTGGGGCTGCTGATGATTTTCACCGGCCTGTGCAGCCTGCTGCTGCGGCGCAAGGATCGGATCTACCAATCCCGACCGTTCCTGCACATGGTGCTGTGGATGGGACCGTCCGGCCTGATCGCGATTCTGGCGGGTTGGTTCACCACTGAAATCGGTCGCCAGCCGTGGGTGGTCTACGGCTTGATGCGCACCGCCGATGCTTCGTCCGGCCACAGCTTTGCGCAGATGAGTATCACCCTGGTGCTGTTCGTGGTGGTGTATTTCGCGCTGTTCGGGGCTGGCTTGAGCTACATGATGCGCCTGGTGCGCAAGGGGCCGGAGGCCCACGAAGCCGAACCGAGCGATGGAGGCCCAGGCCAGAAACGTACGCCGGCGCGACCATTGTCGGCCGCCGATGACGGCGAAGACGTGGACACAACCGACCGCTCGAACAAGGGGAATTGAGTCATGGGTATTGATCTTCCGCTGATCTGGGCCGTGGTCATCATCTTCGGCATCATGATGTACGTGGTCATGGACGGCTTCGACCTGGGGATCGGCATCCTCTTCCCCTTCGTCAAGGGCGAGCGCGACCGCGACGTGATGATGAACACCGTGGCGCCGGTCTGGGACGGTAACGAAACCTGGCTGGTGCTGGGTGGGGCGGGCCTGTTCGGGGCGTTTCCGCTGGCTTATTCGGTGGTGCTGTCGGCCCTGTACCTGCCGTTGATCCTGATGCTCATCGGCCTGATTTTCCGGGGCGTGGCCTTCGAATTCCGTTTCAAGGCCAAGGCGGAGAAACGGCACCTGTGGGACAAGGCTTTCATCGGCGGTTCGCTGACGGCGACCTTCTTCCAGGGTGTAGCGCTAGGCGCATTCATCGACGGTTTCCCCGTGGTCAATCGCCAGTTCGCCGGGGGCTCCCTGGACTGGTTCACACCGTTCACGATGTTCTGTGGCCTGGCGTTGATCGCGGCCTATGCCTTGCTCGGCTGCACCTGGCTGATCATGAAGACCGAAGGCAAGTTGCAGGAACAGATGCATGACCTGGCCAGGCCGCTGGCGTTCGTGGTCCTGGCGGTGATCGGGATCGTCAGCATCTGGACGCCGCTGGCCCACGCCGACATCGCGGCCCGCTGGTTCACCCTGCCGAACCTGTTCTGGTTCCTGCCGGTGCCGATCCTGGTGCTGGTGACCATGTATGGGCTGTTCCGCGCGGTCGCTCGCAACGCCAATTACACGCCATTCATCCTGACCCTGGTGCTGATCTTCCTCGGCTACAGCGGCCTGGGTATCAGCCTGTGGCCGAACATCGTGCCGCCGTCCATCTCGATCTGGGACGCCTCGTCACCGCCCCAGAGCCAGGGCTTCATGTTGGTCGGCACGCTGTTCATCATTCCGTTGATCCTGGTGTACACCTTCTGGAGCTACTACGTATTCCGCGGCAAGGTGACCCACGACGACGGTTACCATTGATCGACCTGCGAGGTGTTGAGCATGGCCAGACCTGATTTGAAAGACATCGAAGCCGCCGAGAAAAAACCGCTCTGGCAGCGGCTCGGCTGGCTGACGGTGATCTGGACCGGCAGTGTGCTGGCGCTGTTTATTGTCGCCAGCCTGATGCGGATGTTCATGAACGCCGCGGGCCTGACCACCCACTGATTTCCCGTCCCGTTGCCTTGTGGCACGGCTTCCACCCTCCTGACGGAGGGTTTTTTTTGGCTGTGGATAAATTATTTGCGCGCTTTGAGGATGACGAATTTCGGTGTGGCGGCCACTTGCTCGACGCCCCGGAACAGCCGCGCCAGTTTGCTGTGGTAGCCCAGGTGCCGGTTGCCGACGATGTACAGCGCGCCGCCGACCACCAACGCTTCGCGCGCTTGTTGAAACATCCGCCAAGCGAGGAAATCACCCACCACTTGCTGTTGGTGGAAGGGCGGGTTGCACAGCACCACGTCCAGGGATTGCGCCTCCTGTCCGACCAAGCCGTCACCGGCCCGTATTGTCACCTCGCGTTCGCCCAGGGCGGCGCGCCAGTTCTCGGCTGCCGATTGCACCGCCATGTAGGACTCGTCCACCAGGGTGTAGCGGGCCTCGGGATTTTGCAGGGCACTGGCGATCGCCAGCACGCCGTTGCCGCATCCCAAGTCCGCGACATGGGCGCTGCCCAGGTTTTTCGGCAGGTGCGGCAGGAAGGCGCGGGTGCCGATGTCGAGGCCTTCGCGGCAGAACACATTGGCGTGGTTGAGCAGTTCGATCTTCGGCTCGTCCAGCCAGTAACGGCTGGGGTAGGGCGATACGGCCGGTGCCTGGGCGGCAGGCGTGGCGATCAACAGGCGCGCTTTTTTCACCGCCAGGGAGGCCTGCACCGGGCCGATGTAACGCTCCAACAAGTCGCCGGCGGCCCGGGGCAGATGCTTGACCATTGCCCCGGCAATCACCTGGGCACCGGGGGCCAGTTGGCTTTGCAGGCGAATCAGTTGTTCTTCCAGCAGGGCCAGGGTTTTCGGCACTTTGATCAGTACACGATCGAAGGGGCCGGTCAAAGGTTCGCTGGCCGGCAAGGTCGGCACCGCGTCAAAGGCCCGGCCATTGCGCACCAGGTTTTTCTCCAGGGCTTGCAGGGCCAGGAATGAGTCACCGCTGCTGATCACCTCAACGTTGCCGGCCAGGCTGGCCGCCAGGGCGCCGAAGCCGTCATTGAGCACCAGCACCCGGGTATCCGCGGCCGGTTGTTGTTCGGCCAGATGCGCGAGCAGGTATTCATCGGCCGCATCGAAGGCTTGCAGCGGCTCGCTCTGCTGTTCGGGTTGGCGGATCAGGTCGAGTTGGGCGAAGGGACTGTGGAGCAAGGGCATGGCTGGGACTCTGGAGATCAACGAATGTCCCGCTGCCCCGGGCAGGTGTCTCAGCGGGACCGCCTGAATGAACTCCGTCGCGTGCAAGAAGCGGCATCATTCAAGTGGAGCCGTAAATGGTACGTTTTTTCGTGGCACATTACTCGCGGGATTTTCAGGTCGGCAATGCCGTTCCGTTGTTCAGATCACATGGATTTGAGCGGCTTTGGCCACCGCTGAAATCTTATTGCTGACATTCAGTTTGCGCATGCAACTGCATACATGGAAATTCACGGTCCGTTCGGAAAGACACAAAATCCTGCCTACTTCCGACGCCGTCTTGCCTTCGGCAGACCATCTCAACACTTCGATCTCTCTCGGCGACAAGTGACATTTTTGCCTGACCGCGACGCTGTCAGATAATTTTTTGCCGGCGAGTGTATGCAGCCTTTGACTGGCGAAAATGGCGTAGCCGAGATTGCCATAATGTTCCTCGATGTCGATGGGGCTATGAGTCCGTGCGAGGCTGAACAGGCTGCAATGTGCTCCCTGTTCATCATGAACGGCCTGGGTCCAGCCGTATCTGAGTCCTTGTCGATTAAGTTCCCGCCATAACTTGGGGGCCTGGGCAAACACATGTTCATTCCACAAAATGGGTAGCGGCGATTGATTGCAATGTGCTACTACTGGATCATTCGAAGCATAACCGTTCTGTTCATAAAACCTGTCCCATCCATAAGGGTAGTTATTGAGGTTCACCTTGCTGGTGTGCTTATCAGGGCTTCCGAGGTAGGCTGCAAATGCGCAATATTCAAATCCTTGATTGTTAAAGAAATTCAGGACCAGACGATAAGCCGTCTGCAGGTCTTTTTCACAGGATAGTTTTCTCAGCTGCAAGTCCTTCCACTTGTCCATCGCCTTCTCCTGGGTTGATTCATCCCTGTGGATCCAATCCATCATGCGAAACTTCAGTGTAGGACTATTCCTAGTTTTGTAGTGGGTTTTTTTTAGTTCGCTTACATTGCAAATGTGTTTAGGGAAATAGATCTTTAGTTAATTATTTTTACAGGGTTCCCGAGTTGTACAAGTTTGGTAGAAGGTCTGCGTAGGGTAAATAAGGGCTGCAATTAAATAGCCATTACTCGACATCAGTGGTGACGTTGTTCACTTTGCGGGACACTGTGAGCCTTGTCTCATTGGAGTGACTCATGACCGACAGCGCAGAAAAGTTCACCCGCCAAACCCTGCTCGATGTCCAGCCATTGACGTCTCATTTGTTTACCTTGCGCACGACCCGGGATCGCGGCTTTCGCTTCCGGGCGGGTCAGTTCGCCCGGCTGGGCGTGACCAAGGCGGACGGGAGCACTGTCTGGCGCGCGTACTCCATGGTGTCTTCACCCTTCGACGAATTCCTCGAGTTCTTTTCCATCGTGGTCCCGGATGGCGAATTCACCAGCGAGCTGAGCCGCCTGAAGCCAGGTGACGAACTGTTGGTGGAACGCCAGGCCTTTGGTTACCTGACGTTGGATCGTTTCGTGGATGGGCGGGATCTATGGTTGTTGTCCACCGGGACGGGCGTTGCACCGTTTCTTTCGATTCTCCAGGACTTTGAAGTCTGGGAAAAATTTGAACGCATCATCCTGGTGTATAGCGTGCGCGAGGCGCGGGAGCTGGCGTATCAGGACTTGATCAAAGCGCTGACCCAGCGCGACTACCTGGCCGAGTACGCCCATAAGTTTCGTTTCATTGCGACCGTCACGCGTGAGCAACATCCGGGGGCCCTCAGTGGGCGGATTACCACGTTACTCGAAAATGGCGAACTGGAGCGGGTGGCCGAGGTAGAGCTGACACCGGAACATTCACGAGTGATGCTGTGCGGCAACCCGCAAATGATCGATGACACGCGCAAGCTGCTCAAGGCCAGGGGCTTGCAACTGAGCCTTACCCGTCGACCTGGCCAGGTGGCGGTGGAAAACTACTGGTAGAAAAATGGCGTCCCAAGGACGCCACTTTTAATAGGGGAGGATTCAGGGCCGCTCGTTCTGGGCCTTGAGCAGATCGCGAATTTCGCTCAGCAGCAGTTCTTCCTTGGTCGGAACCGGAGGCGCGCTTGGGGCTACGGCTTCTTCACGCTTGAGGCGGTTGATGGCCTTGACGCCCATGAAAATGGCGAATGCCACGATGATGAAGTCTATGGTGCTCTGGATGAATTTCCCGTAGGCCAGTACCACGGCAGGCGCATCACCTTGGGCGGCCTTGAGGGTAATGGCCAGGTCACTGAAGTCCACCCCACCGATCAGCAGGCCTATCGGTGGCATGACCACGTCTCCAACGAATGACGAGACGATTTTGCCAAAAGCGGCACCGATGATGATCCCGACGGCCATGTCGACGACATTGCCTTTGACCGCGAAGGCCTTGAACTCGCTTAGCACGCCCATGAGTTGTTCCTTGTACAGATGAAGTGGGTAGTGGGCAGTGTAAATCAGCCCAACGCGTCTCGCTCGAAACGCTTGCTTACAAAGCTTCAGTTATCGACCCAGCCCTGGGTGAAAAGTTTACAAAGTGCCATCAATCGCGCGTGATACGCGGTTTCCGGTCGATCCCCCACAACGTTTTTTCTATCGCAGCGGTACGGCATTTCTATTTAGGTTTTCCTTTTTCGGGCACTAGCCTCTGGATGGCGCACATGGATGCGCTCTATAACACCAGAGGAACATGCCTATGAATACTTCCCTTGGCTACGGGGCTTTTCCCCACCGCCGCGCTCTTGTTGTGCTGACCGCCAGCCTGCTGTCCTTGTCCGTCAACGCTGCCACCCTGACCCGTGACAACGGTGCTGCCGTGGGCGACAACCAGAATTCGCAAACGGCCGGCCCCAATGGCCCGACCCTGCTGCAAGACGTGCAGTTGATCCAGAAGCTGCAGCGCTTCGACCGCGAACGCATCCCCGAGCGCGTGGTGCATGCCCGTGGTACCGGCGCCCATGGCACCTTCACGGTGTCCGATGACCTGAGCGACCTGACCAAGGCCAAGGTCTTCGCCGCGGGCCAGGTCACGCCGGTGTTCGTGCGCTTTTCTGCCGTGGTGCACGGCAACCACTCCCCGGAAACCCTGCGCGATCCTCGTGGCTTTGCCACAAAGTTCTACACGGCCGACGGTAACTGGGACCTGGTGGGTAACAACTTTCCGACCTTCTTCATTCGCGATGCCATCAAGTTTCCCGACATGGTCCACGCGTTCAAACCCGACCCACGGACTAACCTGGACGATGACTCGCGTCGTTTTGACTTCTTCTCCCATGTGCCAGAATCAACGCGCACGCTGACTGAGTTGTATTCCAACTCCGGCACCCCGGCCAGTTATCGTGAAATGGACGGTAACGGTGTGCATGCCTACAAGTTGGTTAACGCCAAGGGTGAAGTTCACTATGTGAAGTTTCATTGGAAAAGTTTGCAGGGCCTGAAGAATCTCGATCCGAAAGAAGTGGCGAAAGTTCAGGGGCAAGATTACAGCCATATGACCAATGATCTGGTCAGTCATATTAATAAAGGCGACTTCCCGAAGTGGGACTTGTATGTTCAGGTGCTGAACCCACAAGACTTGTCCACGTTTGACTTCGACCCACTGGACGCGACCAAGATCTGGCCGGGTGTGCCTGAACGTAAAGTCGGACAAATGGTCTTGAACCGCAATCCGGCGAATGTCTTCCAGGAAACCGAACAGGTGGCGATGGCGCCGGCCAATCTGGTGCCGGGAATCGAACCTTCCGAGGACCGTCTGCTGCAGGGGCGGGTGTTCTCCTACGCCGATACGCAGATGTACCGGATAGGCGCCAATGCCCTGCAGTTGCCGATCAACGCCCCCAAGGTGGCGGTGAACAACGGTAACCAGGACGGTGCGATGAACCCAGGGAGCACCAGCACCGGCGTTAATTATGAGCCGAGTCGCCTGACGCCGCGCGAGGAACAGCCATCGGCTCGCTACAGCCAGACCGCGTTGAGCGGCAGCACCCAGCAGGCGAAGATCCAACGCGAGCAAAACTTCAAGCAGGCCGGTGATTTGTACCGCTCGTTCAACCAGAAGGAGCGTAGTGACTTGATCGAAAGTTTCGGTGGGTCGTTGGCGACCACCGATGACGAGAGCAAGCACATCATCCTGTCATTCCTCTACAAGGCTGACCCTGAATACGGCACTGGAGTGGCCCGTGTCGCCAAAGGGGATCTGGCCCGGGTCAAGGCGCTGGCGGAAAAACTGAGCGACTGATCCATCGCCGCAAAACCTGTGGGAGCGCGTTCTGCTCCCACAGTCATATGCCAAAGGAGACGTCATGATGCGTCAGCTACTGTTATCGATGCTCACAGCCTGCTCATTGAGCGTGTGGGCCGATCAGCCCGTGCCTGCCGACCCGGTGGCGGTACAAGAACAGTTGCAGAATTACTACTTTGACGCCGCCCGTCGGGGCGATGTGCCGATGCTCGAGACCTTTATCGAGGCCGGTTACGCCCTCAACACCCAGGATGAAAAGGGCTACACCGCCCTGATCCTCGCGGCTTATCACGGCCACGGCCCGGCGGTGGAGCAGCTCTTGGCCGCCGGCGCCGATGCCTGCGCCCAGGACAAACGCGGTAACACGGCGCTGATGGGCGCCATTTTCAAGGGCGAAGTGCAGATTGCGCGTCGTTTGCTCTCCACCGATTGCAGCCCGGACCAGCGCAACGGGGCCGGGCAGACCGCCGCGATGTACGCCGGGCTGTTCAAGCGTGCCGAATTGCTCGATGCCTTGAAGGCCAAGGGCGCCGACCTGCAGGCCCGGGATCCGCTGGGCAATACGGCGGCGGACCTGGCCAACGGTGAAATCAGAATGCCGGCCCCGCGCTAGTGGCTGCCTGGGCTATCATCGCGGTTTTTATCCGGGAGTTCAGATGGCCAAGGCAAAGCGCATGTACGGCTGCACCGAGTGCGGTTCGACCTTTCCCAAATGGGCCGGCCAGTGCAGCGAGTGCGGAGCCTGGAACACCCTGACCGAAACCATGGTGGAAAGCGGCGGCGCGGCGGCGCCTACCGGCCGTACGGGCTGGGCCGGTCAGCAGGCGCAGATCAAGACCCTGGCCGAAGTCAGCGTTGAGGAAATCCCGCGCTTTTCCACCGCCTCCGGCGAACTCGACCGCGTGCTGGGCGGGGGCCTGGTGGACGGTTCGGTGGTGCTGATCGGCGGGGACCCGGGCATCGGCAAATCCACCATCCTCCTGCAAACCTTGTGCAACCTCGCCACCCGCATGCCGGCGCTGTACGTCACCGGTGAGGAATCCCAGCAGCAAGTCGCCATGCGCGCCCGGCGCCTGGGGCTGCCCCAGGACCAACTGCGGGTCATGACCGAGACCTGCATCGAGACCATCATCGCCACGGCCCGCCTGGAAAAGCCCAAGGTGATGGTGATCGATTCGATCCAGACGATTTTCACTGAACAACTGCAATCGGCCCCGGGCGGTGTGTCCCAGGTGCGCGAAAGCGCGGCGTTGCTGGTGCGTTACGCCAAGCAGAGCGGCACGGCGATTTTCCTGGTGGGCCACGTCACCAAGGAGGGGGCGCTGGCGGGACCCCGGGTGCTGGAGCACATGGTCGACACCGTGTTGTATTTCGAAGGCGAGTCCGATGGGCGCCTGCGTCTATTGCGGGCCGTGAAGAACCGCTTTGGCGCCGTCAACGAACTGGGTGTGTTCGGCATGACCGACAAAGGCCTGAAAGAAGTCTCCAACCCTTCGGCGATCTTCCTGACGCGTGCCCAGGAAGAAGTGCCGGGCAGCGTGGTCATGGCGACCTGGGAAGGCACCCGGCCAATGCTGGTGGAAGTGCAAGCACTGGTGGATGACAGTCACCTGGCGAACCCGCGGCGGGTCACCTTGGGCCTGGACCAGAATCGGCTGGCCATGTTGTTGGCGGTCCTGCATCGACACGGTGGGATTCCGACTCACGACCAGGACGTTTTCCTCAACGTGGTCGGTGGGGTCAAGGTGCTGGAAACCGCGTCCGACCTGGCGCTGATGGCGGCGGTCATGTCCAGCCTGCGCAATCGACCGCTGCCCCATGATCTGCTGGTGTTCGGCGAAGTGGGGCTGTCGGGGGAAGTCCGGCCGGTGCCCAGTGGCCAGGAGCGGCTCAAGGAAGCGGCCAAGCATGGCTTCAAGCGCGCCATCGTGCCCAAGGGCAATGCACCGAAGGAAGCGCCGCCGGGGTTGCAGATCATTGCGGTGACACGCCTGGAACAGGCGTTGGATGCGTTGTTCGAGTAATCCTAAAGGCTTTACAAGGCCCTTTGTGACGAGTGGAGTTATCTGTGACGAGGGGATTTATCTGTGGCGAGGGGATTTATCTGTGGCGAGGGGATTTATCCCCGCTGGGCTGCGAAGCAGCCCTGAATCTGACAACTCGTTGTGTCAGGTAGATTGGCGTCGCTTTTCGGGGGCTGCTGCGCAGCCCAGCGGGGATAAATCCCCTCGCCACAAAGAGCGCGCAGGCTGGTTCAAACCTGGATCAACGCCGCGAATTCCCGCTCCAGTTCGTCATGATCGGCCAGGTTCAGCTCCACCAGTCGGCGCAAGTGTGCGATGGAGTCCAGGTCGATGTGCTCGCAGACAAAGCCCAGGTGGCCGTGATCGTCGTGGGTGAGCCTGACTTCCATCTTCACCTCGACCTCATTGCTCAGGTGAATGTCGGCCATGAAGGTTTTTTCGGCGTTGCCCAGCCAGGGCTGGGGTTTTTCGATCAGCAGGCCCTTAAGGGACAGGTCCAGCAGTTTCACCGGCCAGGTGAATGGGCCCTGGGTCAGCTCGGTCTTGGCATGGAACTCTATTCGTACGAAGCGGCGGCGTTCGCTCATTACGCTTTCCCTCTGAAGATTTAATGACTATAGACCCTACTGGCCGGTCATCGACACCGTTCGGCCGGTGGCAGACGAATGTCAGGTATGGCCTTTACCCGGGTTAGCGCTAAACTCCGATGGCACTCTTTCTTGTCCACCCTGGCTGGAATATAAAAATGAAAAACAATAATAGCCTGCTGCGCCATCTACCCTGGCTACTGCTGGCCGTTGTAGGAGCCTGCGCCCTGGGCGTCGTGGCATTGCGTCGAGGCGAGGCGATCAATGCCTTGTGGATCGTCGTCGCCGCCGTGGCCATCTACCTGGTCGCTTACCGCTACTACAGCCTCTTCATCGCCAACAACGTGATGCAACTCGATGCGCGCCGGGCCACCCCCGCCGTGCTCAACAACGATGGCCTGGACTACGTCCCGACCAACAAACACATTCTCTTCGGTCACCACTTCGCGGCCATTGCCGGTGCGGGGCCGCTGGTCGGGCCGGTGCTGGCGGCGCAGATGGGCTACCTGCCTGGCACGCTCTGGCTGATTGCCGGCGTGGTGCTGGCCGGTGCGGTGCAGGACTTCATGATCCTGTTCCTGTCCACCCGCCGTAACGGTCGTTCCCTGGGCGACATGGTCCGGGAAGAAATGGGCCGCATCCCCGGCACCATCGCGCTGTTCGGTTGCTTCCTGATCATGATCATCATCCTCGCGGTGCTGGCGCTGATCGTGGTCAAGGCCCTGGCCGAGAGCCCGTGGGGGATCTTCACGGTGATGGCGACCATCCCGATCGCGATGTTCATGGGCATCTACATGCGCTACATCCGCCCGGGCCGCATCGGTGAAATCTCGCTCATCGGCGTGCTGTTGCTGCTGGGCTCGATCTGGCTGGGCGGGCAGATCGCCGCCGACCCGGTCTGGGCCAAGGCCTTCTCCTTCACCGGGATCCAGATCACCTGGATGTTGATCGGCTATGGTTTTGTCGCGGCGGTGCTGCCGGTGTGGCTGATCCTGGCCCCGCGGGACTACCTGTCGACGTTCCTGAAAATCGGCACCATCGTCGCCCTGGCCATCGGCATCCTGGTCACCATGCCCGAGCTGAAAATGCCGGCGCTGACCCAGTTCACCGACGGCACCGGTCCGGTGTGGAAGGGCGGGCTGTTCCCGTTCCTGTTCATCACCATCGCCTGCGGCGCGGTCTCGGGGTTCCATGCGCTGATCTCCTCGGGCACCACGCCCAAGCTGCTGGATAACGAAGTCAACGCCCGCTACATCGGTTACGGCGGCATGCTGATGGAGTCGTTCGTGGCGATCATGGCCATGGTCGCCGCGTCGGTGATCGAGCCAGGCGTGTACTTCGCCATGAACAGCCCGGCGGCGATCGTCGGAGGTGACGTGGTGGCCGTGGCGCAAACCGTCAGCAGCTGGGGTTTTGCAATCACCCCCGAGGCGCTGCAAGCGGTGGCCAAGGACATCGGCGAAACCACCGTCCTGGCCCGTGCCGGCGGTGCGCCGACCCTGGCGGTCGGTATCGCGCAGATCCTGCACTCGGTGCTGCCGGGTGAGAACACCATGGCGTTCTGGTACCACTTCGCGATTCTGTTCGAAGCGTTGTTCATCCTCACGGCGGTGGACGCCGGTACCCGTGCCGGACGGTTCATGCTGCAGGACTTGCTGGGCTCGTTCGTGCCTTCGCTCAAGCGCACCGAATCCTGGACCGCCAACCTGATCGCCACCGCCGGTTGCGTGGCGCTGTGGGGTTACCTGCTGTACCAGGGCGTGATCGATCCGCTGGGCGGCATCAACACCTTGTGGCCGCTGTTCGGCATCTCCAACCAGATGCTGGCCGGTATTGCCCTGATGCTCGCCACCGTGGTGCTGATCAAGATGAAGCGCCAGCGCTACGTCTGGGTGACCATGCTGCCGGCGGTCTGGCTGTTGATCTGCACCACCACGGCGGGCCTGATCAAGCTGTTCGACGCTAACCCGGCGATTGGCTTCCTGGCCCTGGCGCGCAAATACAACGATGCCCTGGCCGCCGGCCAGATCCTGGCCCCGGCCAAGAGCATCGAGCAGATGCAGCACGTGGTGTTCAACGCCTACACCAACGCCACGCTGACGGTATTGTTCCTGTTCGTGGTATTCAGCATCCTGTTCTACGCGCTCAAGGTCGGCATTGCTGCCTGGGGCACCAAGGAACGTACGGATAAAGAAGCGCCATTCCAGGCCGTGCCGGACGCTTGATAGAGGATTGCAACGATGTTCAATGACCTGGGTCGCCTCGGTAAATACCTCGGTCAGGCCGCGCGCCTGATGGTCGGCATGCCCGACTACGACAACTACGTCGAGCACATGCAAACCAAACACCCGGACAAACCGTTGATGGACTACGAGGCGTTCTTCCGCGAACGCCAGGAGGCCCGCTACGGTGGCAAGGGTGGGCCCAAGTGTTGTTGAAACACCGCTTGGGTTGAAGTAACCCCCGTGGGAGCGGGCTTGCTCGCGAAGGCGTCGGGTCAGTCGCCATTGATGTGGCTGACACTCCGCCTTCGCGAGCAAGCCCGCTCCCACAGTTGTTTTAGGGTGGTTTCAACATCTGCGTGCTGCCACAGATCCCCTTGTGGGAGCGAGCTTGCTCGCGATGGCGTCGGGTCAGTCGCCATTGATGTGGCTGACACACCGCCTTCGCGAGCAAGCCCGCTCCCACAGTTGTTTTGGGGTGATTTCAACATTTGCGTGCTGCCACAGATCCCCTTGTGGGAGCGAGCTTGCTCGCGATGGCGTCGGGTCAGTAGCATCGATGTCAACTGACACACCGCCTTCGCGAGTAAGCCCGCTCCCACAGTTGTTTTGGGGTGGTTTCAACATTTGCGGGCTACCACAGATCCCCTTGTGGGAGCGAGCTTGCTCGCGATGGCGTCGGGTCAGTAGCATCGATGTCAACTGATCCACCGCCTTCGCGAGCAAGCTCGCTCCCACAAAACCGTTTTCCTTTCAGGCATCAAGGAGATTCAGTTTGTCCTCTCCCATCCCGGTCACCATCCTCAGCGGCTTCCTCGGCGCTGGCAAGACCACGCTGTTGCGTCACCTGCTCAAGGCCGAGCACGGCCTGAAAATCGCCGTGATCGAGAACGAATTCAGTGATGCCGGTATCGACACCCAATTGCTGGGCGACGAGCCGGTGCAAGTCATGACCCTGGCCAATGGCTGCGTGTGCTGCACCATCCACACCGACCTGACCAAAGCCCTGTACCTGCTGCTTGAACGGCTGGACAGCGGCGAGATCGCCTTCGACCGCTTGGTGATCGAGTGCACCGGCCTGGCTGACCCGGCCCCGGTGGCGCAGACGTTCTTCATCGACGAGGACCTGCGCGAGCGCTACATCCTCGATGGGATTCTGACCCTGGTAGACGCTGCTCACGCCGATGTCCACCTGACCCAGGCCATCGCCCAGGCCCAGGTCGGATTTGCCGACCGCCTGCTCTTGAGCAAAACCGATCTGGTGGACGCTGCCCAGGTCCAAGCCCTTGGCGAGCGTCTGGCGCGCATCAACCGGCGGGCGCCCATCAGGGTGGTTGAACACGGCAAGATCGATCTGGCCGAACTGCTCGACATCCGAGGGTTCAATCTCAATGCGGACCTGGGCGCAGGGTTCAGCCTGCGGCCGGTCGGCAAGGCCACTACGGGCGATCGGATCAGCAGCCTCGTGCTGCGCACCGACAAACCGCTGGATATCGAAAAACTCAGCGAGTTCATGAACCAGTTGCTGGAAGAGCATGGCAAGCAGCTGCTGCGCTACAAGGGCGTGCTGAACATCGCAGGCGAATCCCGGCGGTTGGTGTTCCAGGGTGTACTCAAGCTGTACGGTTTCGATTGGGACACCGAATGGGCCTCGGATGAAGCCCGGGAAAGCGTGATCGTGTTCATCGCCGACGAACTGCCCGAAGAAAAAATCCGCGCAGGCTTCGAAGCCATCCTGCTTTGACGTCCGGTGCCCTGCGGCTGTCCACTTGCCCAAGTTGAGTTGTTGAAGAAGCCGTCCACCGTAGAACCTTGTGGCGAGAGATTATCCTTCGCCACAAGCGCTGTCTGGTGATATGTTTTTTTCGAAATCTACATGCTTTCGTGCAGGCTCAAGATAAAAGTTATTTTTGATCTTTCTTCGGTCTCGGCAAGATAGATGTAAGGCGAGCCACGCACTCTTAATCCGCCGACATATTTATCAGTCGCGGTCATGAGCGAGATGGGGGTGTGCTGGGCGTTGATGTTTTTTCGGGTGATGATCTTGTGTTGATGATCGATAAAGATGAAACGCGTCGGATTGGCTGTGTTTGAATTTTCTGCGCCAAGCACTTCAAGCCAGCTCTTGCTCATCAGTTTGTTGTAGTGTTCCCCGGGGTTTTTCAGGGTCAGGATGTAGCCAGTGGGCGTAGGCCGGAAATGCAGCAACAATGGGGTAGGGGCCACGCCCTGGGCTCCGGCGCGCATGCCCAGCAGGTGTGAGTGATCATGGGTTTGCGGTTTGCCGGTAAAGAATCCACCGCTGAATGAACTGACGGTTGCCATCGCGGGTTTACCATGCAGCGTTTCCAGTAAATTTACGTGGGCGTCAAACATGCGAAGTGTTGCATGAAAAGATTTTTCACTGTCCATGTGATGATTGAATCCTGTAGTGAGCGGTGAAGTTCGACGTGGAGCGAGGCGGATCTTATTGGTTTGTTGATCGCTGTTGGTGTTGTTTGTATTGCGGGAAGTTAAGTGCGGTGACAATTGTTGAATGTTAAAAAGCGGCTGCTAGTTGCCGTGACCTATTTAAAGGTCAATAAAAAAGGCCCGCCTCGAAAGAGGCGGGCCTTTTTACTGCGGTCTGAAAGACTGATTAAGCGCCGTATACCGGCAGCTTCTTGCAGATGGTCTTGACCTTCTCACGAACGGCGTCGATCACCGCTTCGTTGTTCAGGTCTGCCAGGATGTCGCAGATCCAGCCGGCCAGTTCCTTGCACTCGGCTTCCTTGAAACCGCGGGTAGTCACGGCCGGGGTGCCGAAGCGCAGGCCGGAGGTGACGAACGGGGAGCGAGGATCGTTTGGCACCGAGTTCTTGTTCACGGTGATGAACGCCTTGCCCAGGGCCGCGTCAGCGTCTTTGCCGGAGATGTCCTGCTTGATCAGGGACAACAGGAACAGGTGGTTCTCGGTGCCGCCCGACACGACGTCGAAGCCGCGCTCGATGAACACGCCGGCCATGGCCTTGGCGTTCTTTACCACTTGCTGCTGATAAGCCTTGAATTCAGGTTGCAGCGCTTCCTTGAAGCAGATCGCCTTGGCGGCGATCACGTGTTCCAGTGGACCGCCCTGGGCGCCCGGGAAGACGGCGGAGTTCAGCTTCTTCTCGATGTCGGCGTTGGCGCGAGCCAGGATCAGGCCGCCACGTGGACCGCGCAGGGTCTTGTGGGTCGTGGTGGTGACCACGTCGGCGAACGGCACCGGGTTCGGGTAGACGCCAGCGGCGACCAGGCCCGCCACGTGAGCCATGTCCACGAACAGGTAGGCACCGACCTTGTCGGCGATTGCGCGGAAGCGTGGGAAGTCGAGGATCTGCGAGTAGGCCGAGAAGCCGGCCACGATCATTTTCGGCTTGTGCTCGAGGGCCAGGCGCTCGACTTCGTCGTAGTCGATCAGGCCGTTGCCGTCGATGCCGTACTGGATGGCGTTGTACAGCTTGCCCGAGGACGAAACACTGGCGCCGTGGGTCAGGTGACCGCCGTGGGCCAGGCTCATGCCCAGGATGGTGTCACCGGCCGACAGCAGCGCCAGGTACACGGCAGCGTTGGCCTGGGAACCGGCGTGGGGCTGGACGTTGGCGTAGTCGGCACCGAACAGTTCCTTGGCGCGGTCGATGGCCAGTTGCTCGACCACGTCGACGAACTCGCAACCACCGTAGTAGCGCTTGCCCGGATAACCTTCGGCGTACTTGTTGGTCAGTACCGAGCCTTGAGCTTCCATCACCGCGGGGCTGGTGTAGTTTTCCGAAGCGATCAGCTCAATGTGCTCTTCCTGGCGCTGAGCTTCTTGCTCCATGGCGGCAAAGAGATCGGCGTCGTACTTGGCAATAGTCAAATCACGGCTGAACATGGCGGTCCTCAAGGATCGGGGGCAGAAAAGGGGGGCATTCTAACCCAACCGGTTTTGGAAGGCATATGAAAGGACGTCATGTCGCGGACGAATGGGTTTCACGCGCCATTCTGCGTTGCCTTGGCGGGCCCCATCGCGAGCAAGCTCGCTCCCACAGGGTTATGGGGACACAGGTCCAAATGTGGGAGCGAGCTTGCTCGCGATGAGGCCACAGCAGGCACCGAAGAACCTCAGTCGAGCATGAACAACGCATCATTGCTGAACTGCGCTTCGAACCGGGTGGCCGGCATTGGGCGGCCGAACAGGTAGCCTTGGACTTCGTCGCAACCGTGCTCGCGCAAGAATTCCAGTTGTTCGTGGGTCTCGACACCTTCGGCAATCACCGCCAGGTTGAGGCTGTGGGCCATGGCGATGATCGCCCGGGCGATCTGGGCATCCTGTTCGCCTGACGGCAGGCCATCGACAAAGGTACGGTCGATCTTCAGCACGTCGATGGGAAACTGCTTGAGGTAGTTGAGCGACGAATAGCCGGTGCCGAAGTCATCCACCGCGATGCTCAGGCCCAGGTTTTTCAGGCCGTCCAGGATCTGCATCGCTTCGCTGACTTCACGCATCAGGATACTTTCAGTCAGTTCCAGCTCCAGACAGGCCGGTGGCAGGCCAGTGCTGCGCAGGATATTGGCGATTCGCGTGCCGAGTTGGCCGTCGGAGAACTGCCGGGCCGAAATGTTGACCGAGACCTTCGGCACCCGGACCTTGGCCTGGTGCCAAGTCCTGAGTTGCCGGCAGGCCTCGGTGATGACCCAATCGCCGACGTCCACCACCAGCCCGAGTTCCTCGAGCACCGGGATGAAATCCCCCGGCGGCACCAGCCCACGGCGTGGATGACGCCAGCGCAACAGGGCCTCGGCGCCGGTCAAACGTTTGCCATCGCCGCTGAACTGCGGTTGGTAATACAACACGAACTCGTTCTGTTCCAGGGCATGGCGCAGGTCGCTTTCCAGTTCCAGCCGCTCCAGGGCGCTGGCGTTCATGTCGGCTTGATAGAACTGGAAGTTGTTCTTGCCGCGTTCCTTGGCGTGATACATGGCCGTGTCGGCGTTTTTCATCAGTTGGCTCAGCTCGTTGCCGTCCTGGGGGCTCAGGGCGATACCGATACTGGCGGTGACGAAGAACTCCCGGCCTTCGAGCACGAATGGCCGGACCAGGCTGGCGAGGATTTGCTCGGCCACGGTAATCGCCCGGTTCAGCGCCATTTCCCGGCTGGCCCGAGGTTGCAGCAGCAGGGTGAACTCGTCGCCGCCCATGCGTGCCACGGTGTCGTCGTCGGCCACGCAGCCGAGCAGCCGCGTGGCCATTTCCTTGAGCATCCGGTCGCCAGCGGCGTGGCCCAGGGAGTCGTTGATCGGCTTGAAACGGTCCAGGTCGAGGAACATCAGCACCACCCAGGTCTTCTGCCTTTCGGCCGATTGCAAGGCAGTGTGCAGGCGATCCTGGAACAGCGTGCGGTTGGGCAGGTGGGTCAGGGCGTCGTAGTAGGCCAGGCGATGGATACGCTGCTCGCTGGCCTTGCGTTCGCTGATGTCGCTGAAGAAGCACACGTAGCTGGCCAGATCGCCTTCATCGTCCAGTACCGCCGTGATGCCGACCCAGGCCGGATAGTGTTCGCCATTGCGGCGCTTGAGCCAGACCTCGCCCTCCCAGGTGCTGTGCTGTTGCAACTGCTTGAGCACGTAGCGCAAGTGAGCTTCCTGCTGGTCGTCCACGGTCAGCATGTTGGGCAACTGGTCCAGCACTTGCGACACCGCATAACCACTGACGCGGCTGAAGGCTTCGTTGGCCTGGACGATATAGCCAGCCGGGTCGGTGATCAGAATCGCCGAGGTCGAGTGCTCGAACACCGTGGCGGCCATGCGCAGGTCTTTTTCGGCGCGCCGCTGCTGGCTGATGTCGCGGCCGACGCCGAGCACGCCTTCGAATCCACCGTTGTCATCCCACACCAGCACCAGCCGCAACTCGATGGGGATCTTGCGCCCGTCGGCACGCAGGCAGTCGAACAGGAACAGCTGGGTTTGTAGCTGGTTGCGCAGTTCGGCCAGTTGCTCGGGAATGTCGAGAGCCTTGCTGACGCGGTCCATCAAGGTGTAGATGCCGGTCAACTGTTGCGGATTGGCAATGATTGATTGCCAGCCGTTTTGGAAGATCCAATCGGCGTTGTAGCCCAGCACCGCTTGTACCGAGGGGCTGACGTAGTTGAGCGAGAGTTTGTTGTCGGTGGAGAAAATCACGTCGCTGATGCTTTCGGCGAGCATTCGGTAGCGTTGCTCGCTGTCGCGCAGCGATTCGCTGGCCTCGATCTGCTCGGTGACGTCCTTGGCCACGCCGATGATCCGTGTCACCTGGTTGTGCCGGTCCCGGGCCAGTGCCTGTTCGCGAATGTCGAAACACCGCCATTTGCCGTTGCGATGGCGAAAGCGCAGCTGACATTGCAGCAGTTGTGTATACCCGCCGCGCCGTTGTTCCTGGCGCAGGTTGTGGTAGTGCTCGGCATCTTCGCTGTGTAGCAGGATTTCCCAGAAGTACTCGCCCATCTGGTGCAGTTCGGTACGGTCGTACCCCAGGGTCTGGCCCAGGTGATGGTTGCTGAAGATCATCCGCTGGCTGATGACGTCCTGCACGTAGAGATGATCCGGCACGGTGCGCACCACGTCGGACCAGAAACCTTCGCGTTCAAGCAGCGAGAGCTCGATCAGCTTGCGGCTGGTGATGTCGCTGATGCTCAGGATGACGGCGTTATAGTCTTGCTGCTTTTCCGGCAGGCGCAGTACCAGCCAGAGGTGTTGATCGCGGCCATGGGCATCCTGGAGCTTGATCTCCAGTTCCAGCTGTTTGTGCGGGTCGAGCAGCGCTTCGAGCAGTTTCGAGCCGATGGGGTTGTTGTCCTGCGGTCCTTTGCCGACCAACAATTGCCAGGCTTCTTCGCAGGAATCGACGTTGAGCAGCTTCAGCGCCATCTGATTGACTTCGGTGACCTGCACTTCCTGGCGCAGCTGCTCGAACTGGTGCGGACGTTCCACCCAGGCTCGCAATTGATCGCCGTTGTGCAGGCCGGCCCTGTCAAAAAAGGCCTTGAGCCCAGACAGGTCAAGCACACACAGGGCCACGCCGGTGCCTTCGAAAATATCCTGGTAGCGACGACGACCTTCGTGCAACTGGCGCTGGCGTCGGCGCGTATTCAGTAACGCGAGCACCGGCAGCATTGAAAATGCCAGGCCCAGCAGGCACTTGCCGATGAAGGCCGGTAGCAGTTGCTCGATCACCTGGCGTTGGTCGAACAGCCCGCGCAGTTGCCAGTCACTGCTGCTCAAGGGCACGGTCAGCACGGTGTTGCTCAGGTCATCCGGCGATAGGTAGGCAGGGCGAGCCGAGGTCAGGCCTTCATCGCGACTGATGATCTGCTGGTCAAGACGGTTCTCCACCAGCCACAACGGGCGCAAGCCCACATCGGCCTGTTTGGTCAGGGTCGAGAAAAAGCTTGGAGACAGGCGCAGGGCCCAGTAACCGCGGGTGCTGCCAGTGGCCTGGTGCAACAGCAGATGCACCACGGAGCCGTCTTTGGCATTGCTGAAATAGTGCGCCTGGGCACGACTGCGGCGCACCAGTTCGCTCAGGTAGTCGGCGTCCTGGCTGTCGGCTGCGCTGTCGCTGAGCACTTTGCCGGACGGGCTCAGCAAGACCAGGCTGCGCAGCTCGGGCAACGATTGCTGGAGTTTGCGCAAGAGGGCCTGCTGTTCGTCGGTCGTTTGCGGTTGTTCGACGATCGGTAGCAAATTGAGGGCGATTTGCGCGTTCAGGGCCATGTTAAGGCTGACTTGCGCGGCCAGGTCGGCGGTGTATTCGATGGTGTATTGGCGCTGTTGCTGCTGGGTTTCGCGCAGTTGGTCGAGCAACTGCCAGAAGAGCAATCCGAGCAACACCAGCACCAGCGTGGCCAGCGCGCTCTTCAATGTCCCGCGCAGGGGGGCGCTGGGCACACCAGTCGGTGCTCGTGGGGACAGGGACGGCGTGACTTTGGACAAGCTGGAATCCTGCAGTTTGCTGGACTGGCGCGACGTGCACTATAAGCCGGACGCCCGAAGGGCGGCTAGCATGCCTTGAGTTGTGGCAAAGTGCCAGCCCTTGGCGGCTGGACCTTGACCGACGGTTGAGGTAGCTTTGCCGGTCAAACAAGAGCGCTCCGGCTCCAGATCCCCAGGCTTTAACTGCCCGCAGGCATTGATGACTATCAAGTGCCCGCGCCGCGCATGGCCTGGCTCGTTCTTTTCACCTGTCACTGACGCTAGGTTCACCATGGCTCAATACGTCTTCACCATGCATCGGCTGAGCAAAGTTGTTCCGCCGAAGCGGGAAATCCTGAAAAATATTTCACTCTCGTTCTTCCCCGGCGCCAAGATCGGCGTACTGGGCCTTAACGGCTCGGGTAAGTCCACGCTGCTGAAAATCATGGCCGGCGTCGATAACGAATTCGACGGCGAAGCCCGTCCGATGCCAGACCTGAACATCGGCTACCTGCCCCAAGAGCCGCAGCTGGACCCGACCAAGACCGTGCGTGAAGTGGTCGAGGAAGCGGTCAGCGTGATCAAGGACGCCCAGGCGCGCCTGGACGAGGTCTACGCCGCCTACGCCGAGCCGGATGCCGATTTCGACAAGCTGGCCGCCGAGCAGGCCAAGCTTGAAGCGATCCTGCAGGCCAGTGATGGCCATAACCTGGACCGCCAGCTGGAAGTCGCCGCCGATGCGTTGCGCCTGCCCGCCTGGGACGCGAAGGTCGAACACCTGTCCGGCGGTGAAAAACGCCGCGTGGCCCTGTGCCGGTTGCTGCTGTCTGCCCCGGACATGTTGCTGCTCGACGAACCGACCAACCACTTGGACGCCGATTCCGTCGCCTGGCTGGAGCACTTCCTGCACGATTTCCCGGGCACTGTGGTCGCGATCACGCACGACCGTTACTTCCTCGACAACGTCGCCGGCTGGATCCTCGAACTGGACCGTGGCGCGGGTATTCCGTACGAGGGCAACTATTCGGGCTGGCTGGAAGCCAAGTCCGATCGTCTGGCCCAGGAATCCAAGCAGCAGTCGGCCCACGAAAAAGCCATGAAGGAAGAACTGGAGTGGGTGCGCAAAGGCGCCAAGGCTCGCCAGTCCAAATCCAAGGCACGTTTGCAGCGCTTCGAGGAAATGCAGTCCCAGGAATTCCAGAAACGCAGCGAAACCAACGAGATCTACATCCCGGCCGGTCCGCGCCTGGGTGACAAGGTCATCGAGTTCAAGAACGTCACCAAGGGCTATGGCGACCGCGTGCTGATCGACAACCTGTCGTTCTCCATGCCCAAAGGGGCCATCGTTGGTGTGATCGGCGGTAACGGTGCGGGTAAATCCACGTTGTTCCGCATGTTGATGGGCAAGGAAACGCCGGATTCGGGCAGCATCGAAGTCGGTGAAACCGTGCAACTGGCTTGCGTCGACCAGAGCCGCGAAGACCTGGACGGCAGCAAGACTGTGTTCCAGCAGATCTCCGACGGTTCCGACCAGATCCGCATCGGCAACTATGAAATCCCGTCGCGCACTTACGTGGGCCGTTTCAACTTCAAGGGCGGCGACCAGCAGAAATTCGTCAAGGACCTGTCCGGTGGTGAGCGCGGTCGCTTGCACCTGGCGTTGACCTTGAAGGAGGGCGGCAACGTCCTGCTGCTCGACGAACCGTCCAACGACCTCGACGTCGAAACCCTGCGTTCCCTGGAAGAGGCCTTGCTGGACTTCCCGGGTGCCGCCATTGTGATCTCCCACGATCGGTGGTTCCTCGACCGTGTGGCGACGCACATCCTGGCGTATGAAGACGATTCGCAAGCGGTGTTCTTCGAAGGCAACTACACCGAGTACGAAGCCGACCGCAAGAAACGCCTCGGCGAAGCGGCTGCCCAGCCGCACCGCGTACGGCACAAGAAACTGGCTTGAGTCGGTTGGTTGCATGAAAAAACGGAGCCTTCGGGCTCCGTTTTTCATGGCGCAATTCAGTGTGGGAGCGGGCTTGCCCGCGAAGGCGTTGGATCAGCTTGCAATGATGTTGGATGTGACGGCCTCATCGCGAGCAAGCTCGCTCCCACAGGGGGATTGGCTGGCTGGAAATCGCGGACTACCGTCGATCCAGTGTGGGAGCGGGCTGCTCAGTCCGTTAATCAAGCGTTATCGCCATGACTTCAATGGCGAGACTCCCCATCGGTCGCGTCCAGATCACCTCATCCCCAACTTTCGCCCCCAGCAATGCCCGCCCCAGCGGCGAGCCCCAGTTGATCAGTCCAGTGGCCGCATCGGCCTGATCTTCACCCACCAATTGCACTCGCTGCTCGTGATCGTGCTCATCGACAAACGTCACCCAATGCCCGATCCGCACTTGATCCGCTGACGTCGGCGCGACGACCTGCGCGCTTTGCAAGCGTTGGTTGAAATAGCGCAGGTCTCGTTCGATGTCGGCGATGCGCTGCTTGTCTGCCTGATCCTTCCTGGCCGCCTGTTGGCTGTGCAACGCCTGCAGCTCGGTGACCCGGGCCTGCAACTGGGCGAACCCGGTGGGCGTGACGTAATTGGGTTGCGCACTGACCTGGCGTTCGACCGGCTGATCGGCCTGGGCAGCGGCGTTGTCTTCGTTGACGAAAGCGCGGCTCATGGTGTTCTCCTCTATTGGAGCTTGGGCCATGGTTGCAGGCTTTTGGTTTCGACGGATGTCTGTACGCGACTCACGGCGAGCGATAAGCCCGGCCGGCGTCCCGATCCTTTTCTTGTTGCCAGGCACGTTCGTGGTCATCCCAATGACGATCGCGGTAGGCATTGCGCTCCTCGCTTTCGCGCATCGCCTGGCACTGCCGGAAACCATCGCTCCAGCCTTCTGCGTAGCGCGGATCCTTGAGATAACGCGGCACGTCTTTCCTGAACTGGCCAGTGATCACCCCCGCCGCTTGCCGACCACTGCTGCAACCGTCGTCGTAGCCGTCGGCGAACGCCGGTGGATAACCTCGGGCGATCAGGTCTTCATGAGTGGTTTCACAGCCGCCGAGCAACATCAACACACCCAGTACCACTGCCGCGCGCCTCATTTGAGCCTTCCTGCCGTATCCGCTTATACGAGAAGTCTAGAAGCGGATTCGTCAGGCCGATGTGAAAGCCCTGTGATTAATCCGTTTGTCTCTGGGCGCGTGCAGAGCGGTCTCGGTCAATAGTGATACCACTTCACCTCGAGCATCACCTCGTTCTCCGGCGAAGCCAGGTGGCTGAATTCTCGCTGGGCACTCAAGCGCAGGCCGAGGTTGCGGGACAATTCCCACTGTTGATTCAGGCTCAGGCTACGGCGCACCTCGCCGTTGACGAAGTAATCGCCCTTGGCTTCCAGGCTCAGGTTGCCCAGCGGATTCTTCCACAGCACGCCGCTGTTGAAACCGGCGGCCGGGGCGATGAACTGGGCGAAGTCGTTGTTGTGCTCGACCCGCACCGTGCCCAGGGCAAAGCCCAGGACCTCTTCGCCCAGCGCCCAGGTACCACCGGCGCCGCCATTGACGTGGCTGACCAAGGTTTCATCATCGTGTTTGCCCGGCACCCGCTCCAGGCCACCGGTGACCTGCCAGGACAGCGGTTGCAGCAGCTCGTTGCGCGGGGTCAGGGAGCGAATGGTCGCCAGGTCCAATTGCTGAAGCTGCCAGTCATTGCCTTCGTACTGGCGCAGCTTCAGTTGCAGGATTTCGATCTGCGCCCCCAGGGGGAAGCTCTCGGCGTTGTCGTTGAGGTCGTGATAGGCCATGCGCAAGCCATACTCGCCGAACGCCCGGTCGCCCCGGGTGCCGAGGCCAGCTTGCCAGGTGCGCGACTCATGGCCATCCTCGGGCAGGCCCGGTTGCGGGATGTCGAGTTCCGGCGCGGGGTTCTGGTTGATCGCCCGCAACAGCTCGAAGCTGCGCTGGGCCCGTTGCGGGTCGCGTTCCTGGCCGTTGGCCCGATAGCGTTCCAGGCGATAGGCCGCATCGATGATCAGCGCCTGGCGCGCCCGTGGCAGCGCCTTGAAGTCGGGGGCTTGGAGTTGCTGCTGGTCGGCGCTGACCTTCAGCACCCATTGTTGTTCGTCATCGCTGAGCGGTTCCGCCCGACTGAGCAGTTCCCGTTCCCGGGATGGCCGATACTCGATGCTCTCCACCAGCCCGGCTTCTTTCACGGCCTTGACGGTGTCGGTGGGAATCGCCGTCAACGGGAATTGTTCGGTCAGGCGCAGGCTGGGGCGGGCCACTTGGAGCAATTCGAGCAGGCGATAGGAACAGTTTTCATCGAAGAAAAAATAGTCGAACTGAATCTGCTTGAGTTCCCAGACGTGCTCGACCATGCGCTCGGTTTCCGCCTGGCTCAGGTTGAGGCGGTATTCCCACAGGTCGCGGTTCTCCAGGCTACGGTACTCGGAGAGTTTTTCCTGGTACGGCACCAGGGCGAACAGGCCGGGATAGCCGCCCATCAGGCCTTTCCAGGCATAGAGGATGCTGTTATCCGAGCCTTCGATGTAGGCACCGAAATTGATCGCATAGCTGAGCAGGGCGGTCTTGTCGCTTTGCACATCAGCCTGGTCGATGCGCAACAGGGTATGGCCGAACATCGACGAAGGGCTGTTCAGGTACGCAGCGGGGAAAATCATCACCGCGCTGTGGGGCGACACGTCCTTGAACCACTGGGTGAACTCGCTGCAATCGATGGCCGGCAGGTCCGTCAGCTTGAGCTGCGCCTTGAGCCAGCGCGTTCGCGCCGGGAACACGCACTGGGCGTGCTGCTGACCAGCGCTGGCCGGGCCGTACAGGGCTTGGAGGGTGGCGGTCAGCTCACGGTCGGGATGTTCATTGCCGTCGGGCGCGAGGAAAAATTTCTTGTCGCTGACGTAGCTGCGCCAGCCGCCAAGCTTGGCGGTTTCGTAGTGGCCCAGGGAGATCCAGAAGCGGTCATTGGCCAGTTGCTGCAAACGTTGAGGGTCGATATGAGGCGCGGCGGACAGCGGGGCGCACACACAGAGCGCCAGCCAGGCAAGGCGTTTGAGCATAGTCGGCTACTTGGAAAGTCGAAAATAAAGACCGAAAGGGGCCCCAAAAAGAAAAACCCGCTCCCCGAGAGGAGCGAGCGGTACCGAGCTTAAGCTTGAGTCGCGTACTTGGCCAGGCGAGGATCGCTTTTCAGTACGGTCAGGGTGTTGGTATGCACGTCTTCTGCGGTCACGTCAGCCTTGCTGAAGATCTGCTGGAAGTGCTCGTGAGTGACGGCAGAGAAATGCGCACGGTCTTCCGGCGCCACGCCCAGTACCACGGCGTAGGTCGTCAGTGCTTCGCCCTGACCCTTGGCCATGTCTTCGGACAGCTCGTTCATCATGCCATTCATGGCCAGCCAGGACTTGCCACCGTAGGTCAGTGCCGCGTTGGTCGAGCAGCCGTTGGTGCCGGAGGTCATGCCGAAGGTCGCGTTACCGGAAGTGCCGTTGGTGGTGGATGCCAGGAAGTGAGCCGGAGTGCCACGCTGACCTTCGAACAGCATGTTGCCCCAGCCGCAATCCGGGCCGCCCGGCGCCTGAGCCATGGCGTTGAGGGATACAGCGGTGAAGAGAGTACCGAGAAGAATCCGTTTCATAGCTATGTTCTCTTTATGTGCATACCAATGGACAGGGTCTGGCCCCTACAGCTGCCAGTGGGCTGGTTATGTTCCAGCCGCGCAATTTGGAGTTTAGGCACGATCCGAGGGTTCCGTGACATTTTGCAAAAACTATCCGCCAAGTCATGAATTCACGGGGCCCTGCCCGGGGTTCGCGTCTTGACTATGCTTTGGCCTGAGGCGCTCCTTGCCAGTCAGGTGCGGGGGGCGCCAGAATGCCGTTATCTGCCCCGCCTGATGTAAGGAAGCCCGATGCCTGATCCTGTTGCTGCCAGCTTGCGTCTAGCGCCCGAAGCGCTGACCCGTCCGTTTTCCGCTGAACAGTTCAGCTTCTCTACCACTAATGATCTGGAGCCCTTCCGCGGTGTGCTTGGCCAGGAACGTGCGGTCGAAGCATTGCAGTTCGGCGTGGCGATGCCGCGCCCCGGTTACAACGTATTTGTCATGGGCGAGCCCGGCACTGGCCGGTTCTCGTTCGTCAAACGCTATCTCAAGGCCGAAGGCAAGCGCCTGCAGACCCCGGCCGACTGGGTCTACGTCAACAACTTCGATGAACCCCGCGAACCCCGTGCCCTGGAGCTGCCGTCGGGCACTGCCGGGGCGTTCATCGCCGACATCAACGGCCTGATTGACAACCTGTTGGCGACCTTTCCGGCGGTGTTCGAGCACCCGTCCTACCAGCAGAAAAAAAGTGCCATCGACCGCGCGTTCAACCAGCGCTACGACCGCGCGCTCGATGTGATCGAGCGCCTGGCGCTGGAGAAAGATGTCGCGCTGTACCGTGACAGCAGCAACATCGCCTTCACGCCGATGAGCGAAGGCAAGGCCCTGGATGAGGCCGAATTCGCCCAGTTGCCGGAGGCCGAGCGCGAGCGTTTCCATGATGACATTTCCGGCCTCGAAGAGCGCCTGAACGAAGAACTCGCCAGCCTCCCGCAGTGGAAGCGCGAGTCCAGCAACCAGTTGCGCCAGCTCAACGAAGAAACCATTACCCTGGCCCTGCAACCCCTTCTGGCGCCGCTGTCGGAAAAATACGCGGAGAACGCGGCGGTCTGCGGTTATTTGCAGGCGATGCAGGTGTACCTGCTCAAGACCGTGGTCGAGCAACTGGTGGACGACAGCAAGACCGACGCCATCGCCCGCAAGCTGCTGGAAGAGCAATACGCCCCGAGCCTGGTGGTCGGGCATCCGTTCAGCGGTGGCGCCCCGGTGGTGTTCGAGCCGCACCCGACCTACGACAACCTGTTCGGCCGCATCGAATACAGCACCGACCAGGGTGCGCTCTACACCACGTATCGGCAGCTGCGTCCGGGGGCCTTGCACCGGGCCAACGGCGGTTTCCTGATTCTTGAAGCCGAAAAAATGCTCGGCGAGCCGTTCGTGTGGGATGCGCTCAAGCGCGCCCTGCAATCGCGCAAGCTGAAAATGGAATCGCCGCTGGGTGAGCTGGGTCGGTTGGCCACGGTGACCCTGACGCCGCAGCACATCCCGTTGCAGGTCAAGGTCGTGATCATCGGCGCGCGCCAGCTCTACTACGCGTTGCAGGACCTGGATCCGGATTTCCAGGAAATGTTTCGCGTGCTGGTGGATTTCGATGAAGACATCCCGATGGGCGACGAGAGCCTGGAGCAGTTCGCCCAGTTGCTCAAGACCCGTACTTCGGAAGAAGGCATGGCCCCGCTGACCGCCGATGCGGTGGCGCGCCTGGCCACTTACAGTGCGCGCCTGGCCGAACACCAGGGGCGCTTGTCGGCGCGGATCGGCGACCTGTTCCAACTGGTCAGCGAGGCGGATTTCATTCGTCAGCTGGCCGGTGACGAGATGACCGACGCCGGCCACATCGAACGCGCCCTCAAGGCCAAGGCCACGCGCACCGGGCGTGTCTCGGCACGGATCCTCGACGACATGCTGGCGGGGATCATCCTGATCGACACCGACGGCGCGGCCGTGGGCAAATGCAACGGATTGACGGTACTGGAGGTTGGCGACTCGGCGTTCGGTGTACCGGCGCGGATTTCCGCCACGGTGTACCCGGGCGGCAGCGGGATTGTCGACATCGAGCGCGAGGTCAACCTCGGCCAGCCGATCCACTCCAAGGGCGTGATGATCCTCACGGGTTACCTGGGCAGCCGTTATGCCCAGGAATTCCCGCTGGCGATCTCCGCGAGCATCGCCCTGGAGCAGTCCTACGGTTATGTGGACGGCGACAGCGCATCCCTGGGCGAGGCGTGCACGCTGATCTCGGCCTTGTCGAAGACGCCGTTGAAGCAGTGCTTCGCCATCACCGGCTCGATCAACCAGTTCGGTGAAGTGCAGGCGGTGGGCGGGGTCAACGAGAAGATCGAAGGCTTCTTCCGCCTCTGCGAAGCCCGTGGGTTGACCGGTGAGCAAGGGGCGATCATTCCCCAGGCCAACGTCGCCACCCTGATGCTCGACGAGAAAGTGTTGGCTGCCGTGCGCGCCGGGCAATTCCACGTCTATGCCGTGCGCCAGGCCGACGAAGCCTTGAGTCTGCTGGTGGGCGAGCCTGCCGGTGAGCCGGACGAAAACGGCGAATTCCCGGAAGGCAGCGTCAACGCCCGGGTGGTGGAGCGGCTGCGGGTCATTGCGGAGATGATCAGCGAAGACGACATCAAGGAAGCGGAAAAGGAACTGGCGCAGCAGGCGTTGGCGGAGGCCAAGCCGGCCTGATGTTCTCTTGATCGCCCGTATAAACCCCTGTGGGAGCGGGCTTGCCCGCGAAAGCGGTCTGTCAGTTGACATAGTCGTTAGCTGACACACTGCTTTCGCGAGCAAGCCCGCTCCCACAATAGGTTTTGCGGTGGTTTCTTGTCAGAAATGCCGCCACTTTGGCGTCAATATTCACACTATGACCGCTCGGCGCATTCTAGTCTCGAAAACCCTTGCGCCCGGAACTTTTCTTCTATCCTCAGCTCAAGGATAACGAGAGTCATCATCGGATCGAAACAGCCTCATTTAAGGGGCTGAATACCGGATCTACCGAGGGGCGCCGCCATGTCGCGCAACCTTTGCCTCACTCGTCAATGCTTGGGCCTTGTCACCCGTATCGAATGCGCCATCCGCCCACTCGCGGGAGATACCGGTATGTGGACCGTGCTCTTCGCCGCCGGAATGGCCGGTGAACAACCTTCTGCCATCAAGGCCCAGGGCCCGTTTCCTGGCCCGAACGCCGCCGAATCGATCCTCGATAACATCGTCCAGACCCTGACCACGCACGGCTATACATTGGCCGACGATCCGCAAATCTGGTGCCTGCACATGCAGGCTCAATTGCGTGAGATCAATGGCGGTCGTTGTCGCAGCGTCGACGGCTTCGAGTTTCGCCCGCTGCATTGAAGGCATCGTTGCGCGGGCAGCGGCTGTAAGATTTTGAAACAAGGGCTGGGGCCAAGGATGGGCTCGGCGTTTGTAGGGCAGGTCGTGGCTGATATACTCGCCGCGATTTTTCAGCCCTGGTGTGAGATTCAATGGAACGCTTTATCGAAAATGCAATGTACGCCTCCCGTTGGCTGCTGGCGCCGATCTACTTCGGGCTGTCCCTGGGCTTGCTGGCCCTGGCGCTGAAATTTTTCCAGGAAGTCTTTCACGTCATCCCCAACGTGTTTGCCATGGCTGAATCCGAGCTGATCCTGGTGTTGCTGTCGCTGATCGACATGGCACTGGTGGGTGGCCTGCTGGTGATGGTGATGATTTCCGGCTACGAGAACTTCGTCTCGCAACTGGACATCGACTCCGACAAGGAAAAGCTCAACTGGCTGGGCACCATGGACTCTTCATCGCTGAAGATGAAAGTCGCCGCCTCGATCGTGGCCATTTCCTCCATTCACCTGTTGCGCATTTTCATGGACGCCAAGAACGTCGATCCCGAACACCTGATGTGGTACGTGATTATCCACATGACGTTCGTGGTGTCGGCATTTGCCATGGGCTACCTGGATAAACTGACCAAGCACTGAGGTCGTTTCATCGCCCCGGCGCGGCGCCCGCCTGCTGAGATGCAGGCGGGCGTTGTCGTTTCTGGGGCGATGCTTTGACGCGGGGGCTCGTCACCCGCCTCGGCATCTGTGCTAGTCTGCTCGCCCTTTTGGTTCCGGGCGCTCCGGGAGGCGCTGTGTCACGCACGGCAATTTCCCGAGCCGTCCGCACAGCGGAGCAGCATCATGTCCGAAGTTAACCTGTCCACCGACGAAACCCGCGTCAGCTACGGCATTGGCCGTCAGTTGGGCGACCAGCTGCGCGACAACCCGCCACCGGGCGTCAGCCTGGACGCGATCCTGGCCGGCCTGACCGACGCCTTCGCCGGCAAGCCAAGCCGTGTGGGCCAGGACGAGATGTCCGCCAGCTTCAAAGTCATCCGCGAAATCATGCAGGCCGAAGCCGCTGCCAAGGCTGAAGCCGCCGCTGGCGAAGGCCGTGCGTTCCTGGCTGAAAATGCCAAGCGCGAAGGCATCACCACTTTGGCTTCCGGCCTGCAGTTCGAAGTGCTGACCCAGGGCGAAGGCGCCAAGCCGTCCCGTGAAGACCAGGTGCGTACCCATTATCACGGTACCCTGATCGACGGCACCGTATTCGACAGCTCCTACGATCGTGGCCAGCCTGCTGAATTCCCGGTGGGCGGCGTGATCCCTGGCTGGACCGAAGCACTGCAACTGATGAACGCCGGCAGTAAATGGCGTTTGTACGTGCCGAGCGAACTGGCTTACGGCGCTCAAGGCGTTGGCAGCATCCCGCCGCACAGCGTATTGGTGTTCGACGTCGAGTTGCTGGACGTTCTGTAAGGCATCAACGCTTGAACAAGCTCTTGTGGGAGCGAGCTTGCTCGCGAAAGCGGAGGGTCAGACGACATCTTGTCAGCTGATACGCCGCCATCGCGAGCAAGCTCGCTCCCACAGGGTTTGCCTGCTTCATCCGTGAAACCTGCCATTGAAATCGCTTGTCGGGCGCAACGCCCGGGCATAACAGAACAGGAACAGATTGCGCACCAGCTCCTTGAGCACCAGCGGTTCGCTGGAATTGAGGCTGTTGAGGTCCAGATCTCCCTGGTCCTGCAACTCGTTCAAGGCTTCTTCTTCAAGCACTGCACAGACTTCCCCGGTTTCCCGATGCAGGATCCTGAGGTAGGGATGTGGGCGGTCCAGCCAGGCATCGATCAAATAAGTCATGGTTCTCATCTCCTTGATGGGTTCGATGAGAATAATTCTTATTCGCTAAATAGCAAGTCTCTATTGGTGCTCCGATTCGTTTTCTGACGGTGGGTCGTGTCAGGTCAAACCGACTGGCGCTTGGCTGTGTGCGGAAAGCGGGGCTGAAGCGGGGAGGGCGAAGCACCATCCCACGCAGGCGCGCGGGATGGGATACACAAAGATCAGACTTTTCTGACGAACTCGGATTTGAGCTTCATCGGGCCGATCCCGTCGATCTTGCAATCGATGTCGTGGTCGCCATCGCACAGGCGGATGTTCTTGACCTTGGTGCCTACCTTGACCACCAGCGACGTGCCCTTGACCTTGAGGTCCTTGATCACGGTGATGGTGTCGCCGTCCTGCAGGACGTTGCCGACCGAATCTTTCTTCACGGTGTCATCGGACGCCGTTTCAGCTTCGCCGCTGGCAGACCATTCGTGGGCACACTCCGGGCAGACCAGTTGAGTGCCGTCTTCGTAGGTGTATTCGGAATTGCATTTCGGGCAGGGAGGCAACGTGCTCACTAAGGTTCCTTGGGTATCAGGAGGGCAAAAGGGCGCACATTATATAGGGTTTTGTTGCTGAGAGGGGTGTATGCGGTCCTGTGGCGAGGGAGCAAGCTCCCTCGCCACAAAAAGCCTCTTGCAATTGACTTAGTGAGTACGCGCCACCGCAAACTCACTCAGCTCCACCAGCGCGTCGCGGTACTCGCTGGCTGGCAGGGCGTCGAGGCATTTGATCGCGCGGGCGACGTAGTCACGGGCCAGTTTCGCGGTGTAGTCCAGCGAGCCGGACGCCTCGACGGCTTCGCGAATGCTTTCCAGGTCCTCGATCCCGCCTTTCTGGATCGCCTTGCGTACCAGTGCCGCCTGTTCTGGCGTGCCTTCGCGCATGGTGTAGATCAGCGGCAGGGTCGGCTTGCCTTCGGCCAGGTCGTCGCCGACGTTCTTGCCCAGGGTTTCGGCGTCGCCCTTGTAGTCCAGCAGGTCGTCCACCAGTTGGAAGGCCACGCCCAGGTGATCGCCAAAGGTGCGCAGCGCTTCGCTCTGCTCGGCGCTGGCGCCGGCCAGGGCCGCGGCACTGTGGGTCGAGGCTTCGAAGAGCATCGCGGTCTTGCCGCGGATGACTTCCATGTAGGTTTCTTCGGTGGTGCTGGCATCGCGCACCTTGGACAACTGCAGCACTTCGCCTTCGGCGATGATGCGCGTGGCCTGGGACAGGATCTTCATCACCGGCATCGAGCCCAGTTCGACCATCATTTCGAACGAGCGCGAATAGAGGAAGTCGCCCACCAGCACGCTCGGGGCATTGCCCCACATGGCGTTGGCGGTCGAACGGCCACGGCGCATGCCGGACATGTCGACCACATCGTCATGCAACAGGGTTGCGGTGTGCAGGAACTCGATGGTGGCGGCCAGCAGGCGCATGTCATCGCCTTCACGACCCAGGGCCTTGCCGCACAACAGCACCAATAAAGGACGCAGGCGCTTGCCACCGGCTGAAGTGATGTAATCGCCGATTTTCGATACCAGAGGCACTCGGGAAGTCAGCTGCTTCTTGATGATGCCGTCGACGGCGCTAAAATCGTCCGCCACCGCGCGGTAGAAAGCTTGGGGTTGCATCAGCGACAGGTGCTCCAGAAGGGTTGCGCGGCATGCTAGGACCCACGTCCGCAGGTGTCAAGGCGCGATGGACGGCTACTTGCAAGGCGCTGGCGGCTTGCGTACAATCGCGCACCCTGAACTTCCTGGGCAGCACCTGCCTTACGCAATTGCATCCGGGCCTTCCAGCCCATGCAGCCATGCCAGCCAATACCTCTTCTTATAAAGCGCTGGGTGAGCAGGATTATCGGAGAAATACCATGTCGTACGCAGTAATTGTTACTGGTGGCAAGCAATACAAGGTCGCCCCAGGTGAATACCTGAAGATCGAAAAACTGGAAATCGCTACCGGCGAATCCGTGACTTTTGATCGCGTTCTGTTGGTCGCCAATGGCGATGACGTGAATATCGGCGCTCCAGTCGTTGCTGGCGCTACCGTTGTGGCTGAAGTGATCTCCCAAGGTCGTCACGATAAAGTCCGCATCATCAAGTTCCGTCGCCGTAAGCACCACATGAAGCGTATGGGCCACCGCCAGTGGTACACCGAGATCAAAATCACCGGTATTCAGGCTTAATTTCAGCCTAATTCCTCACTAGGAGAATTGAACTCATGGCACACAAAAAAGCTGGTGGTAGTACCCGTAACGGTCGCGACTCAGAAGCCAAACGTCTTGGCGTGAAGATGTATGGCGGCCAGAAAATCATTCCGGGCAACATCATCGTGCGTCAGCGCGGCACCCAATTCCACGCCGGTTACGGTGTTGGCATGGGTAAGGATCACACCCTCTTCGCTAAAATCGAAGGCGTGATCAAGTTCGAAGTAAAGGGCGCGTTCAACCGCCGTTACGTGAGTGTTGTCGCGGCTTAATCGCGAGAATGCTGGAAAAGCCCTGTCTTGCGACGGGGCTTTTTCGTTTGTGGGGTGAGTCTCTTGCAAAACTGTTTGTATGGGCTGTCGGCGCTGCAATTGGGGCGTTTCATCAGGTCGCTGCGTTCATTTTTGCAAGAGTCTTATGTCTTGTTTTTTTGGCTCGTCCGTATGGCGAGAGGCGTGTGTCATGAAGTTTGTTGATGAAGTATCGATCCGAGTAAAGGCTGGCGACGGCGGCAATGGTTGCATGAGTTTCCGTCGGGAAAAATTCATTGAAAACGGCGGCCCGAACGGTGGTGACGGGGGCGACGGCGGCTCGATCTACATGCTCGCCGACGAAAACCTCAACACCCTGGTGGACTACCGTTACACCCGGCACTTCGATGCCGAGCGTGGCTCCAACGGCGGCAGCACCGACTGCACCGGCAAAAAAGGTGAGGACCTGGTCCTGCGCGTGCCAGTTGGCACCACGGTGATCGACTCCGCCACCCAGGAAGTCATTGGCGACCTGACCAAGGCTGGCCAGCGTCTGCTGGTCGCCCATGGCGGCTGGCACGGCCTGGGTAACACCCGTTTCAAGTCCAGTACCAACCGTGCGCCGCGCCAGACCACGCCAGGCAAGCCCGGCGAGCAGCGTGACCTGAAGCTGGAAATGAAAGTGCTGGCTGATGTGGGCCTGCTGGGTCTGCCGAACGCCGGTAAAAGCACCTTCATTCGCTCGGTGTCGGCGGCCAAGCCGAAAGTGGCCGATTACCCGTTCACCACCCTGGTGCCGAACCTGGGCGTGGTCAGCGTCGACCGTTGGAAGAGCTTCGTGGTTGCGGACATTCCGGGGCTGATCGAGGGCGCTTCCGATGGTGCTGGCCTGGGGATTCGCTTCCTCAAGCACTTGTCCCGTACGCGCCTGTTGCTGCACCTCGTGGACATGGCGCCGCTGGATGACACCAGTGCCGCCGATGCCGCCGAGGTCATCGTCAGTGAGCTGACCAAGTTCAGCCCGGCCCTGGCTGAGCGTGATCGCTGGCTGGTGCTGAACAAATGCGACCAGATCCTCGAAGAAGAGCATGAAGAGCGGGTCAAGGAAATCGTCGATCGCCTGGAGTGGGAAGGTCCGGTCCACGTGATCTCGGCCATTGCCAAAGAAGGCACCGAGCGCCTGTGCCACGACATCATGCGTTACCTGGAAGATCGCGCCGATCGCCTGGCCAATGACCCGGCCTACAAGGAAGAGCTGGCCGAACTCGACCAGCGCATCGAAGACGAGGCCCGTGCCCAGCTTCAGGCGCTGGATGACCAGCGTGCCCTGCGTCGCAGCGGCGTGAAGTCGGTCCATGACATCGGTGACGACGATTGGGACGAAGAAGACGTGGATGACGAAGACGGTCCGGAAATTATCTACGTTCGCGACTGATTTTGTGCTGGCGTGAAGCCAGGACCTGTAGGAGCCCTGTGGGAGCGAGCTTGCTCGCGATAGCGGTCTGTCAGTTGACATGGTCGTTAGCTGACACGCCGCTATCGCGAGCAAGCTCGCTCCCACAGGTTCAAGTGTTTCAGCGCAGTGTTATCATCGCCGGCAAGCCGGTTTCCAAGGCGCCGCTCATTCGAGCGGCGTTTTGGTTTCTGTAAAACGCAAATACGAATAATCCCATGGGCGGCGCTGGGTCGCGCCGTTCGCTGGCAAAGGTTGAAGATGATGCGGAGCAAGGTGACGGGTGCGCGGCGCTGGGTCGTGAAGATCGGTAGCGCGCTGCTGACGGCGGATGGCAAGGGTCTGGATCGTCAGGCGATGGCGGTGTGGGTCGAGCAGATGGTGGCCTTGCATGAGGCTGGCGTCGAGCTGGTATTGGTTTCCTCGGGGGCCGTGGCAGCGGGTATGAGCCGTTTGGGCTGGACGTCGCGACCCAGCGCGATGCACGAGCTGCAGGCCGCCGCTGCCATCGGCCAGATGGGTCTGGTGCAGGCCTGGGAGTCGAGCTTTGCCGAGCATGGTCGCCATACGGCGCAGATTCTGCTGACCCACGATGACCTGTCCGACCGCAAGCGCTACCTCAATGCCCGCAGTACCTTGCGGGCGCTGGTCGAGTTGAAAGTCATCCCGGTGATCAACGAGAACGACACGGTGGTTACCGATGAGATCCGTTTCGGCGACAACGACACCTTGGCCGCGCTGGTGGCGAACCTGGTGGAAGCCGATCTGCTGGTGATCCTCACGGATCGCGACGGCATGTTCGATGCTGATCCGCGCAACAACCCCAATGCCCAGTTGATCTATGAAGCCCGTGCTGATGATCCGGCCCTGGATGCGGTGGCGGGTGGCACTGGCGGTGCGCTGGGGCGTGGCGGTATGCAAACCAAGCTGCGTGCCGCGCGCCTGGCGGCGCGTTCCGGGGCCCACACCATCATTGTCGGTGGTCGGTTGGAGCGGGTGCTGGATCGTCTGAAGGCGGGCGAGCGCATCGGCACCTTGCTGTCCCCTGAGCGCGGCATGCTGGCAGCGCGCAAGCAATGGCTCGCCGGGCACCTGCAAACCCGTGGCACGCTGGTGCTGGATGCGGGCGCCGTGACGGCCTTGTCCCAGGGCAACAAAAGCCTGCTGCCGGTGGGTGTGAAGCTGGTCCAGGGCAGTTTCCGTCGGGGCGAAATGGTCGTGTGCGTGGCGCCGGATGGTCGCGAGATTGCTCGTGGCCTGGCCAACTACAGTGCGCTGGAAGCACAGAAAATCATCGGTCAATCGTCTGATGCGATTGTCGGTCTGTTGGGTTACATGGCGGAGCCTGAACTGGTTCACCGTGACAACCTGATCCTCGTCTAAGGAAAAATCATGGGTTTGGCAAAAGGATTGATCGGCTTGCTGCTGGCAGTACCGCTGCTGGCGTCGGCCGAGGAAATTGGCCAGGTGTCGACGGTGTTCAAGTTTGTCGGGCCGAACGACCGGATCGTGGTCGAGGCATTCGATGATCCCAAGGTCGAAGGCGTGACCTGTTACCTGTCGCGGGCCAAGACTGGCGGCGTGAAGGGCGGCCTGGGTCTGGCCGAGGATCGCGCCGAGGCGTCCATCGCCTGCCGCCAGGTGGGACCCATCAACTTCAAGGGCGAGCTCAAGGATGGCGAGGAGGTGTTCAAGGAGCGCACTTCCCTGGTGTTCAAGACCATGCAGGTGGTGCGTTTCCTCGACAAGAAGCGCAACACACTGGTGTACCTGGTCTACAGCGACCGTGTGATCGAGGGCAGCCCGCAGAACGCGGTGACGGCGATTCCGATCTTGCCGTGGGCTCGCGCTCAATAATCAACACATAGCCCTGTGGGAGCGGGCTTGCTCGCGAATGCGGTCTGTCAGTGGAGTAGATGTTGCCTGGCACACCGCTTTCGCGAACAAGCCCGCTCCCACATTTTTTGCGGCGTGCCGGTTAAATCCCGGGCAATAAAAAACCGACCCTGAGGTCGGTTTTTTAATGAACGCGTCGCTTAGGCAGCAGCGGCAACGTTCAGGGCCTTTACGTGGCCATTCAGGCGGCTCTTATGGCGAGCAGCCTTGTTCTTGTGGATGATGCCTTTATCGGCCATGCGGTCGATAACTGGCACAGCCAGAACGTAAGCAGCTTGGGCTTTTTCAGCGTCTTTTGCGTCGATGGCCTTAACTACGTTCTTGATGTAGGTACGGACCATGGAACGCAGGCTGGCGTTGTGGCTGCGACGCTTCTCAGCCTGTTTTGCACGTTTTTTGGCGGAAGGTGTGTTGGCCACCGTCGAGCTCCTCGAAAGACTTTTTAGGAAATAGCAAACAAAATAGGCCGCGAATCATGCCGATGAGTTGACGTGTTGTCAAGGGCGGGTGACGCGTTCCGCTGAATGGCAGGTGCAGCGCACCGAAGGATTTCTTTCCGGCGTGCGACCTGTAAACTCGCGGGCTTTGGCTCTGTACTGTTTAGCGGCGCGGAGTATCGCATAAGTGGGCGCGTTGTTCGCCTGCTGTTTATCGACAGGCAAAAACTCTTTTCATGAATCTGCTCAAATCGTTGGCTGCCGTCAGCTCTATCACGATGCTTTCCCGCGTCCTGGGGTTCGTTCGCGACACGCTGATCGCACGGATATTCGGCGCCGGGATGGCCACCGATGCCTTCTTCATTGCCTTCAAGTTGCCCAACCTGCTGCGACGGATCTTCGCCGAGGGGGCGTTTTCCCAGGCCTTTGTGCCGATCCTGGCGGAATATAAAAGCCAGAAGGGCGATGAGGCAACCCGCACATTCATTGCCTACGTCACCGGCCTACTGACCTTGGTGCTGGCGCTGGTCACGGCCGCCGGCATGCTCGCCGCGCCCTGGGTGATCTGGGCCACGGCGCCAGGTTTCACCGATACCCCGGAAAAATTCCAGCTCACCGCTGATCTGCTGCGGGTGACCTTTCCTTATATATTGCTGATTTCCCTGTCATCCCTGGCCGGGGCGATCCTCAATACCTGGAACCGTTTTTCCGTGCCGGCCTTTGTGCCGACCCTGCTCAACGTCAGCATGATCGTGTTCGCAGTGTTCCTGACGCCGTATTTCGATCCGCCGGTGATGGCTCTCGGCTGGGCCGTGCTGGTGGGTGGCCTGGCGCAGTTGTTGTATCAACTGCCGCACCTGAAGAAAATCGGCATGCTGGTACTGCCGCGGCTGAACCTGCGTGACAGCGGTGTGTGGCGGGTGATGAAGCAGATGCTGCCGGCGATCCTCGGGGTTTCGGTGAGCCAGATTTCCCTGATTATCAACACCATTTTCGCTTCGTTCCTGGTGGCCGGTTCGGTGTCGTGGATGTACTACGCCGACCGTCTGATGGAGTTGCCGTCCGGCGTATTGGGTGTGGCCTTGGGCACGATCCTGTTGCCGACCCTGGCCAAGACCTACGCCAGCCAGGACCGCCAGGAATACTCGCGCATCCTCGATTGGGGCCTGCGCTTGTGTTTCGTGCTGGTCTTGCCGTGCTCCCTGGCGCTGGGGATCCTGGCCGAGCCGCTGACCGTTTCGCTGTTCCAGTACGGTCAGTTCAACGCGTTCGACGCCTTGATGACCCAGCGCGCACTGATCGCTTATTCGGTGGGCTTGCTCGGGATTATCGTGATCAAGGTGCTGGCGCCGGGCTTCTACGCCCAGCAGAACATTCGCACACCGGTAAAGATCGCCATTTTCACCCTGGTGATGACCCAGTTGTTCAACTTGTTGCTGATCGGTCCGCTGGCCCACGCCGGCCTGGCCCTGGCGATCAGTGCCGGTGCCTGCCTCAACGCCGGGTTGCTGTTTTATCAGTTGCGCAAGCAGAAGATGTATCAGCCGCAGCCGGGCTGGGGCAAGTTTGGTCTCAAGCTGCTGGTGGCCGTGGCGATGATGTCGGTGGTTTTACTTGGCGCGATGCATTTCATGCCACCCTGGGGCGACGGGCAGATGCCCGAACGTTTCCTGCGCCTGGGCGTGCTGGTCGCCGCCGGTGTGGTGACGTATTTCGGTATGTTGTTGCTCATGGGTTTCCGTCTGCGCGACTTCAACCGCAAGGCCTTGGGCTGAGGCTCGGCCCTCGATAATCCCGGGCTGGGCAGTGGTTTTGTCGGTTCGATCACTTTGGGGTGCGGTGTTGCCTGTCGTCGGCCGCCGGGTGTGGTTATAATCGGCCACTTTATGAGCAAGAAGCGCGTTATGCAGCTGGTTCGAGGCCTCCACAACCTGCGCCCCCAACATCGGGGCTGTGTCGCCACTATTGGCAACTTTGACGGTGTTCACCGTGGCCACCAGGCTATCCTGGCGCGGCTGCGCGAGCGTGCGCTGGAATTGGGCGTGCCCAGCTGCGTGGTGATCTTCGAGCCGCAGCCCCGGGAATTTTTCGCCCCGGACACCGCCCCGGCCCGTCTGGCCCGGTTGCGGGACAAACTGCAACTGCTGGCCGCCGAAGGCGTCGACCGGGTCCTGTGCCTGGCCTTCAACCAGCGCCTGAGCAAGCTCAGCGCTGCCGAGTTCGTCGACACCATCCTGGTGGACGGTCTCGACGTGAAGCATTTGGAAGTCGGCGATGATTTCCGTTTCGGCTGTGACCGGTCGGGGGATTTCGACTACCTGCAACAGGCCGGTATCGCCCAGGGTTTTACTGTCGAAGCGGCGCAGACGGTCGAGATCGATGGCTTGCGCGTCAGCAGCACCCAGGTTCGCAATGCCCTGGCGGCTGCCGACTTCGAATTGGCCGAGCGCTTGCTCGGCCGGCCGTACCGGATTGCCGGACGGATCCTGCACGGGCAGAAGCTGGCGCGCCAATTGGGCACGCCGACGGCCAACGTGCAACTCAAGCGCCGTCGTGTGCCGCTGACCGGGGTGTTCCTGGTGAGCGTCGAGATCGACGGCAAGACCTGGCCCGGTGTCGCCAATATCGGCGTACGGCCCACGGTCCAAGGGGATGGCAAGGCCCACCTCGAAGTACATGTTCTGGATTTTGCCGGCGATCTGTATGACCGGCGTTTGACGGTGGTTTTCCACCAAAAGCTGCGTGAAGAGCAGCGTTTTGCCTCTCTGGAGGCGCTCAAGACGGCGATCCATGCAGATATCGCCGCCGCCCGTGCCCTTGTCGCAACCAGCGCCAATCGCTAATGAAGAGCCTTAAATGACCGACTATAAAGCCACGCTAAACCTTCCGGACACCGCCTTCCCTATGAAGGCCGGCCTGCCTCAGCGCGAACCACAGATTCTGCAGCGTTGGGACAGCATTGGCCTGTACGGAAAGTTGCGCGAAATTGGCAAGGATCGTCCGAAGTTCGTCCTGCACGACGGCCCTCCGTACGCCAACGGCACCATTCACATCGGTCACGCGCTGAACAAGATTCTCAAGGACATGATCATCCGCTCCAAGACCCTGTCGGGTTTTGACGCGCCTTATGTCCCGGGCTGGGATTGCCACGGCCTGCCGATCGAGCACAAGGTGGAAGTGACCCACGGCAAGAACCTGGGCGCGGACAAGACCCGCGAGCTGTGCCGTGCCTACGCCACCGAGCAGATCGAAGGGCAGAAGTCCGAATTCATCCGCCTCGGTGTGCTGGGCGACTTCGCCAATCCGTACAAGACCATGGATTTCAAGAACGAAGCCGGTGAAATCCGTGCCCTGGCGAAAATCGTCGAGGGCGGCTTCGTGTTCAAGGGCCTCAAGCCGGTGAACTGGTGCTTCGATTGCGGTTCGGCCCTGGCCGAGGCGGAAGTCGAGTACGAGAACAAGAAGTCCTCGACCATCGACGTTGCGTTCCCGATTGCCGATGAAGACAAGCTCGCGACCGCTTTCGGCCTGGGCAAGCTGGGCAAACCGGCCTCGATCGTGATCTGGACCACCACCCCGTGGACCATCCCGGCCAACCAGGCGCTGAACGTCCATCCGGAATTCAACTACGCCTTGGTCGATGTCGGCGACAAGCTGCTGGTGCTGGCTGAAGAGCTGGTCGAGTCCTGCCTGGTCCGCTACAACCTCGAAGGCTCGGTGCTGGCTACTGCGCCGGGTTCGGCGCTGGAGCTGATCAATTTCCGTCATCCGTTCTATGACCGCCTGTCGCCGGTGTACCTGGCCGACTACGTGGAGCTGGGCGCTGGCACTGGCGTGGTTCACTCCGCACCGGCCTATGGCGTCGACGACTTCGTGACCTGCAAGAAATACGGCATGGTCAACGACGACATCCTCAATCCGGTGCAGAGCAATGGCGTGTACGTGCCGTCGCTGGAATTCTTTGGCGGCCAGTTCATCTGGAAAGCCAACCCGGCCATCGTCGACAAACTGACCGAAGTCGGCGCGCTGCTGCACACCACGGTCATCGAACACAGCTACATGCACTGCTGGCGCCACAAGACTCCGCTGATCTACCGCGCCACCGCGCAGTGGTTCATCGGCATGGACAAGCAGCCCACCACTGGCGACACCCTGCGCCAGCGTTCGCTCAAGGCCATCGAAGAGACCCAGTTCGTGCCGGCCTGGGGCCAGGCGCGCCTGCACTCGATGATCGCCAACCGTCCGGACTGGTGCATCTCCCGCCAGCGCAACTGGGGCGTGCCGATCCCGTTCTTCCTGAACAAGGAAAGCGGTGAGCTGCACCCGCGCACCGTCGAGTTGATGGAAGCCGTGGCCAAGCGCGTCGAAGTCGAAGGCATCGAAGCCTGGTTCAAGATGGACGCTGCCGAGCTGCTGGGCGACGAAGCGCCGCTGTACGACAAGATCAGCGATACCCTGGACGTCTGGTTCGACTCCGGTACCACCCATTGGCACGTGCTGCGCGGTTCGCACCCGATGGGCCACGAGACCGGCCCGCGTGCCGACCTGTACCTGGAAGGTTCGGACCAGCACCGCGGCTGGTTCCACTCATCGTTGCTGACCGGTTGCGCCATCGACAACCATGCGCCGTACCGCGAGCTGCTGACCCACGGGTTCACCGTCGATGAGTCTGGCCGCAAGATGTCCAAGTCCTTGGGCAACGTGATCGCGCCGCAAAAGGTCAACGACACCCTGGGCGCCGACATCATGCGTCTGTGGGTGGCGTCCACCGACTATTCCGGCGAAATGGCCGTTTCCGAACAGATCCTGCAGCGCAGCGCGGACGCCTACCGGCGGATCCGTAACACCGCGCGCTTCCTGCTCTCGAACCTGACCGGCTTCAACCCGGCCACCGACCTGCTGCCGGCCGAAGACATGCTCGCGCTGGACCGTTGGGCCGTCGACCGTACCCTGCTGCTGCAACGCGAGTTGCAGGAACACTACGGCGAGTACCGCTTCTGGAACGTCTACTCCAAGATCCACAATTTCTGTGTGCAGGAGCTGGGTGGTTTCTACCTCGACATCATCAAGGACCGCCAGTACACCACCGGCGCCAACAGCAAGGCCCGCCGTTCGTGCCAGACCGCGCTGTTCCATATCAGCGAAGCGCTGGTGCGCTGGATCGCGCCGATCCTGGCGTTCACCGCCGATGAGCTATGGCAATACCTGCCGGGCGAGCGCAACGAGTCGGTGATGCTCAACACCTGGTACGAAGGCTTGACCGAACTGCCCCAGGGCTTCGAACTGGACCGTGCCTATTGGGACCGGATCATGGCGGTCAAGACCGCGGTTAACAAGGAAATGGAGATCCAGCGTGCGGCCAAGGCCGTCGGTGGCAACCTGCAGGCCGAAGTGACGCTTTACGCTGAAGAGGCCCTGAGCAGTGACCTGGCCAAGCTGAGCAACGAGCTGCGTTTCGTGCTGATCACCTCCACCGCCAGTGTCGCCCCGTTGGTGCAGGCGCCGGCCGATGCGGTGGTCACCGAAGTCAGCGGCTTGAAGCTCAAGATCGTCAAGTCGATCCACACCAAGTGCGCCCGTTGCTGGCACTGCCGCGAAGACGTTGGCGTGAACCCGGAGCATCCGGAAATCTGCGGGCGTTGTGTCGACAACATCAGCGGCACCGGCGAGGTTCGCCACTATGCCTAATGTGGCGCCTAACGCAGCGGGCCGTTTCGGACGGCTGGGCTGGCTCTGGTTGAGCGTGCTGGTCCTGGTCATCGACCAGGCCAGCAAGTTCTACTTCGAAGGCTCGCTGACCATGTACCAGCAGATCGTGGTCATCCCTGACTACTTCAGCTGGACCCTGGCCTACAACACGGGCGCCGCGTTCAGCTTTCTGGCCGACAGTTCGGGCTGGCAGCGCTGGTTGTTCGCCCTGATCGCTGTCGTGGTCAGCGCTGTTCTCGTGGTCTGGCTCAAACGCCTGGGCCGTGACGAGACCTGGCTGGCCGTGGCACTGGCGTTGGTGCTCGGTGGCGCCCTGGGCAATCTTTACGACCGGATCGCCCTCGGCCACGTGATCGATTTCATCCTGGTGCATTGGCAGAACCGCTGGTATTTCCCGGCGTTCAACTTTGCCGACAGCGCCATCAGCGTGGGCGCCGTGATGCTCGCCCTGGACATGTTCAAGAGCAAGAAAACCGGAGAAACCGTCCATGACTGAGCAGCGTATCGCTCAAAACACTGAAGTGAAGCTTCACTTTGCCCTGCACCTGGAAAACGGCGACACCGTCGATAGCACCTTCGACAAGGCCCCGGCCGTGTTCAAGGTCGGCGACGGCAACCTGCTGCCAGGCTTCGAAGCGGCGATCTTCGGTTTCAAGGCCGGCGACAAGCGCACCGTAGTCGTGCCACCGGAAAACGCCTTTGGTCAGCCCAACCCGCAAAACGTGCAGACCATGCCACGCTCCCAGTTCCAGGACATGGAGTTGTCCCTGGGCCTGCTGGTGATCTTCAACGACGCCGCCAACACCGAGCTGCCGGGTGTGGTAAAGGCTTTCAACGACGCCCAGGTGACCGTGGACTTCAACCATCCGCTGGCGGGCAAGACCTTGAACTTCGAAGTGGAAATCCTCGACGTCAAGGCGTTGTAACTGAGTGAATGCGGTTTAGTGTGGGAGCGGGCTTGCTCGCGAAAGCGTCGGCACATCCAATATCTGTGCTGACTGACACTCCGCTTTCGCGAGCAAGCCCGCTCCCACATGGGATCTCCATTGTTTTCGGGCTTTTTTGCTTGATCGACAAGCACTGATTCAATTTCTTGCGCGCAAGACACGAGGCACAGCATGCAAATCAAACTCGCCAACCCCCGTGGCTTCTGCGCCGGTGTGGACCGGGCGATCGAAATCGTCAACCGCGCCCTGGAAGTCTTCGGGCCGCCGATCTACGTGCGCCACGAAGTGGTCCACAACAAATTCGTCGTCGAAGACCTGCGTAGTCGCGGGGCCATTTTCGTCGAGGAACTGGAGCAGGTGCCGGACGACGTCATCGTGATCTTCAGCGCCCACGGGGTTTCCCAGGCGGTGCGGACCGAAGCCGCCGGCCGTGGCCTGAAGGTCTTCGACGCGACTTGCCCACTGGTGACCAAGGTGCATATCGAAGTCGCGCGCTACAGCCGTGACGGTCGCGAATGTATCCTGATCGGCCACGAAGGCCATCCGGAAGTCGAAGGCACCATGGGCCAGTACGACGCCCAAAATGGCGGTGCGATCTACCTGGTCGAAGACGAGGATGACGTCGCGGCCTTGCAGGTGCGTAATCCAGAAAGCCTGGCTTTTGTCACCCAGACCACCCTGTCCATGGACGACACCAGCCGTGTGATCGACGCCCTGCGCTCCCGCTTTCCGGCCATTGGCGGCCCACGCAAGGACGACATCTGCTACGCCACCCAAAACCGTCAGGACGCGGTCAAGCAACTGGCGAACGAGTGTGACGTGGTGTTGGTGGTCGGCAGCCCGAACAGCTCCAACTCCAATCGCCTGCGGGAACTGGCCGAGCGCATGGACACCCCGGCCTACCTGATCGACGGTGCCGAGGACATGCAGCGCAGCTGGTTCGATGGCGTCGAGCGTATCGGTATCACCGCCGGTGCCTCCGCGCCGGAAGTGTTGGTACGCGGCGTGATCCAGCAATTGCAGGCCTGGGGCGCCACCGGTGCCGATGAACTGGCCGGGCGCGAGGAGAACATCACCTTCTCCATGCCCAAGGAACTACGCGTTCGCTCCCTGCTTTAAGCCTTTTTCGCACAAGGCCTGCTCGGTTTTTTCGCTGCGCAGGCTGATGCGCCCGCTGCGCGCCAGCACCACCTGATGGTGACTGACCGGCTCGCGTTTGGCGCAGACATGCAGTGTGCCAGCCTGGAATGCGTCGCTGGGCAGCAGCGCTTGCCCTTGGCTGCCGAACCTCACCGAGCGCTTCACCGGCCAGTTGCCTATCACGCGCGCGCGGCCGCTGCGCTCCATCAGCAATGTCTTCTCCTTGTCGTCCAGGGTGATCCGCCAGCCTCGGCCCCAATCGTTGTCTATCCCCCTGATCACGACGGTCCGGTTGCGCGTGATGGCTTCACTGCGGGCGCTACGCAAACCACTGGCCAGCAACTGCGCGGCGTCTTTGCGTTCGGTGGCTTCGACCAGCGCTGTATAGCTTGCGCAGGCCCACGGCAGAACAATTGCCGCAATCACTAGTCCCATGAGCAGCTCGATCAGGCTGAAGCCCTGTTGGTGCATGACATCTCCTCCCTGGAGAATGTGAAGCGGATTCAAGATTAATAGCCCATTGTGGCGAGGGGATTTATCCCCGTTGGGCTGCGCAGCAGCCCCAATGAAGCTGATTACGATCCAACCTGACACCCTGCGTAGGTTGGTTTGGGGGCCGCTGCGCAACCCAGCGGGGATAAATCCCCTCGCCACAGGGCAGTATTGGGCACACAGCGGTGGTTTGTTCTAGCGTGTAGAAGCAGGTATAGCCGACGGCAACGGAGGGCACCGATGGATCCTCGTACAAAAGGTTTCACGCTGATCGAGGTGCTGGTGGCCTTGGGTGTGCTGCTGATCCTGATCACGATGGCGGTACCGGCGTTTACTGGATCGATGCAAAGCACCAAGGCCGATACCGAGATCGGCGATCTGCGCCGGGCACTGAACTTCGCCCGGATGGAGGCGATCGATCGCGGTACCACCATTCGAATTCGCCCCACGGCCGAGGGCGGGGCCTGGAGCGGCGAACTCACGGTGTACGACAGTACTGGCTCGCCGGCCAATGTATTGCGGGTTATTCCAGCGATGGGCAGCGGCGTCACTCTGACACTAAGCTTGGAGGTGACCAGCATCGATTTCAACAGCCTTGGCGGGTTGTCGGCCCTGGCCGTGCCGGTGAGTTTCAATTATGTAAGGGGGGCGCAGAGCCGGACGCTGAGTGTTTGCCTCAATGGACGAATCGTATTGGGTGGTGGGTGCGGATGAAGGATTGCAGTAACAGGGCACAGGCGGGCATGACGCTGATCGAGGTGCTGGTGGCGGTGCTGATCCTCGGCGTGGGCATGCTGGGGGCGGCGATGATCCAGCTCAATGCCCTCAAGTACACCGACAGTTCGCGCATGACCAGCCAGGCCAGCTTCATCGCCTACGACATCCTGGACCGTATTCGCGCCAATTCCGGTGCCGACTACACCATCACGCCACCCAATTCACCAAACCTTAACGTGGCGCGTGACCAGGACCTCTACGACTTCAAGACCAACATCATTGCCTTCGGCGGTGCCACGGCCACGGGCACCATACGACTGAACCAGCGGGTCTACACCATTACCATTTCCTGGGACGACGACCGAGCCGCCAACACGTCCGATGCGGCCGAGGCGCGACGCAGCTTTGTACTGACCAGTCGTGCCGCCGTCGACCCGCTGGGGACGCCGCCATGAGCAGGCATTGCCGGGGATTCGGCCTGATTGAATTGATGATCGCGCTGGTGCTCAGCCTGATCGTCGTGCTGGGCGTCGTGCAGATTTTCATTGCGGCCAAAAACACCTACATCAGCCAGGGTGCCGCGGCGGTGATGCAGGAGGATGCCCGGTTCGCCCTGAGCAAAATGGTCCAGGAGCTGCGCATGGTGGGCATGTTCGGTTGTCTGGGAACCATTACCGATGCTTCCACGGCGGGGGATTTCAATGCCAGTCAGATCACGCCGATCCGCTGGGACAACGCCAACCTGAAACTGACCCTGGTGACGACGGATGTCGGCAGTGGCGGCGGTGCGCCGACGTGGACCGTCGTCTCCGATTGCCGCACCTCGGCCACCGCCTACACCGGCGTACGGGCACCCGCGACCGGGCAGCTGGCGTTTCCGATACGACGACTGGTCTACAGCTTCAGTAATAACCAGTTGCTGATGGGCACCGGTGCCGGCAACCCGACCCAGGCGGTGCTGGTAGACAACGTGCGAACGTTCAACGTGACGTTCGGCGTGGCCGGTAGCGCGTCGGCCACCGCGGCGTCGAGCTACAGCAGCAATCCGGCGGACCCGGCCCTGATTCGCAGCGTGCGCCTGACCCTGACGCTCTTCGATCCGAAGAACGCCGTGCGCGAGCAGACCTTCAACGTGGTTGCCGCTTTGCGCAACCGGCTCTTGTGAGGGGCGCTTGATGAATACGACGTCCATCAAACACAGCCAGCGCGGCATGGCCTTGCTGGTCAGCCTGGTTTTCCTGTTGCTGCTGACGCTGATCGGCCTGTCGTCGATGCAGAGCGCCACGCTCCAGGAAAAGATGACCAGCAGCGTCATGCTGCGCAACCAGTCTTTCCAGATCGCCGAGGCGGCGCTGAGGATGGGCGAGAGTGCGGTGCAGGTCGAGACCTATGCGCTGGCGGTGTGTACCACCACAACGCAATGTGCGCCTCCGGCTGAGTCGGCGACCCTCTCGGTAGCCGGGCGCAACTCATTGTCGGGAGTGACCTGGGTCGCCGCCGCTGGCGGGTTTTATGGGGTGCAGAACATTGGCACCACGCTCGCGGCGGTCAATGTGCCCAGCAATACGTCGGCGACGCTGTACAGGATCACGGCGGTGGCTGTGGTGGGGAATAACCAGCGCAGCGTGGTGGAGAGCATTTATGCGAAGTACTAAGGTGCGCCGCAATTGGATGCAGGCGCTGTGGGGCGCGTTGCTCAGCCTTTACCTGGCGGCCCCGGCGTTTGCGTTCACGCCCTCGGATTCGCCGCTGTTGAGTGCGGCTGCGGTTACGCCGAACGTGATGCTGCTGATCGATGATTCGGGGAGTATGAATAATATTATCTGGGCGGCGGGGTTTGATCCGGCGGCGACACAGACGCGCACTTATGCTTGCAGCGCCAGTAACAACTGTAACGACAGGTATGAGCTGGACCTGGAAGATTCGAACATCCTGTTGGTAGGTCTGTTGCGGGGCGGCTGCTCGTCTGGCTGGTACGGTTTCTATCGACCCAGCATTGGGCGGGTCTGTCTTCGGTTGCCAGATCCTGTGGGAGGCGGCAATACCCGTTACACCGGTAAATACCTGGCGTATCTGGTGACCCTGGCCAACGGATCGAGCCGGGACTTCACCACCGGCACGATCCCCAACGACTATCGAATCAACGTGGCACGGGATGTCTCCAACGACTTGGTCGCCGCTAACCGCGCCTTGCGCATTGGCCTTGCCACCTTCAACCCGCCCAACAGCAACAACTCAGGTCCTGGGGGCTACATCGCCCGTGCGGTCAGCGATCTGTCACCGGTCAGCGGCAGCGTGACCCAGACCCAGGCCAACACCAACTACACTGCCCTGATCAACGCCATCAACGCGCTGGGTGCCGTCGCGAATACGCCGCTGGCCGAGAGCTATTACGAAGTCACCCGTTACTTCAGGGGCATGGCGCCGTACTACAACGGCACGCCGAGCACTTATACCAGCCCGATCCAGTACCGTTGCCAGAAAAACTTCGGCGTGGTGATCACCGACGGGTTGCCCACCTATGACCGGACATTCCCCACCAACGACCCGCAGGGTACCCCAACGGGCGGCGCCCGGCTGCCCAACTGGGATGGCATCAGCACCAACGATGGCGACAACCCCAGTGGTGACAGCGAGGGCGACACGCTCTACCTGGACGACATCGCCAAGTTCGCCTTCGACATCGACATGCGCTCCACCGGCACCGACGCCACCGGCCAGAGCTGGAACGCCACGGATTTCAATCGGCAGTACCTGAACACCTACACCGTGGGTTTTACCGCCACCAATCAAATGCTCTCCGACGCCGCCCGCTACGGGGCGGGCAAGTATTACCAAGCGACCGACAGCGAAGGCCTCAACTCGGCGTTGGCCTCTGCCCTGAGCGACATCACCTCCAAGGCCGGGTCCGGGGGCGCTGGCACGACCAATGCCGCCACGTTGTCCAGTACCTCCAGCTACTACCAGACCACGTATGACCCCAAGGACTGGCGCGGGACCATCCGGGCGTTCGGCTTCACCTCGGCCGGCACGGTCAACAGGGCTGCAGTGCAATGGACCACCGACACGGCCATCGTGCCCGGCGCCACGGCGCCGATTTATCAGTCGTGGAATACCGCGACCAATGCGCCTGTGACCTTGGCCTACGCTAACTTTTCACCGGCCCAGCAAACCAGCCTCAACCAGAACCTGCCCACGGGAATCACCGGCAACGATCTGGTGGAGTGGAGCAAGGGCGTCAACAAAACCGGCTTGAAGGTGCGCAGCGTGTTACTGGGGGACATCATCAACTCGCCACTGGTGCTGGCATCGCCCAATGAGCAGACCGCCGCGGATTTGCTCAACGACACCAGCTACAGCACGTATCTGACGACCAAGGCGACGAACATGAGCGCCAACCTGGTGGTGAACGCCAACGACGGTTTTTTCAGTGTCATCAACAGTGCCAACGGTACGCGGCGTTACGCCTACATGCCGTCGAGCGTGCTGCCCTCGTTGCAGGACATTGCCGATACCACCTACATCAATGGTGTGAGCCACAAGTTCTTGGTGGATGGCCAGATCGGCGTGTTCGATACGCAATCGGGAAGTGCCTGGAAGACGGTGGCCGTGGGCGGCACTGGCGCCGGAGGCAAGACGTTCTTCGCGGTCCAGCTGTTCGATGCGGCGGCGGGCAATGCATTTCGGGCGCTGTGGGAAATCAGCGCACCGGCCGTTGCCAACACGGCCAACGCCTTCAATGATCTGGGCTACGCCTACGCCCACCCCGAAGTCGCCCGCCTGGCGGATGGACGCTGGGCGGCGTTCATCTCCAATGGCTATGGCAGCAACAGCGGCGTGGCGGCGTTGTACGTGGTGGACATCCGCGACGGTTCGTTGATCAGGAAAATCGTCATCAACAGCAGCGAAACCAATAACGGCCTGTCGTCGGTCAAGCTGCGGGTCAATTCCCAGAACGTGGTGCAGGCTGCGTACGGGGGCGACTTGAGAGGAAGGATGTGGAAATTCGACCTCAGTGGCACTTCCCCGACCGCTTGGGGCGTGGCGTTTGCCGGCCAGCCGTTGTTCACCGCGCCCGGTGGCGCGACCCAGCCGATCACCGTTCAACCGTTGCTGGCAGACAATCCGCAGGGCGGTACCCAGGTATTTTTCGGCACCGGCAAGTTCAACGAAACGGCGGACAAACTCAACAAGGACCTGCAAGGGTTCTACTCGATCTGGGACGCCACCGGCGGCGCCGGGCAAATCACTGTATCGAGCCTGCAGGCGCAGTCCATCACCGGGGTGTTCTCAGGCACCACGGGGCAGTTCGTGACCACCAGCCAGAACGACGTGGCTTATCCTTCGAAAAAGGGCTGGTACCTGCCCCTGGTGTACAACAACGTGCTGACCGGCGAGCGGGTGATCAACCCGGCCAATCTGGTGAGCGGGCGCGTGGTCTTTACCACGGCCGCCGTGGACACCACCGACCCATGCGCCAGCTTCGGTACCGGCAAACTGATCGAAGTGGATGCGTTCAACGGTAAGATGCTCAACTACGCGGTGCTCGATACCAACGGTGACGGTGCGCTCAATACCCTCGACACGATTTCCAGCGGGGTGGTCTTCACCGGCGGTATCCCGACCTTGAGTGCCGTCGTCAGCGCCAGCGGGGCCACCAACATGATCGTCAACGACTCCAGCGGCAACATCACCGAGTTGCTGGAAAAAACCGTTGGCGGCAGCCGTCGCATCATGTGGCGACAAATTCAGTGAGAGGTAAGGTATGCACAGATCCAACCGGGGTTTCACCTTGATCGAAATCATGATCGTGATCGCGATCATCGGTATTGTGATCACCATCGGCTATCCGAGCCTGACCGAATACATGAAGAAGGGCCGACGTACTGAAATCGCCGGGCTGTTGGCGCAGCAGGCGCAAATTCTTGAACGTTATTACTCGAAGAATAACGTCTACACCAACGCCACAGGCCTGAGCAGCGGCAACGATTTTTATACCATTACCCAGACACTGGCGGACCAAAGCTTCACCCTGACCGCCGTGCGCAAGAGCGGTTCGTCCATGGCCACGGACAAGTGCGGTGATTTCAGGATCAACAACACAGGCACGCGAGACATGGTCAACCAGGCTGCCGGGCTGACCGCCAAGGATTGCTGGGGCCGCTGAGTTTTTTATTCGGGTGCACGCTTGCGCCCTCTGTCTTATGAGTCGAATCAAAACATGACCAGGCAACAGCAAGTGGTGATTGTCGGCGGCGGAGTCATCGGCCTGCTGACGGCGTTCAATCTGGCGTCCGAGGGGCAGCGTGTGGTGCTGTTGGACCGCTCCAGTCTCGGCCAGGAGTCGTCCTGGGCCGGCGGCGGTATCGTTTCGCCGCTGTACCCGTGGCGCTATAGCCCGGCGGTCACCGCGCTGGCCCATTGGTCGCAGGATTTTTATCCACAATTGGGCGAGCGTTTGTTTGCGGCCACGGGGATCGATCCGCAAGTGCATGTCACCGGCCTGTATTGGCTGGACCTGGACGATCAGGAAGAGGCGCTGGCCTGGGCCGAGCGGGAAGGGCGTCCGCTGCGGGCTGTGGATATCTCCGCTGTTCATGATGCTGTGCCGGTTCTGGGGGCGGGTTTTTCCCGGGCGATCTACATGGCCGATGTGGCCAACGTGCGTAATCCGCGCTTGGTGAAATCCCTCAAGGCTGCCTTGCTGGCGCTGCCCAATGTCACGGTTCATGAGCACTGTGAAGTCAGTGGGTTCATTCGCGAGGGTGAGCGTGTCGTCGGGGTGGACAGCTCGGTGGGGCCGATACATGGCGATCAGGTGGTGCTGGCCGCAGGCGCCTGGAGCGGTGAGTTGCTCAAGACGCTGGGGCTGAAGTTGCCGGTCGAGCCGGTCAAGGGCCAGATGATTTTGTACAAGTGTGCGTCGGATTTTTTATCGAGCATGGTGTTGGCCAAGGGTCGTTATGCGATTCCTCGTCGCGATGGGCATATTCTGGTTGGCAGTACGCTGGAGCGCGAGGGCTTCGACAAGACGCCGACCGATGCTGCTTTGGACAGTCTGAAGGCTTCGGCGCAACAGTTGATTCCGGCGCTGGCGGGGGCTGAGGTGGTTGGCCATTGGGCTGGGCTGCGGCCTGGGTCTCCGGAGGGTATTCCCTATATTGGCGAAGTGCCGGGGTTTGCGGGGTTGTGGTTGAATTGTGGGCATTATCGCAATGGGTTGGTGTTGGCGCCTGCGTCGTGTCGGTTGTTTACGGATCTGATGTTGGGGCGGGAGGCGGTGATTGATCCTGCTCCCTATGCGTTGGCGGGGCGGTTGTAGGTTTGGGGCATTTTTACTGAGTACATATCCGTTTCTGCGGTAACGGCGGCTTAGGGTTCCGCCCTGACGGCGGCTCACTTTTGAGAAGCGCAAAAGTAAGCAAAACGCTTTTGCCCCACCACTCGGTGCCTCGCCTAGGCTCGGCATGCCCGAACGTAGGCATTGCTCCGTGGGCCGCCGCGAAGGGCCATCCATGGCCCTGCGCGGCTACCTCGGCATCCATGCCGAGGTGCCCTCTGCGCAATACCTACGTTCGGCCATCGTGGTTAATGGGGCGCCCGAGATCAACGTCCGACGCGAGGCGGCCTGAGAGCCGACCTGTCTCTTTTGTCGTACTCCGACCCAATTGTGGGAGCGGGCTTGCTCGCGAAGAGGCCGGTACATACGGCATCCTGATTGACTGCGGTCGCGTCTTCATAGCCTCAGCCTGTTCGCGATAGCGGTAATTCCTTGACATAGCGGTTGGATTTCCTACCGTCATCGCGAGCAAGCTCGCTCCCACATTTAGACCTTCAACAGCTACAAATTTTGTATACGCCACCCATCCCTTGTGGGAGCGAGCTTGCTCGCGATGAGGCCAGCAAACGCAACATCCTCATCGACAGTGGCATCGCCTTTGCGAGCAAGCCCGCTCCCACAGGAGAAACGCGGTCTCCATCAAGAACCAGGTCGGCTATAAGGCCGCCTCGCACCGGACGTTGATCTCGGCGCCCCATTAACCACGCTGGCCGAACGCAGGCATTGCGCAGTGGGCATCCCGGCATGGATGCCGGGATAGCCGCGCTGGGCCATGGATGGCCCTTCGCGGCGGGCCCACGGAGCAATGCCTGCGTTCGGGCACACCGAGCCTAGGCGAGGTGCCGAGTGGTGGGGCAAAAGCGCTTTGGTTACTTTCGCCTGGGCCGGCTTCCGGATTTTCGAAAGTGACCCGCCGTAAGGGCGGAACCGTAAGTAGCCGTTACCGCAGAAACGGATATACACACTCCCGATGCCCTGACAGCCAAATCAGAATTTGTGGGAATGGTCGGACAACCTTCTAATTTAAGCAGACATTTCCGACGAGTTCTGGCGGTTGCCGAGTGGGAAGGGCTCTGGCTAACCTCCCCCTGTCGCTGCCAATTCAGCGTCCGGGCGTCGCGGCCCGCTAACTTGGTGCATAATTCCAGCCGACGACAGTACTTCGGTATTTGTCGTTCTGTCATGGCTGGCTGTGCGTGGGATACCTTCGGGTATGCCGGAGGCTCCAAGTTCGGTCCGCGAACCTGCGTACAGCTGCCACTTCCAATCGCGTCGCGGCGATCAGTGGCAGCTCCATATCTTGGAGATGCACGATGATCAAGGTCACACCCAATCCCCCCGAAACCGATTCCTCATCAGCTCAAAATGGACTCGATCCTCAAAAGCTCGACGAAGCCGCCCAGCGCGCCCTCGACTATTACCTAGCCCCAAAGCCCGAAGCCAAAAAGAAACCACCCTCAAACCAGCTATTCACCGTCGTGGAAGGCATAGACACCGAATGCCTCCTCGCCAACCTCAGCGAAACCCTTGCCTCCGCCAATGCAACAATCAGCGACCTGGCCTTCGAGCTTAACGGCTCGCGACGGCATGTTGCATTGGGTGTGCAACAGCTGATCGAGTTGAGTGAGTTATTGGCCAATCGTGCGCTGGACGAGCAGGTGCCGGTGGCGAAGGGCTAGAAAAGCTGCCAAGGCGAACACAGCCCCTGTGGCGAGGGAGCTTGCTCCCGCTGGGCTGCGCAGCAGCCCCAAAAGCAGCGACTCAATCAACCTGACACACCGAGGTGCCAGGTTCGGGGCTGCTGCGCAGCCCAGCGGGAGCAAGCTCCCTCGCCACGGGGGCAGCATGGGCTTGAAAACCGTGGCTCAATCCAACCCCAACTTCTTCAACCGATACCGCATCGACCGAAACGACAACTTCAACCGCTGCGCCGCCGCCGTGCGGTTCCAGCGGGTTTCCTCCAAGGCCTGGAGGATGAGTTTGCGTTCGACGTCTTCCAGGTAGTCTTCCAAATTGTCGACCTGCATCAAGTCGGGATTGCCCGCCTCAGCGCTGCCATTGCCCTCGGCCAGGCGCAGGTCGTCGGCTTCGATCTGTTGATGCTCACAAAGGGTGTAGGCCCGTTCGAGCATGTTCTCCAGTTCCCGCACATTGCCCGGGAAGCGATAGTTGCGCAGGGCATCCAGCGCTTGGGGATGAAGCTTGACCGCAGGGCTGCCGGCGTTGGCCGCCAGGCGCTGGAGCATGTGCTCGGCCAGCAGCCCAATGTCTTCGCGGCGTTCACGCAATGGCGGCACACGCAGTTCGATGACGTTCAGCCGATAGTACAGGTCCTGGCGAAAGCGCCCGGCGGCTACTTCGCCGTCCAGGTCCTTGTGGGTCGCGCAGAGGATGCGCACATCCACCACTTCTTCCTGCTGGCCGCCAACGGCGCGCACGGCTTTTTCCTGGATCGCCCGCAACAGTTTGACCTGCATGGCCAAGGGCAGGTCGGCCACTTCATCGAGGAACAGGGTCCCGCCGTGGGCGGCCTGGAACAATCCGGGTTTGTCTTCGATGGCGCCGCTGAAGCTGCCTCTTCGATGGCCGAAAAACTCGCTTTCCATCAGCTCGGTGGGAATCGCCCCACAGTTGACCGGTACAAAACGCTGGTTGGTGCGGGGACCTTGTTCGTGGATCAATCGGGCAACCAGTTCCTTGCCGCAACCTGACTCCCCGCTGATGTACACCGGTGCCTGGCTCCGGGCGAGTTTTTCGATCTGTTTGCGCACGCTGCGCATCGGTGGGGAGTCGCCCAGCAGGCAGCGCTCGATGGTGGTGGCCGGTGTGGCGACGGATGGCAGGCGCAAGGCACTGGTGACCAGCTCTCGCAGGCGGCCCAGGTCGACCGGTTTGGTCAGGAAGTCGAAGGCCCCGGCCTTCAGGGCGTCGATGGCGGTTTCCAGGCTGCCGTAGGCGGTGATCATCGCCACGGGAAGTTGGGGGTAACGCTGCTGGATGTGTTGCACCAGTTCCAGGCCGGTGCCATCGGGCAGGCGCATGTCGGTCAGGCACAGGTCGAAGGCTTCGGCCATCAGCAGGCTTTGGGCCTCGGCGAGGTTCTTGGCGCTGCGGGTGTCGAGTTTCATCCTTCCCAGGGTGATGTCCAGGAGTTCGCGGATGTCCGGTTCGTCATCGACGATCAGGATTCGTTGCCGTGAGCGAATATTCAAATCTGTTTCCGTCCGTGAGCAAAGGTGATGCGAAAGCAGCCGCCGCCTTGGCGTGGTTTGAAGTCTAGGCGGGCCTGGTTGCTTTCGCACAGCTCACGGGACAGATAGAGCCCAAGGCCGGTGCCCTGGTTGCTGGTGGTGAAGAAGGGCTCGAACAGATGCGCTTGCTGCTCCGCTGTGACGCCGGGGCCGTTGTCGAGGATATCCAGTGTGGATAGCTGGCTATGGGGGTCGATGAACAGTTTCAGCCAGGCCTCGGCCTGTTCATGGAGCATGGCGCTGTGGCGCCAGGCGTTGCGCAACAGGTTGTCGAGCACCTGGGTCAACTGGTCGGGATCCATCAGCGTGGTGTAGTCGCCCGGGTCGATGCTCAGGTGCAATTGTTGGTGCTCGGCTGCGCTTTCGTGGGCTTGGCGGACGAACTGGGCGAGCCAGGCCCGCAGATCCAGGCGTTGGGGCGTGGTTTGCTGGCGGCGGGACAGTTGCAGGACGTTTTCAATGACGCGATTCATTCGTTGGGAGTGGTCTTGAATAATCTGCGTCAGACGTCGATCCGCGTCGTTCAGTTCCTCGGATTCGCGCAGCAATTGCGCCGCATGACTGATCGCCCCCAAAGGGTTGCGGATTTCATGGGCGATACCGGCGGTCAGGCGCCCGAGGGAGGCGAGTTTGAGTTGCTGGGCGTGCTGGGCGACCTGGGCCAGGTCTTCGAGGAATACCAGGGTCTGATGCTGGTCGTTGTGTCCCAGGGCGATGAAGCTCGGTTGCAGGGTGAGGCCGGTGCCGCTGATGGTCAGGCTCTGCGGGCGTAGGCTGGGGTTGTTCAGCCAGAGTTGCAGGCGCTCCACCAGGGCCATGGAATAGTCGTCGATCGGCTGGCCGACCAGATCGTGCATGCCCAGCAGGTTCAGCGCGCTTTCGTTGGCCAGTTGCACCCGGCGCTCGCGATCCAGCACCAGGATGCCGGTGCGCATGCGTTGCAGGATCAGCGCGTTGAGCGCTTCGAGGCCGATCACTTCGCTGGCGCGTTGCTCGGCCAGGGTTTCACTGGCTTCCAGTCGCCGGGTCAGGCCTTGTACCAGCAGGGCGGCAGCAAAACACAACGCCCCCAGGGTGCCGGCCTGCAAGTAACTGCTGGGGCGGTTCGAATCGCTCAGGCCGAGGAAGAACGTCGAGCTGACGATACCAATCGTGGCGACGGCGGCGATCAACAGGCCGATTCGACCGCGCAACAGCGTGTTGCCGATGGCGACCGAGACGATGAGCAGGTTGCCGATGGCACTGGGGGCGCCGCCAGCGGCGAAGAACAGCCACGACAGCAACAGCACGTCGGTGAGGGCGAGGCCGAACAGCCGGGCAGGGCGGCGGGTGTTTTCAAGGAACACCACCAGCAGGATGTTCAGCACCAGGTACAACCAGCTGCCGCTGCGCAGCAGGTCGTCGTTGGCGAACTCCAGCAGGCGATTGTCCATGTTGCTGGAGATCAGCAGCACCAGGGTGATGCCGATGCTCAGGCGGTACAGGTGATAGAGACGCAGCAGGCGCTGCGCCTGTTTGACGCGCGGGCTTGAGGCCTCAGCGCTCACGGGTGCCTGGGCCTTGCTCGAGATGAGCCTGGCTGCAATACCATTGTTGTTCGAGGGCCAGCGCCCGGTCACGAGGCAGGTGTACGCCGCAATGGGCGCAACGAACCATGGGCGGTGCGTCTTGCTCCGGAGTGGAACGCGACGCCCGGGGGCCGGACTTCACCCCGCGAAAGATCCATATGGCGGCGGCAACGACAGCGAACAAGATCAGTAAACGAAGCATGATGGGCGGCTTTCTGGCGAGTGATCCGGCAGTTTAGCCAAAGGACTGGAACGGCGCACAGCGCAATAAAGGCCAGGCACAAAAAAGGGAGACCGTGGGTCTCCCTTTTTGAGTTGATCGTTCCCACGCGGAGCGTGGGAGTCATCAGCGTCAGGTTTTTTCGATTGATCAGTCGAACACGCCGAAGGTCATGTAGCTGAACCAGGAACGGTCGCTGGACTCGCTTTCAGGCTCTTCTTCTTCGATCACGTCGCCATTTTCGTCTTTAGGCTTGAGCTCGCTCGGAATGGCTTCCTTGGCATCCTGGAACTGACGCTGCACGTCCTGGTTTGCGCGGGTTTCACCCGGCGGCAGCGGCGGACGGGACTCGATCAGGCCCAAGGTCGCCTTGCTCAGCCACGAACGGTTGTCGGCTTCGTCAACCCGTGGGGTGAACTGGCCATCGACCAGGGAAGGGTGATCCGGGTAGTTCAGCTTGAGGGTTTCCAGGCTGGTGGCCGCGAGGTCGTCCAGGTGCAGGCGCTGGTACGCTTCGGTCATCACCGCCAGGCCGTCGCCCACCGACGGGGTTTCCTGGAAGTTCTCCACCACGTAGCGGCCACGGTTGGCGGCGGCGACGTAGGCCTGACGGGTCAGGTAGTAGTCGGCCACGTGGATTTCGTAGGAGGCCAGCAGGTTGCGCAGGTAGATCATGCGCTGCTTGGCGTCCGGCGAGTAGCGGCTGTTGGGGAAGCGGCTGGTCAGCTGGGCGAACTCGTTGTAGGAGTCGCGCGCGGCGCCCGGGTCACGCTTGGTCATGTCCAGCGGCAGGAAGCGCGCCAGCAGGCCGACGTCCTGGTCGAAGGAGGTCAGGCCCTTGAGGTAATAGGCGTAATCGACGTTCGGGTGCTGCGGGTGCAGGCGAATGAAGCGCTCGGCGGCGGATTTTGCAGCTTCCGGCTCGGCGTTCTTGTAGTTGGCGTAGATCAGCTCCAGTTGAGCCTGATCGGCGTAGCGCCCGAACGGATACCGCGACTCCAGCGCCTTGAGCTTGGCTGTGGCGCTGGTGTAGCTGTTGTTGTCCAGGTCGGTCTGCGCCTGTTGGTACAGCTCGACTTCGCTCAGGTTTTCGTCTACGACTTCCTTCGACGAGCAAGCAGCAGTCAATGCGAGGATGGCGATCAGCAGCAGGTGTTTCACTTGCATGGCGGCTTGCGTCCCTATGACGGCCGCTGTCTTGGGCGGGGCCGTCCTGTTATGATGAGCGCCCCGTTGAAAAGCCTCGGGGCAAAAGACGCCGTATTTAACCACAAGCGCGCAGCCGAAACCAAAGGCTGTGCCGACGCCCAGTCCGAGCATGTCCGATAAAATAGAACTTCGCGCAGAGGTGCCGTCCGAATTGGGCGGCCAACGCCTCGATCAAGTCGCCGCACAACTCTTCGCCGAGCACTCTCGCTCGCGCCTTTCCGCCTGGATCAAGGACGGCCGCCTGACTGTGGATGGGGCGGTGATCCGCCCGCGTGACATCGTCCATGGCGGTGCCATCCTCGAGCTGACTGCCGAACAGGAGGCCCAGGGAGAATGGGTCGCCCAGGACATCGCCCTGGACATCGTCTATGAAGACGATGACATCCTGGTGATCAACAAGCCTGCGGGTCTGGTGGTACACCCGGCGGCGGGTCATGCCGATGGCACCCTGCTCAACGCCCTGCTGCACCATGTTCCCGGTATCGTCAATGTGCCGCGCGCCGGCATCGTGCATCGCCTGGACAAGGACACCACCGGTCTGATGGTGGTGGCCAAGACCATCCAGGCGCAGACACAACTGGTCACACAGCTGCAAAGCCGCAGTGTCAGCCGTATCTATGAATGCATCGTGATCGGCGTGGTCACCGCCGGTGGCAAGATCAACGCACCCATCGGCCGTCACGGCCAACAGCGCCAACGCATGGCGGTAATGGAGGGCGGCAAGCAGGCGGTGAGTCATTACCGCGTGCTCGAACGCTTCCGCTCCCACACGCATGTGCGGGTCAAGCTGGAAACTGGCCGTACCCACCAGATTCGCGTGCACATGGCCCACATCAACTTCCCGCTGGTGGGCGACCCAGCCTACGGTGGACGTTTCCGCATTCCGCCGGCGGCTAGCCAGACCATGGTCGAATCGCTGAAAAACTTCCCGCGCCAGGCGCTGCACGCGCGTTTCCTGGAGCTGGATCATCCGACCACCGGTAAACGCATGAGCTGGGAGTCGCCGTTGCCGGATGACTTCGTCTGGCTGCTGACCTTGCTCAAGCAGGATCGCGAGGCGTTCATCGGATGAGTGACTGGCTGATACCCGACTGGCCCGCGCCGGGCCGGGTAAAGGCCTGCGTCACCACCCGTGAGGGCGGCGTCAGCCTGGCGCCGTTCGACAGTCTCAATCTGGGCGATCATGTGGGCGACGACCCGGCGGCTGTCGCCGAAAACCGTCGCCGTCTCACCGATCACTTCGCCATCACCCCGGCCTGGTTGCAGCAGGTCCACGGCATTGCCGTGGTCGAGGCCGACCCGGACCAGGTGGCAACCGCCGATGCCAGCTGGACCGCCACGCCGGGTATCGCGTGCGCGGCGATGACGGCGGACTGCTTGCCCGTGCTGTTCTGTAACCGTGCCGGCACCCGCGTCGCGGCGGCCCATGCCGGTTGGCGCGGATTGGCGAATGGCGTGCTGGAGGCCACCCTGGACAGCCTCGAAGACCCCGCCGATGAAATCCTTGCCTGGCTCGGCCCGGCCATCGGCCCGCAAGCGTTCGAAGTCGGGCCCGAGGTGCGTGAAGCCTTCATCGCGCAGTTGCCCCAGGCGGCACAGGCCTTCGTCCCGAGCCACAACGCCGGCAAGTTCCTCGCCGACATCTATGCGTTGGCACGTCTGCGGCTGGCGGCACGGGGCGTCACGGCCGTCTACGGTGGGGGTCTATGCACCGTGACTGACTCACGCTTCTTTTCCTACCGCCGCAATCCGCGCACCGGTCGCTTCGCCTCCCTGATTTGGATCGAACGCTAGACTTCTCTGATCTGCATCAACAGTGCACTGCTTGAATCTTCCAGAATCGACCACATCTATAACGGTATCTGGCAGGTTTCTTCATTCAGGATGTTTTTAGGTCCGGCCTGCTCAAAAGGAAGGTGACCCATGCGTATTGATCGTTTAACCAGCAAATTGCAGTTGGCCCTGTCCGATGCCCAGTCCCTGGCCGTCGGCCTCGACCATCCCGGTATCGAACCGGCGCACTTGATGCAGGCCATGCTCGAGCAGCAGGGCGGCTCGATCAAGCCACTGCTGATGCAGGTAGGCTTTGACGTGAGCAGCCTGCGTAAAGAGTTGACCAAAGAACTCGACCAGTTGCCCAAGATCCAGAATCCGACAGGGGATGTGAACATGTCCCAGGATCTGGCGCGGCTGCTCAACCAGGCGGATCGCCTGGCCCAGCAGAAGGGCGACCAGTTCATTTCCAGCGAGCTGGTGCTGCTCGCTGCCATGGACGAGAACAGCAAGCTCGGCAAATTGCTGCTGGGCCAGGGCGTGAGCAAGAAAGCCCTGGAAAATGCCATCAACAACCTGCGTGGCGGCGAAGCGGTGAACGACGCCAACCACGAGGAGTCCCGCCAGGCGCTGGATAAATACACCGTCGACCTGACCAAGCGCGCCGAGGAAGGCAAGCTCGACCCGGTGATTGGTCGCGACGACGAAATCCGCCGTACGATCCAGGTGCTGCAGCGCCGTACCAAGAACAACCCAGTGCTGATCGGTGAGCCTGGCGTGGGTAAAACCGCCATCGCCGAGGGCCTGGCCCAACGCATCATCAACGGCGAAGTGCCGGATGGCCTCAAGGGCAAGCGCCTGCTGTCCTTGGACATGGGCGCGTTGATCGCCGGTGCCAAGTACCGTGGCGAGTTCGAAGAACGGCTCAAATCCCTGCTCAATGAACTGTCGAAGCAGGAAGGACAGATCATTCTGTTCATCGACGAATTGCACACCATGGTCGGTGCGGGCAAGGGTGAAGGCTCGATGGACGCTGGCAACATGCTCAAGCCGGCGCTGGCCCGTGGCGAGTTGCACTGTGTCGGCGCGACCACGCTCAACGAGTACCGCCAGTACATAGAAAAGGATGCGGCGCTGGAGCGGCGCTTCCAGAAAGTGCTGGTGGAGGAACCGAGCGAAGAAGACACCATCGCCATCCTGCGCGGCCTTAAAGAACGCTACGAAGTTCACCACAAGGTGGCGATCACCGACGGCGCGATCATCGCCGCGGCCAAGCTCAGCCACCGCTACATCACCGACCGGCAATTGCCGGACAAGGCCATCGACCTGATCGACGAGGCGGCCAGCCGCATCCGCATGGAAATCGACTCCAAGCCCGAAGTGCTGGATCGGTTGGAGCGGCGCCTGATTCAGCTCAAGGTCGAATCCCAGGCCTTGAAGAAAGAAAGTGACGAAGCGGCGAAGAAGCGCCTGGAGAAGTTGCAGGAAGAAATCGTTCGTCACGAGCGCGAATATTCCGATCTCGAAGAGATCTGGAACTCGGAGAAAGCCGAAGTCCAGGGTTCGGCGCAGATCCAGCAAAAAATCGAACAGTCCCGCCAGGAATTGGAAGCGGCCCGCCGCAAAGGCGACCTCAACCGCATGGCCGAGCTGCAGTACGGGGTGATCCCGGACCTGGAGCGCAGCCTGCAAATGGTCGACCAGCACGGCAAGAGCGAAAACCAGTTGCTGCGCAGCAAGGTCACTGAGGAAGAGATTGCCGAAGTGGTCTCCAAGTGGACCGGCATTCCCGTGTCGAAAATGCTCGAAGGCGAGCGCGACAAGCTGCTGAAGATGGAAAGCCTGCTGCACCAGCGCGTGATTGGCCAGGAAGAAGCGGTAGTGGCGGTCTCCAACGCCGTGCGCCGGTCCCGTGCCGGGCTGTCGGACCCGAATCGTCCGAGCGGTTCGTTCATGTTCCTCGGCCCGACCGGTGTTGGTAAAACCGAGCTGTGCAAGGCGCTGGCCGAGTTCCTCTTCGATACGGAAGAAGCGATGGTGCGCATCGACATGTCCGAATTCATGGAGAAGCATTCCGTGGCCCGGCTGATCGGTGCGCCTCCGGGTTACGTGGGCTATGAAGAGGGCGGTTACCTGACCGAAGCGGTACGTCGCAAGCCGTACTCGGTGATCCTGCTCGATGAGGTCGAGAAGGCCCACCCGGATGTGTTCAATATTCTGTTGCAAGTGCTGGAGGATGGCCGCCTCACCGATAGCCACGGGCGTACGGTGGACTTCCGCAACACGGTGATTGTGATGACCTCCAACCTGGGGTCGGCGCAAATCCAGGAGTTGGTGGGGGACCGCGAGGCGCAACGCGCTGCGGTGATGGATGCGATTTCCACCCACTTCCGGCCGGAGTTCATCAACCGGGTGGATGAAGTGGTGATCTTCGAGCCGCTGGCCCGTGATCAGATCGCCGGCATCACTGAGATCCAGCTCGGTCGCCTGCGCAGCCGCCTCACCGAGCGCGAGCTGAAGCTGCAATTGAGCAGCGAGGCCTTGGACAAGTTGATCGCCGTGGGTTACGACCCGGTCTATGGTGCACGGCCGTTGAAGCGGGCGATCCAGCGCTGGATCGAAAACCCGCTGGCGCAGTTGATTCTGTCCGGTCGCTTCATGCCAGGCGAAACCGTGACGGGCACTGTGGAGAACGACGAAATCGTCTTCAACTGAGGCGATTGTCTGGGCTTTTGTGGCGAGGGAGCTTGCTCCCGCTGGAGGGCGAAGCACTCCTCGCTTTTTGAGGGGCCGCTACGCGACCCAGCGGGAGCAAGCTCCCTCGCCACGACGGGTGTTCTTTTCCTGATTTATGAGGGCTCGCTTCCAAGCGCCATTTTTTTCATCAGGCCGTTGAACTCAAAGGAAAAGGCTTGTAAAGTGCGCCCCGCAGTACGTCACCCCCAAGGGTTACTTCTCCCTGAGAAAGAACCCGAAATAAGTTGCAAATCATTGTCTTGAAAGCAATTTAAGGGGTTGACAGAGGTTTTTAAGATTGTAGAATAGCGCGCCTCAGACACACGAACGCAGCGATGCGTAAGGGTAGAAGAGGTTGAAGCTAGCTTCAACGTTGTAACTTGAAATATCAGTTCCGTGATAGCTCAGTCGGTAGAGCAAATGACTGTTAATCATTGGGTCCCAGGTTCGAGTCCTGGTCACGGAGCCATTTCAATCGGGGTATAGCGCAGTCCGGTAGCGCGCCTGCTTTGGGAGCAGGATGTCAGGAGTTCGAATCCCCTTACCCCGACCATCTTTGGGTCGTTAGCTCAGTTGGTAGAGCAGTTGGCTTTTAACCAATTGGTCGTAGGTTCGAATCCCACACGACCCACCATTTTTGAAACCAGCTCGCTGGAATCGAATCTTAAGATCAGAGGCCAAAAGCGCTGATCGAGAAGGCGACTTGCGAAGGTCGCCTTTTTTTTACCGGGGTATAGCGCAGTCCGGTAGCGCGCCTGCTTTGGGAGCAGGATGTCAGGAGTTCGAATCCCCTTACCCCGACCATATTGAAAATCCTCGTATCGAAAGATACGGGGATTTTTTTTGCCTGCGAAAAATGTAAATCCCTCAAGTCGTCGTACAACTTGCCGATAACACGCCGACAGGGGCACGGACGTCCGCCCTATTTCAGGCAAACAATAAAAAAGGCACCTCGTTATGTTTCTTCGTCAGCTGAATATCGCCCCCCGTGCGGCGTTGGGTTTTGCCTTGATCGCCCTGCTGGTGGCGTTGCTCGGGGTGTTTGCGTTGGGGCAGATGTCGAGCATCCGTGACAGTGAAGTCGCCGTGGAGACCCAATGGCTGCCCAGCATCCGTGGCGGTGACGAGATCCGTGAATGGATGTTGCGTATCCGTACGATTTCCCTGCGCATGGCCCTGGACCAGGACCCGAAGAACATCCCGGTGTACCGCGGCCAAATGGACACGCGCGACAAGGAGCTGAGCGAAAAAATCGCCAGTTACGAAAAGCTCGTCGTCACCCCTGAAGGCAAGGCCCTCTACGACCAGTTCAAGCAGACCTTTGCCGCTTACCGTACCGGTATCGCGCAATCCTTCACCCTGGCAGAGCAGGGGCGTCGGGACGAGCTGATCAAGCTGCTGCTGGTGGACATGAAGACCGTGGTGGACGGTTCCGGTAAACAGCTCAATGATCTGGCCGAGCTGTTCTCCAAACAAGTCTCCATCGAGAGCCAGAAGTCCCAGGAGCACTACGCCAATTCCCGGATGATCGTCAGCCTGTTCGTGGTGCTCGCGGCCCTGGCCACGGTCGTGCTGGCCATGCTGCTCACCCGCAGCATCGTCAGGCCTTTGGGCGAGGCGCTGAATGCCGCAGAGAACGTAGCCCGAGGCGACCTGACTCGACCGATCGAGACCCACGGCAACGACGAAGTGAGCCGCTTGCTCAAGGCGCTGGCGACCATGCAGCAGAACCTGCGGGAAACCTTGCAGGGCATCAGCGGCTCGGCGGCGCAATTGGCCACCGCCGCCGATGAGTTGAATGCGGTCACGCTCGACAGTACCCAGAGCCTGCAACAACAGAATAACGAAATCGAACAGGCCGCCACGGCTGTCACCGAAATGACCACGGCGGTGGAAGAGGTCGCGCGCAATGCGGTTTCCACCTCTGACGCCACGCGCCAGTCCAGTGAGTCGGCATCCCTTGGGCAGCAGCGGGTCAGCGACACGGTCGGCGCCATCGGCGCCCTCGCCAGCGATGTGCAGGTGACCGGCGGCCTGGTGCAGTCCCTGGCCAACCAATCGCAGGACATTGGCAAGGTACTGGACGTGATCCGCGCCATCGCCGAGCAGACTAACCTGCTGGCCCTCAATGCGGCCATTGAAGCGGCCCGGGCCGGCGAAAGCGGTCGTGGGTTTGCGGTAGTGGCCGATGAGGTGCGGGCGTTGGCTTATCGCACGCAGCAATCGACCCAGGAAATCGAGCAAATGGTCCAGGGCATGCGCAGCGGCGCCACCCAGGCGCTCGATTCCATGCAGGCCAGTTCCAGTCGCGCCGCCAGTACCCTGGCGATGGCGGAGCGGGCGGGCGAAGCGCTACAGACCATCACCACGTCGGTCAATGAAATCCACGAACGCAATCTGGTGATCGCCAGCGCCGCCGAAGAACAGGCGCAAGTGGCTCGCGAGGTGGATCGCAACCTGGTGAACATTCGTGATTTGTCGGTGCGCTCGGCTTCCGGCGCGGGCCAGACCAGTGCCTCCAGCCATGAGTTGTCGCAACTGGCGAATTCGTTGCGCACGATGGTGCAGCGGTTTCAGGTTTGATTGATGGATAGCTCGGACAGAGGTCCTGCCCGAAGTTAGCATTGACTGTACTGCCCTCATCGCGAGCAAGCTCGCTCCCACAGCTGATCGCGGTCATCCTGTGGGAGCGAGCTTGCTCGCGATTGCGGTGGATCATTCAGCATCAATATTGCTGATCCAGCGCAATCGTCAGTCAGGCCTCAGTGCAACTTCAGCCGTGGCTCGGTGCCACGCCCGATCTTGCTGCCCAGCATCAACATCGCCGTGCGGAACAGGCCGTACAACGCCATTTGGTGCATGCGGTACAGCGACACGTAGAACATCCGCGCCAGCCAGCCTTCGAGCATCACGCTGCCGGTGAGGTTGCCCATCAGGTTGCCTACCGCCGAGAAACGCGACAGCGAAATCAGCGAGCCGTAGTCGGTGTATTTGTAGTGCGGCAGGGCCTTGCCTTCGATACGCAGCTTCAGGGATTTGGCCAGCAGCGATGCCTGCTGATGCGCGGCCTGGGCGCGGGGCGGAACATTGCGATCGCTGCCGGGTTGTGGGCAGGCGGCGCAGTCGCCGAAGGCGAAGATGTTCTCGTCGCGGGTGGTCTGCAGTGTCGGCAGTACTTGCAGCTGGTTGATCCGGTTGGTTTCCAGCCCGTCGATTTCCTTGAGGAAATCCGGGGCGCGAATCCCGGCGGCCCAGACTTTCAGGCTCGCGTCGATCACTTGGCCGTCCGCGGTAATCAGGCTGTCGGCGGTCACCTGGCTGACGGAAGCGTTGGTCATGACGTTGACTCCGAGTTTCTCCAGAGTCTTGTGCACCGGCCCGCCGATACGCTCCGGCAGCGCTGGCAAGACCCGTGGACCCGCCTCGATCAGGGTGATGTGCATGTTCTCCGGTTTGATCCGGTCCAGGCCATAGGCGTGCAGTTCGTGAGCGGCATTGTGCAGCTCGGCCGCCAGTTCGACACCGGTCGCACCGGCGCCGACGATGGCGACGCTGATGCGCTCGACAATATCGGTCTGTCCGGCGTGGGCACGCAGATAGTGGTGGAGCAATTGCTGATGGAAGCGCTCGGCCTGCTTGCGGGTATCCAGGAACAGGCAGTGCTGCGCCGCGCCTTCGGTGCCGAAGTCATTGGTGGTGCTGCCGACGGCAATCACCAGGGAGTCGTAGCCCAGCTCCCGGGCCGGTAACAGCTCCAGGCCGGCTTCGTCATAGGTGGCGGCCAGTTGGATTCGCTTGCGCTCGCGATCCAGACCGCTCATGCGCCCCAGCTGGAACTCGAAGTGGTTCCATTTTGCCTGGGCGACGTAGTTGAGTTCGTCTTCGGAGGAGTTCAGGGATCCGGCGGCCACTTCGTGCAGCAGCGGTTTCCAGATGTGGGTCAGGTTCGCGTCGACCAGCATCACACTGGCCGTGCCACGCTTGCCCAGAGTCTTACCCAGGCGGGTAGCCAACTCCAGGCCGCCGGCGCCGCCGCCAACGATGACAATACGATGAGTCATGGGGATATCTCGCAAGGCTAAAGGAAATCGGTGCCGTTACCCGAGCGAGCGCGATGCGCTTCATAGCGTCAGGTAACTGATCAGTCGGCTCAACAGGCCCAGGCCGATGGTCACGGCCAGTACCACCACCAGGAGCATCCACGGCCGGAAAGGCCGGCGCTCGACTCGGTGCTGGGACAGTTGCAGGTACTCTTCGACATGCTTCTGGTCATCTGGGTTCAGGCGGCTGGTCATAAAGGCCTCGTCAGGTAGACGTTGCGAAAGGTGTAGACGCTACAGCGTCTGGCTATCCGGCATTGAAAGCAGCGTAGCCGCTCGCCGGAACGGGTTCGACACTCAAGCGGTCGTCCAGGCGAATGATTCCACTTTTTATCACCCGTGCGGTGATTCCGCCATGGCCGCGTACGGCCTGGAACGTACCTTCCCCCAGGTTGCGCTCCAGTCGCGCGCACGGTTGGCACCAGCCGGTGGTTTCGAAGAGGGCCTGGCCGATGCGGAAGCGCCGGCCCTTGAGGCTGAACAGATTGATACCGCTGACCACGATGTTGCGGCGCAGTTCTTGCGGTAACACGGGGCGATCAGCCGGGCGTCCCATTAGCGAGGCGATCACGGCCAGGTGTTCCCATTGAATCAAGGTGACTTGCCGCGCATTGCGCACGCCGGGACGGGCATGGTCGCCCGTCAGGCCGGCCTCCAGGCGTGCCTCCACGGCGTCCAGTTCGAGCATGGGTGCATGGCCTTGGGGGCGTACGCCAATCCAGCGTACGCGGCCTTGCTGGGGCACGGCGGCGATCAGTTCCTGTAACGGGCTCACAGGCTTATCCCGACATCGAACACGATGCTGCGTCCCAGGTTGCCCCGTAGGAAATCCGGCGCGTCGGGGTGGGCGAACAGCACCCGGGCGAACGTCGGCCCCACCAGCGACAGCGAGCGCCAACCCTGGCGCAGGTATTCGGTGGGCGGTGGGAAGTGGCTGTTGAGGTCCAGCACTTCGCGCTTGAGGCTGGCGAAGGCAATGATATCCAGGTCCCCCAGGTCCATGCCGCGCTCGGTGTAGTTGTGGGCTTTCTTGCGCAGGGTTGGAGCCAGCCGCATCAGGAACTCATTGGCCGGGATCCGCCGGGGCTTGGCTTCGCGGCGCACCAGTTGGCTCAGGGAGAAGGCGCTGCGCCGGCGTTGCAGTTCGTCGCGCCACTCATCATTGAGGCGCCGGCCTTCGTCGAGGACGAAAAACACCTCGAAGTTGGCATCCCGAAACAACACGTCCGGCGGTTCTCCCGCGGGGGCGAACTCGTCGGCGCGATAGGGCACGTTCAGCCCTTGCAGCAGACGCTGGCAGACCCAACGCTCACGCTCCCATTTGCGGGCATTGGAGAGAAAGGCGTTGGCTTGCTCGGCCGCGATGGTCAGCAGGCGTAAATAATCGGAATCATCCATGAGCCCAAGCTTAGCGTTCAATTGCGACAAGCTGAAAGCGTTGCGTTGATTAATGGACATTGTGGGTGGGGTGTAGACTGCTGGCTTGAAGTAACCGTGGCGAGGGAGCTTGCTCCCGTCGGGCTGCGAAGCAGACCCAAAAGAATTTGCGACCGCTTCGCGCTCGAGCGGGAGCAAGCTCCCTCGCCACAACAGCCCGTTTGATGCACGGACAAGCAAAGGAGTAGTCCCATGATCGGTGCCGAGCTGCTCTCACCGCAGACCCTGGCGGGCGGCTGGCTGATTTATGTGCCGGTGTTGGTCTGGGCCGTGGCGCGGGCGCCGTGGGTCGAGCTGTTCACTGACAACCGTCGCCAGCACTTGCTGTTCGGCACGGTGCTGGCGCTGTTCCTGTTGTGGCTGGTGCGACGGGATTTCGACACGGGCGTCTCGTATCACTTTATCGGCATGACCGCCGTGACCCTGCTGCTGGACTGGCCGCTGGCGATTCTCGGCGGCCTTTTTGCCCAACTTGCGCTGGTGCTGCTGGGCCGCCAGGACATGGCGGCGGTGGGCGTCAACGGTGCATTGTTGATCCTGTTGCCAGTGCTGGTCACCGAGTGTTGCGCGATCCTGGTGGAGCGCGCCCAGCCGCGCAATTTGTTCGTGTACATCTTCTGTTCGGGATTTCTCGCCGCGGCGCTTTCGGCATTGTTGTGCTTGCTGCTGGGGCTTGGCCTGTTGTGGTACGACGGCATATTCGCCATGCCTTACTGGCTCGAGGATTTCATCGGCTATCTCTGGCTGATCATCTTCCCCGAGGCCTTCATCAACGGCATGGTGATCAGTGCGCTGGTGGTGTTCAGCCCTGAATGGCTGGAGACGTTCAACCGCACGCGCTACCTGTCGGCGCCCTGGAACGATGATGACAAGCCTTGATTCACATCAAGGCTGGCCGGGCAGGCGCCCTTCATGCTCTGGAAAACTTCCAGGAGTACAACCATGAGTGTTTATGAGTGGGCGAGACAAGAGATCAGGCGTAGCCACGATGCGGCCATGGAGATCGGTTTCGACCCGGGCTTGAGCCTGCGTGCCTTGCTCAGTGCGATTGTGCAGCAGAGCAAGACAGTGCGCAGCGTTGAAGATTTGGCCGATGAGTTGAGTTTCCTGGCGGAAAATCTCGACGATGAGCAGGACTACGGTTTCATGCGGCCTTAATGCCTTAATGCCTTAATGCCTTAATGGTGCGAGCGAGGCTCGAAATCTTCGCTGAACAGCTCATCCTCGGCATCGGGGCTGACCGGAATCTTGTGTTCTTCCGACGCCCAGGCGCCGAGGTCGATCAGTTTGCAGCGATCGGAGCAGAACGGCCGGAAGGTGTTCTCCGGGCTCCATTCCACAGGGGCGCCACAGGTTGGGCAATCAACGGTTGGAATTTGGCTCATGATTGGCCTCCACGCAAAGTAAGGTAAAAGTGATGCAGGCGCTCGACCTCGCTGTGTAGCCAGGCGAGGTCGCGGTCGTTGACCACCACGTCGTCGGCATGGCTCAGGCGATCCTGGCGGCTGGATTGGGCCTTGAGGATGGCCTGGACCTGCTGCTCACTGGTCTGGTCACGCTGCAAGGTGCGTTCGATCTGCAACTGTTCCGGCGCGTCGATCACCAGGATCCGCTGGGTCATGGTGTACTGGCCCGATTCGATCAGCAGCGGCGAGACCAGAATCGCGTAGGGCGATTGTGCCTGGGCCAGATGATGAGCGATCTCGTCTGCGATCAGTGGATGCAGCAGCGCTTCGAGCCAGCGACGCTCCTCGGCATTTTCGAAGATCAGTTTGCGCAGGGCCGCTCGGTCCAGCGTGCCGTCGGCCTGCAATACGCCAGGGCCGAAGTGTTCAGCAATTTTAGCCAATGCCGGACGACCGGGTTCAACCACCCAGCGCGCCGCGTGATCGGCGTCGATGACGTGCACGCCCAAGTCGATGAAATGCTGGGCCGCCGCGCTTTTGCCGCTGCCGATGCCACCGGTCAGGCCGAGAATCCAGGGTTTTTCCACAGGGTTATTCATAAAAGATCGACATTAGAAACCGACAGACTGCCAATAGAAGTGGGTTATTTGACCACCCCAGAGCAAGGCAATCCAGCCGGCAATGGCCAGATAGGGTCCGAAGGGGATCTGCGTCGACCCCGGGGCATTACGCAGGCGCAGCACAATCACGCCGACAACGGCGCCCACCAGCGACGACAGCAGCAATGTCAGCGGCAGGATCTGCCAGCCACCCCAGGCTCCCAGCATCGCCAGCAGCTTGAAATCCCCATAGCCCATGCCTTCCTTACCGGTGATCAGCTTGAACACCCAGAACACTGACCACAGCGCCAGGTAACCGGCCACCGCGCCCCACATCGCCTGGTTCAAGGGGACGAACAGCTCGAAGCTGTTGACGATCAAGCCCAGCCACAACAACGGCAGCACCAGGGTATCAGGCAGTAATTGATGCTCGGCGTCGATCAGGCTCATGCCCAGCAGGCCCCAGCTCAACACCATCACCATCGCGGCCTGCCAGCCAAAGCCGAAATGCCAGGCGACGAACGCTGACACGGCGCCGCAGGCCAGTTCGGTCAGCGGGTAGCGCCTGCCGATGGGCGCGGCGCAGTTGGAGCAGCGACCGCGCAACACCAGGTAGCTCAGCAACGGGATATTTTCCCAGGCGCGGATACGATGGCCACAGTGGGGGCACTGGGAATGCGGCAGCATCAGGTTGTAGACCGGGCCGGGCGCTTCGGCCGGCAGGCCCAGCAGGTCGTGGGCTTGCACGCGCCATTCTCGGGTGAGCATCTTCGGCAGGCGCCACACCAGTACATTGAGGAAGCTGCCGACGATCAATCCGAGCAATAACGCAGTGAGCACGAAGGCCAGGGGATAGAGCACGAAGAAATCAGTCAGGGGCATGTCAGATCGCAGAGCCGAGTTGAAAGATGGGCAGGTACATGGCAACCACCAGGCCACCGACGACCACCCCCAGGACCACCATGATGAAGGGTTCCATCAGGCTGGTGAGGTTGTCCACCAGATTGTCCACCTCGGCCTCATAAAAACTCGCCACCTTGTCGAGCATGTCGTCCAGCGCGCCGGACTCCTCGCCGATGGCGGTCATCTGGATCGCCAGGTTGGGAAAGATGCCTGACGCACGCATGGAAAAATTCAACTGCATGCCGGTCGAGACATCCTGGCGGATGCGCTGCACCGCGCGTTTGAACACCACGTTACCGGTGGCCCCCGAGACCGAATCCAGTGCCTCTACCAGCGGCACGCCGGCGGCGAATGTGGTGGACAGCGTCCGGGCGTAGCGGGCCACAGCGGACTTGTACATCAAGCTGCCTATCAGCGGCAGCTTGAGCAGCCATTTATCGCGCCAGTCGCGAAACCCCTGGGAGCGCTTGAGCGCGTATTTCACGCCGAAAAACGTCCCCACAAACCCGCCAAGCACCACCCACCACCATTGCTGCAGGAATTCCGACAGGCCGATGACCATCACCGTGAAGGCCGGTAGCTGTGCGCCGAATCCTGAAAAGACCGATTCGAATTGCGGCACCACCTTGACCAGCAGGATGCCGGTGACCACGGCCGCGACCACCACTACGGCCGCCGGGTAGGTCATGGCTTTCTTGATCTTGGCCTTGAGCGCTTCGCTCTTTTCCTTGTAGGTCGCGACCCGATCCAGCAGCGTGTCCAGGGCACCGGCCTGTTCACCGGCGTCTACCAGGTTGCAGTACAAGTCATCGAAATACTGCGGACATTTTCGCAACGACGCCGCGAAGCTGTTGCCGGCAGCGACTTCCTGTTTCACCTCGTCCACCAGCTTGCGCATATTAGCGTTGTCGAAGCCTTCGCCAATGATGTCGAACGCCTGCAACAGCGGCACGCCGGCCTTGAGCATCGTCGCCATCTGGCGGGTGAACAGGGCGATGTCCAACGGCTTGATGCGCTTGCCCTTGCTGAATATCGAGGTGGATTTCTTGCGTACCTTCTCCGGGTTGATGCCCTGTTTGCGTAACTGAGCCTTGATCAGGGCTGGGCTCTGACCGGTCAGTTCACCGCTCATTTTCGTGCCTTTGCGGTCTTTGCCTTCCCACGTGTAGACATCGGTTTTTACTGCTTTGACCGCCATGTTCAATCCTTGGTGACCCGGTTGATTTCCTCGAGGCTGGTGACGCCTTGCATCACTTTGTGCAACCCCGAGGTACGTAGGTCGTTGAAACCGTCTTTGCGCATCTGCAGGTCGATTTCCAGCGAGTTGCCCTCGGCCATGATCAACCGCTGCAGTTCGGGCGTGTTCTTGACCACTTCGTAGACCCCCACGCGCCCTTTGTAACCATGGTTGCACTGTTCACAACCGACCGGCTCATAGATCGTGAATGTGCCGATGCGTTCCCGGGGGAAACCTTCCTTGAGCAGGGTTTCCTCGGGAATCTCGATGGCTTTCTTGCAGTGGGTGCACAGCTTGCGCGCCAGCCGTTGGGCGATGATCAGGTGCACCGCCGTGGCGATGTTGAAGCCCGGAATACCCATGTTCTGTAGGCGGATCAGGGTTTCGGCGGCGCTGTTGGTGTGCAGCGTGGAGAGCACCAAGTGCCCGGTCTGGGCGGCCTTGATGGCGATTTCGGCGGTTTCCAGGTCGCGGATCTCGCCGACCATGATCACATCCGGGTCCTGGCGCAGGAACGAGCGCAGGGCCTGGGCGAAATCCAGCCCCTGGCGCGGGTTCACGTTGACCTGGTTGATGCCCTCCATGTTGATCTCCACCGGGTCTTCGGCGGTGGAAATGTTGATGTCCACGGTGTTGAGGATATTCAGCCCGGTGTACAGCGACACGGTCTTGCCCGAACCGGTCGGCCCGGTCACCAGGATCAGCCCTTGTGGCTGTTTGAGGGCCGCCATGTACAGGTCTTTCTGTTCCGGCTCGTAGCCCAGGGCATCGATGCCCATTTGCGCACTGGAGGGATCGAGGATCCGGATTACCACCTTCTCGCCCCAGAGCGTAGGCAGGGTGTTGACCCGGAAGTCGATGGATTTGTTTTTCGACAGGCGCATTTTCAGCCGCCCGTCCTGGGGTTTGCGCCGTTCGGAGATATCGAGGCTGGCCATGACCTTGAGGCGTGCGGCGATGCGGGTGGCCAACTGGATCGGTGGCTTGGCCACTTCCCGCAGCATGCCGTCGGTGCGCACCCGCACCCGGTAGGTTTTTTCATAGGGCTCGAAATGCAGGTCGGAAGAGCCGCCCTTGATCGCGTCCAGCAACATCTTGTTGACGAAGCGCACCACCGGCGCATCGTCGACGTCCTGGCCGCCGATGGAATCCTGCTTGGAATCGTCGATCGATTCGATGTCCAGGCCGTCCAGGTCGACATCGCCCATGCCTTCCAGGCCCGTGCTACTGGATTCGAAAAACTTTTCGATGGCGTCGCTGAGCTTGTCGTCCTCCACCAGAATGGCTTCGGTGGTCAGGCCGGTACTGAATTGAATGTCATTGATGGCCTGGTGATTGGTCGGGTCGGAGATGCCCACGAACAACTTGTTGCCGCGCCGCCACAGGGGCAGGGCGTGATGTTGGCGCACCAGTTTTTCGCTGACCAGGCCGATGGGCTGGGTGTCCCTGTCCAGGCTGTTGAGGTCCAGCAGGGCGACGCCGAAATGCTCCGAGGCGATTTCCGCCACCTGACGGCTCTGGACCAGTTTGTTTTGCACCAGGTAACTGACCAGGGGCATGCGACTGCGCTGGGCCTGTTGGTACGCCTGCTGCGCACTTTGCTCCGTGATCAGTTCGGCCAGCACCAATTGTTTGGTCAGGCCGCTGAGGGCGATGTCATTCATGGGGATACCGGCGGCGAACAGTTCATGACTTATAGCCTAGTCAAGCATCGACGCCAAACCAGCGCGGCAGGGTGACAAAAAACGTCAGATAGTGCGGTTGTTGGGGTAGGACGTAGGTGTTGTGCGGGTTGCGGCCCCTTGTGGGCCGGGTTGCAAAGGGTTGGCATGTGCCGTGCAACGGCCGTTTCAGGTCATGAGATTTCGCCTCATGCTATGGAGATGTCTATGAATAAGCAGAGTGGTTTTACCCTGATCGAGCTGCTGATCGTCGTGGCGATCATCGGCATTCTGGCGACGTTTGCGTTGCCGCAGTATTCCAAGTACCAGGCGCGGGCCAAGGCGACGGCGGGGTTGGCAGAGGCATCTGCATTGAAAGTGCCGTTTGAAGACGTCATGAATCAAGGTACCAATCCAACGTTGGACCTTATAGGGGGAACTGCATCTACCAGCAACTGCACTATGAGCGCTTCAGGCACTGCTTCCGCCGGAACGGGTACCATCGCTTGTATTCTTCGCAATGCGCCTGCTCCTGTGGCAGGTCAAACAATCACCCTGAGCCGTTCTGCGGCAGGCGTCTGGACGTGCGGCTCTACGGCGGCCCAGGAGTTTTTACCCGCCGGCTGTACTGGCGGCGCTGCCGCCCCAGCAGGTTAATAACAGTAGGCGCCCCGCTCTGATGAGCGGGGCTTTTTTATCTTCGAAAACGATATCGTCCATGTTTTTGAATGAAAATAGAAAAGCTTAGAAATTCATATGGTTAGTTGGAAACCAAAACCCGCAACTTGCATGTCCAGAATCAACCGTTCATGCATTTTGCATGATTATGAAAAACACCGCTTCGCTTAACTGATTGATTTAAAACGATTTAATAAGTTCGTCAAAACTGGCACAGCCTTCGCACTACTCCTGTTAACCCTGCCGGGATGCACGTCCGGCAGTTTTTGAGAAAAACAGGAGTTACTCGTATGAAGAAGTTCGCTATCACTGCCGCCGCTGCTACCGCACTGACCCTGACCATGGCTAGCGCATTCGCCGAGACCACTCAAGCAACTCAGGCGCCAATGATGCTGGCTGCGGGCGAAGTGACAGAGGCCAAGGAAGACGTTTCCGATACCTGGATCACCACCAAGGTCAAAGCTGACCTGGTCACCGAAAAAGGCATTCCTGGCAGCGACATCAAGGTCGAAACCAACAAAGGTGTTGTGTCCCTATCTTCGATGACCAAAGTCACTGATGCACAAAAAGACACCGCTGTGGCGATCGCCAAGAAAATCAAAGGCGTCAAAGCCGTATCGGCTGACGGCCTGAAAGCCGAATAAGGCTTAAGACTTCTCGCCTGGACTGGGAGAAGGCGCGGCAAGCGGGCCTAGATATACGTTTGCCGTTGCTTTGGAGTTCATGCGAAAGGCCACACGGATGTGGCCATTACAGGCCCCCGGCATTCGTGCCGGGGGCCTGTTCTATTCAGGGATACAAAGGTGCGAGGGCTGGTATGCGTGGCACGCCTGATAAACCGAGTCGCCTTTTTCGCGAGCAAGCCCGCTCCCACATTTTGATCGCATTCTTCCTGAACGAACTCGGTCTACTGTGGGAGCGGGCTTGCTCGCGAAGACGTCGGCACAATCAACCCACATGTCGCCATTGTGCAGTGGCCGCTCAGCGCCCCCGCTTGCTGGTGATCTGCACCAGCCGATTGCCTTCGAAACGCAGGTACTGGTACATGCCGCTGTTGGGGCCGTAGGTCCATTCCTCCACCGGATATTCTTCCCGGCGATTGACACTGCGTTTATAGCCCAAGTCATCCCGCGCCACTGGCTGCCCGCACTTTTGCAGCACTTCGCTCGAGCGGTCGCCGACGCTGATCAACTGGCTGCCGCAACGCAGCGTATCGGCTGCCGACGCTTGGCCTGCGACGAGCAGTAGACCCAGGCTGAGCCCATACAAACGCTTCATGTCATTCAGCATCCAGATGCAGTGGGGTAATCACGCGACCGTCGCTTTCGGCCTGGCCGAGGCTGGCGTCGATGAAGTACACGCGGTCGTCGGCGAGGCGGCCCTTGTCCACCAGGAAGTCCTTGATGCTGCTGGCCCGCTCTTGCCCCAGTTGGCGCAAGAGCACGTCACTGCCGCTCCAGAACTTGATCACGCCTTCGCGCAGTTTCTCGATACGCGCCTTTTTATCCAATTGGGTCCATTCAGCCGGTGGCTGGGTCTTGAGGCGCGTGCGATAGATGCCTTCGAGCAGCGGTGGTTTTTCATCCTCGGGCACCTCCAACAGCGAGGCCTGGGCCGGCACTTTGTCGCCTCGGCGCTGGAGCATCTTGTAGTAGTTGTACTGGTATTCGCGCTCCAGGCGCTGGGCGGCAAGCAGAGGGCCGTCGCTGCCTTCGGCGGCGGTGCCTTCGATCTCCAGGCGCAGCTCCGGACGCTTGCCGAGGGCTTCGGACAGTTTCAGCAATACACCTTCGTTTTCCTTGCTCAGATCGCTGGAGCCCGGCGCGAACGACACACTGCCCAGGTCCTCCGAACCACCACCGGCCACCAGCCCGCCGATAAGTTTGAACGGCGCCTGGGCCGCCCGGACCACCAGGTTGCGCAGGGTCTGCCAGACAATCGGCATGACACTGAATTGGGGATCGTTGAGGTTGCCGGTGACCGGCAGTTCGATGGAAATCCTGCCCTCGGAATCCTTGAGCAACGCGATGGCCAGTTTCAGCGGCAGGCTCACGGCGTCCGGGCTGTCGACTTTTTCTCCCAGTTGCAGTTGCTCGACCACCACTTTGTTTTCCGCCTGGAGCTGGCCTTTGGTGATGCGGTAGTGCAAATCGAGATTGAGCCGGCCCTTGCGGATGCGATAGCCGGCGAACTTGCCGGAGTAGGGCGTAAGGGTCGTCAGCTCGACCCGTTTGAAACTGGTGGCGATGTCGAGGCTGGCCATCGGGTCGAAGGGGTTCAGCGCGCCCTTGATGGTGACAGGCGCGTAGCGGTCGACCTTGCCCTTGACGTCCACGGTCGCCGGTTTGGCCTGGCGACTGTCGATCGTGCCGATCGCACCGTTGAGCTGTTGGATAGCCGTGGCGAAGTTGGGTGTCAGGCTGAAGTCGGCGAAGTTGGCCGAACCGTCGTTGATGGCGATGCCGCCGATGTGGATGCCCAGCGGTTTTTCCTGGGACTTCGGTTTTGCCGCAGTGCTCTTTGCGCCACTGTCGGCCGGTTGTGGGATCAGCAGGTCATCGACGTTGGTGGTGCGGTCGTCGTTGATCATGAAGCGCGCGTAAGGCTGGAACAGGTTGACCTTGTCGATGGACAGGCTGTCACCGTGCTGATAATTGAGGCCTTCGAGCACCAGACGCTGCCACTTGAGGAAGTCGCGGGTCTTTAGGGTGTCGAGGGTGTGCAACTGATCGACCTGGGCGCGACCGGTGACCGCGAATGCCAGCGGTTCGGTGCTCTTGAGGTCTACCGCCAGATCGCTGCCAAGCATCCCGGAGCGTAGCTCCAGGCGAATGAACGGGTTGATATACGACTGGGCAACCCGCAGGTCGATGTCCTGGGTCTTGACCTTGAGCCGGGCGCTGATCGGGTTCAGGTTGACCTCGCCGTCGGCCAGGATCTTGCCTTGCTTACCCAGGCCGGTGTCCAGCTTGAGGCTGAAGGGCGAGCCGTTGAGGGTGTCGTAGTTCTGCAGGTCGAGGTTCAGAGGGCCGACGTCGAGTGCCACGGCGGGCTGCGCCTGGCGGTCGGCCAGGTGCACCTGGTAGTCACGCAGTTGCACGTCTTTCAACAGCACCTGCCACGGTTTGCTGGGAGGCGCCGGTTCAGGTTTTGGCGAATCGGCGGCGGCCGGGGCGGATGCCGGTTCCGCCTTGACCTGCGGTTTGGCCGGCTGGCTGGCGAAGAGCTTCTGCCAGTCCAGTTGCCCGTCTGCCTCGCGAGCGGCCCAGGTTTCCAGCTTCTGGCTGCGGATCTTGCCCACCACCACTTGCTGCTTGGCCAGGTCCACCGTGGTTTCACTGACATCCAGGCGTTCGAGTTTCACCAGTGGACGGCCATCGGGCGCCTTGATGGAGAAGGGCGCGACACTGACCGCGGCGTTGCTGAGCAGCAGTTCGGTGCCCTTGGCCAGGTTGAGCTTGTAGTCGGTGCTGAGGTTCAGGACGCCGTTTTCCAATACCAGCGGTACCGCGTCGCGCACGTAGGGCCACCAGGCTTTCATCTGGCCGCCGGTCACCTTGAGGGTACCTTCGGAGGCAATCGGCGTGAGGCTGAAATTACCGGTCCAGTCGATCTGTCCGCCTTCGGGGCCGGCGGCCACCAGGGTCATGTCGGCGTTGTCGTCGGGCAGGGTACTGAGGTTCTTCAGCTCGAAATCGAGGGTGTCGTAGAGAAATTCGATGGGCTCGCTGGGGCGCAAGTCCTGGAAATGCACATAACCGCCGGCCAACTTGATGCGATCGACCCGCAGGGGGAACGGCTTGGCCTCGGGATCGGCGGGCGTTGGTTCGCTGGCGGGGAGCTTGAACAGGCCCAACAGGTTCAACTGGCCGCCCTTGTCGAACATGACTTCGGTCTTGGGCTTGTCCAGCTCGATATCGGTCAGGTGCAGGGCGCCGGACCATAGGCTGTCGAGTTGCAGGTTGGCGTAGAGCCGTTCGAAGCCGACCTGTTCCTTGCCCGGTTCGCCGATATTCAGGCCCCAAAGGGTGACTTCAAGGCTGAAAGGGTTGAGTTCGATGCGTTGGATCTGGGCCGGCATCGTCGCATGCGCGGCCAATTGCTGATTGGCGATCCGCAAGGCGACGCCCGGCAGTATCAGAAAACCCAACAGGCTGTAGAGGGCCAGTACGGTCAACAGGGCGCCGAAAGCGCGTATCAATCCTTTGGGCATGTGCGGCTTCATCTAGTGTGAATTCGGAGTGCCTTGGAGTATGGCATGCGTTTACGGTTCCGAAGCCACTGTGATTTAAGAGATTTGTCCGTTTTTTGCGTAAGAATTCTGAGCTTGGCTTAGAGCTGGAGGACCAGCGTCTTGAGCGGCGGTTGCTGGTCCAGGGAGGGGAAATCGCTGCCGGGCGTCAGCACGCTCCATTCGCGTACCGGGCGGCCGGCCTTTTCGGCGCAACGCAACACCTGTTCACGCCAGTCGTCCATGGAGACTTTTGCCAGGTTGTTGCAGCAAATCAGCACGCCATCGTCGGCGGTGGTCAGCAGTGCCGGTTTGAGCAGGCTTTGGTAGTCGCGCAACAGGTCGACGGTGCCGAAAGCACTCTTGGCCCAGGCCGGCGGATCGAGCAGCACCAGGTCGTACTGGCGTTGTTCCAGGCGCACGTAGCTGGGCAGTTTTTGCCCGCGTCGCTGGCTGATGGGCAGGCCGGCCAGTTGGCGGATCGCCGGGAAGTAATCCGACTGCACGAATTCCATGGCGGGCAAATCAGGGTTCAGCAAGCCGTTTTCGCGCCCCACCGCCAGGTTGCCTTCGGCGAAGTCCAGGTTGCACACCTCCCGTGCTCCACCGGCCGCAGCGCTCAGGCCGACGCCGCAGGTGTAGGCGAACAGGTTCAGCACGCTTTTGTTGCGGCTGTGTGCCTTGACCCAGCCCCGGGCGTTGCGCAGGTCGAGGAACAGCAGCGGGTCCTGCCCGGCATGGCGTCCACGAACGCGGTAGTTCAGGCCCCATTCATGGCCGATAAGGTCTTGCAGGGCGGCTGCGTCGGCTTGATAGACAGTGTCCTGACGGTCTATGCGCGAATTGCCCCGGGCACGGTCGTTGTAGACCAGCAGGGTGTCCAGGCCCAGGCGTTCGTTGACGATGCCGTGCAGTTGCAGCAAGGCCTCGCGCTCCAGCGATTGGTGGAAGCTCTGCACCAGCAGTTGCGGGCCGTAGCGGTCGACGGTCAGGCCGGGCGCGCCTTCCTGGCTGCCGTGGAACAGGCGATAGCAATCGGTGCCTTGCTGGTGCAATTGGCCGAGCAGGTCCTGACGCTGGTCGAGGGCGGCGCGCAGCGCCTGATTCAAGGAAGACATGCCGGGCGCGCCTTAGAGAAATGAGGCGCGGGAGTTTAGCAGTTCTGCAAACCCGGGTTGGGGATTGCATACGCATGTGAAGCCGGGCACCGACCTGTGGGGGATTCATTTGTGGCGAGGGGATTTATCCCCGCTGGGCTGCGCAGCAGCCCTAAGATCTGACTACTCGGAGTGTCAGCCAGACCTCGCTTGCTGTAGGGGGCTGCTGCGCAGCCCAACGGGGATAAATCCCCTCGCCACAGATAAAAGCCTCGCCACAGATGAATCCCTTCACCACAGGGACTCGGTGCCTCGGGGGGCCGAGTCGCCTGGCTCAGCGATTCAGGCGCTTGTCGATCAACCCCTCCACCACGCTCGGATCGGCCAGGGTCGAGGTGTCGCCGAGGCTGTCGAGCTCGTTGCAGGCGATTTTGCGCAGGATCCGCCGCATGATCTTGCCCGAACGGGTCTTGGGCAACGCGGGCGCCCACTGGATCAGTTCCGGTTTGGCGAAGCTGCCGATTTCCTTGCTGACGTGGGCCAGCAATTCTTTCTTCAAATCGTCGTTGGCCTCCACACCGTTCATTGGTGTGACAAAGGCATAGATGCCCTGGCCCTTGAGGTCGTGGGGGTAACCAACGACCGCCGCTTCGGCGATGTTGTCGTGCAGGACCAGGGCGCTTTCCACCTCGGCGGTGCCGATACGGTGCCCGGAGACGTTGATCACATCGTCGATACGCCCGGTGATCCAGTAGTCGCCATCTTCGTCGCGGCGAGCGCCGTCGCCAGTGAAGTAATAGCCGGGGTAGGGCTTGAAGTAGGTGTCGATCATTCGCTGATGATCGCCGTAGACGCTGCGAATCTGCGCCGGCCAACTGGATTTGATCGCCAGCACGCCGCTGCCGGCACCGTGGATTTCCTTGCCGACTTCATTCAGCAACACCGGTTGCACGCCAAACATCGGCCGGGTCGCGCAGCCGGGTTTGAGCCGCGGGGCACTCACCAGCGGGCTGAGCATGATGCCGCCGGTTTCGGTCTGCCACCAGGTATCGACAATCGGGCAGCGCTGCTCGCCCACCACGTTGAAATACCATTCCCACGCCTCCGGGTTGATCGGCTCACCGACACTGCCGAGCAATCGCAGGCTTTTGCGGGACGTTTCCTGCAACGGCCCGGCGCCTTCACGCATCAAGGCGCGCAAGGCGGTGGGGGCGGTGTAGAAGATGTTGACCTGGTGCTTGTCGATCACTTGCCAGAAGCGTGAGCTGCTGGGGTGGCTCGGAACGCCTTCGAAGATCAGTGTGGTGGCGCCGTTGGCCAACGGGCCGTAGACGATGTAACTGTGGCCTGTGACCCAGCCAACATCGGCCGTGCACCAGAACACCTCGTTGTCGCGGTAATCCAGTACGTACTTGAACGTCATCGCCGCTTGCAGCAGATAACCGCCCGTGGTGTGCAGCACACCCTTGGGTTTGCCGGTGCTGCCGGAGGTGTAGAGGATGAACAGCGGGTCTTCGGCGTCCATCGGCTCAGGGGGGCAGTCGTCGCTCATGTCGTGCATGGCCTGGTGGTACCACAGGTCACGACCCTCGACCCAGATCACTTCGCCCTGGGTGCGCTCGACCACCAGCACGGTGCTGACGTTCGGGCAGCCTTCCAGCGCCTTGTCGACGTTACGCTTGAGCGGTATGAAGCGCCCGCCACGCACGCCTTCGTCGGCCGTGATCACGGTGCGGCAATCGGCGTCGAGAATCCGGTCGCGCAGGGAGTCCGGTGAGAAGCCGCCGAAGACCACCGAATGCACCGCGCCGATGCGGGTGCAGGCGAGCATGGCGTAGGCCGCTTCCGGAATCATCGGCATGTAGATGCAGACCCGGTCGCCTTTCTTCACCCCACGGCTTTTCAGCACGTTGGCCAGGCGGCAGACATGATTGTGAAGTTTTTTGTAAGTGATTTCTGCCGATTCGGCGGGGTCGTCGCCTTCCCAGATGATTGCCGTCTGGTCGCCACGAGTGTCCAGATGCCGGTCGATGCAATTGGCGCTGACGTTCAGCTTGCCGCCCGCGAACCACTTGGCGTCGCCGGTCCTGAGGTCATAGCGCTGGACGGTTTGCCAGGGCGTCATCCAGTCGAGAAAACGCGTGGCCTGCTCGGCCCAGAAGGCACTGGGGTGTTCGATGGATTCTTTGTAGAGCCGCGTGTACTCGTCCTGACTCAGTTGCGCCGCCCGGCGGACGGCATCGGCTTGGGGGTACTGGCTGATATCGAACATGACGGTTCCTTATTCTTGTTTTTGCGACAAGTCATAAAGATGCGCCCTGCGAATATCGAGTTCAAGTTGTACATGGAGTCATTGTGGGAGCGGGCTTGCTCGCGAAAGCGGTGTGTCAGACACATGAATGGCAACTGACACACCGTCTTCGCGAGCAAGCCCGCTCCCACAAGGGCAGTGCAACCTCAAGATCAGCCGCGATGACGCCCGCGGAAGTAGTTGATCAAACCCTGGGTCGAGGCATCCTCGGCCGGGCTTTCTTCGCTGCCCACCAGACGGTTGTAGACACCTTTGCCCAGCTCCTTGCCCAACTCCACGCCCCATTGGTCGAAGGCGTTGATGCCCCAGACCACGCTTTGCACGAACACCTTGTGTTCATACAGCGCCACCAGTGCGCCAAGGCGACGTGGGCTGATGCGTTCGACCACCAGGGTGTTGCTCGGACGGTTGCCCGGGATCACCTTGTGAGACGCCAGTTTCTGCACGTCTTCTTCGCTCGCGCCCTTGTCCCGCAGCTCAGCTTCGGCTTCGGCGCGGGTCTTGCCCAGCATCAGTGCCTGGCTCTGGGACAGGCAGTTGGCGTACAGCCACTGGTGGTGATCGGACACCGGGTTGAAGCTGACAATCGGCACGATGAAGTCGGCCGGGATCAACTGGGTGCCTTGGTGCAGCAACTGATGGTAAGCGTGCTGACCGTTGCAACCGACGCCGCCCCAGATCACTGGGCCCGTGTCGGTCGATACGGGGGTGCCGTCCTGGCGCACGCTCTTGCCGTTGGATTCCATGTCCAGCTGCTGCAAATGCTTGGTGATGTTGCGCAGGTAATGGTCGTACGGCAGGATCGCGTGGCTTTGCGCGCCCCAGAAGTTGCCGTACCACACGCCCAGCAGCGCCAGCAGCACCGGCATGTTCTGTTCGAACGGTGCGCTCTGGAAGTGCTGGTCCATGGAATAGGCCCCGGAGAGCAATTCCTTGAAGTTCGACATGCCGATGGCCAGGGCAATCGGCAAACCGATGGCGGACCACAGCGAGTAACGCCCGCCAACCCAGTCCCACATCGGGAAGATGTTTTCTTCGCGGATGCCGAAGGCCACGGCGGCGGCGTTGTTGCTCGATACCGCGATGAAATGGCGATACAGCTCTGCCTCGGAACCGCCCTGGGCCAGGTACCAGGCGCGAGCGGCCTGGGCGTTCTTCAGGGTTTCGAGGGTGTTGAAGGATTTCGACGAGACGATGAACAGCGTGGTCTCGGCGCGCAGTTTCATGGTCAGTTCGTGGAACTCACTGCCATCGATGTTCGCCAGGTAGTGGCAGCGAACGCCCTTATGCGCGTAGGACAACAGCGCTTCGGACACCAGCTCTGGGCCGAGGAAGGAACCGCCGATGCCGATGTTCACCACGTCGGTGATCGGTTTCTCGGTGTAGCCGCGCCACAGGCCGTCGTGAATGCGGCCCACCAGATCGGTGATCTGGTTCAGCACTTTGTGCACGTCCGGCATCACGTTGACGCCATTGACCAGCAATTTATCGCCCACCGGCCGACGCAGGGCGGTGTGCAGGGCAGGGCGGCCTTCGGAGGCGTTGACGATTTCGCCTTCGAACAGCGACTTGATGGCGCCCTTGAGGTCGACTTCATTGGCCAGGCCCACCAGCAGGTCGCGGGTCTGGGCGTTGATCAGGTTTTTTGAATAGTCGAGAAACAAGCCGCAGCTCGACAGGGTGAATTGGCTGAAACGCTGCGGATCGGCATTGAACGCTTCGCGCATGCTGAAATCCTGCATGGCTTTGCGGTGGTCATTCAGCGCTTGCCAGGCAGGCAGAGCGGTCACGTCATGAGGGGTTCGGTAATACGCCATCGCTGCGGGTTTCCTTTTTACTTGAACGACCTTTTGTACACTAAAAATTCCGGCCCGGCCCGAGGTGGGCGTCCGGACAACTGCGTCGACACGATCTTTTGGCGCAGGGCGACTACAGTAAACCTCGCGTTGCGATCTGTCTTGACTTTGTCAGACCGGTTCCCGGTACTTTTTTATACAACAGGGGAGGGAATGGGCCGACAGACGGAAGAGTAAAGGCATCTTCCTAACACTGAGTACTCATTGTGGGAGCGAGCTTGCTCGCGATAGCGGTGTGTCAGTCGGCATCTCTATCAACTGGTCTACCGCTATCGCGAGCAAGCTCGCTCCCACAGGGGGAAGTGGTTAAGCAGGTCGGTTCGATCAGGCAACCTGAACCGGGATGGCGTTGCTGGTGTGGCTCAGCTCGTTGCCCGGGGCCATGTACAGCATGCGGGGCTTGAAGTTGAGTAGTTCGGCTTCGCTGTAGTGGGCATAGGCGCAGATGATGACGCGGTCACCGACCTTGGCCTTGTGCGCCGCGGCACCGTTGACCGAGATCATCCGCGAACCTTCCTCGCCACGGATGGCATAGGTGGTGAAGCGCTCGCCGTTGTCGACGTTATAGATCTGGATCTGTTCGTACTCACGGATACCCGACAGGTCCAGCCATTCACCATCGATGGCGCAGGAGCCTTCGTAATCGAGGACGGCGTGAGTGACTTCGGCGCGGTGCAGCTTGGCCTTGAGCATGATGGTGTGCATGAGGGTTTCCTTCAGCTTGTTTGGCGACGTTCAGACGGGGGCGTCGAGGTCCAGGTGCAGGTTGTCGATCAGCCGCGTGGTGCCCAGGAATGCTGCTATCAGAATCACCAGGTCGCGGTCCTCGCTCAACGCCGGGCGCAAGGTCTTGGCGTGACGGACTTCCAGGTAATCGGGACGCAGGCCGGCGGCCTCGAGTTGCTTGATCTGCTCGGCAACCAATGCCGGGAAATCCCGCCGCCCCTGGCGGATCGCCTCGGCCATCTGGCTCAGGCTGCGGTAGACCACGGGCGCGATAGCGCGTTGCTCTGGGCTGAGGAAGCCGTTGCGCGACGACAGCGCCAGGCCATCCTCGGCGCGCACGGTGGGTTCGCCGATGATCTGGATCGGCATGTTCAGGTCATGGACCAGCGCGCGAATCACCGCCAGTTGCTGGAAGTCTTTCTGGCCAAACACCGCCAGGTCAGGTTGGACCATGTTGAACAACTTGCTGACCACCGTTGCCACGCCCTCGAAATGCCCGGGGCGACTGGCGCCGCACAGGCCTTCGGACAACTGCGGGACGCTGACCCGTGTCTGCCCGGCCATGCCGTCGGGGTACATCTCTTCGACACTGGGGGCGAACAGCAGGTGGCAGCCGGCCTGGAGCAGTTTCTCCTGGTCGGCCGCGAGGGTGCGGGGGTATTTGTCCAGGTCTTCGCCGGCGCCGAATTGCAGCGGATTGACGAAAATGCTGGTGACCACGAAGTCGGCCCGCTGCGCCGCCTTGGTCACCAGCGCCACATGACCGCTGTGCAGGTTGCCCATGGTTGGCACGAACGCGATGCGTTTGCCTTCGCCCCGGGCACGGGCCACGGCGGCCCGCAGTTCACGTACGGTTTTGACGGTGTTCATGCCGAGAATCCGTGTTCAACGCCTGGGAAGGTCGCCGCCTTGACTTGCGCGACGTAGGCGCTCAGGGCCGCTTGGATGGAGGTTTGCCCAACCATGAAGTTCTTCACGAACTTGGGCACGCGACCGGTGATCGACAGCCCGAGCATGTCGTGCAGGACCAGCACCTGACCGTCGGTGGCGTGGCCGGCGCCGATCCCGATCACCGGGATCTTCACCGCCTGGGTGATTTCTTCCGCCAGCTCGCTGGGTACGCATTCGAGCAGCAACATCGCGGCGCCAGCCTGTTCCAAGGCAATGGCATCGGCGCGCATCTGCCGTGCCTGGTTCTCATTGCGGCCCTGAACCTTGTAGCCCCCGAGAATGTTCACCGCCTGGGGTGTCAGGCCCAGGTGCGCGCATACCGGGATACCACGTTCAGCCAGCAGCCGAATCGAATCGGCCAGCCACAACGCGCCTTCGACCTTGACCATGTGGGCGCCGGCCTGCATCAGCATGGCGCTGTTGGTCATGGTTTGTTCGAGGGTGGCGTAGGCCATGAACGGCAGGTCGGCGAGGATCAACGCATCGGTGTTACCGCGTTTGACGGCGGCCACATGGTAGGCCATCTCGGCGGTGGTCACCGGCAGCGTGCTGTCGTGACCTTGCAGCACCATGCCGAGGGAATCGCCCACCAGCAGCACTTCGACACCGGCCTCGTTGCAGGCATGGGCGAAGGTTGCGTCATAGCAGGTCAGCATGGCGATTTTCTCACCTTTTTGCTTGAGACCTTGCAGCGTGGTCAGGGTAATAGCTGGCATGAAAAAGTCCTCATTAGGCGCTCTTGAGCTACTGCGAGTAACGCGCATGAATCGTCATCTATACAGGCGCACCCTCTATGCGTGGTGCTTGTAAGGCCTGGATTGCGCCCTTTAACGCCGCGTTGGCGGCTACGGGACGCCTATAGTCGTGAGGCGCTGCCGGGAAGTCAATTGGATGTGTTACCGGCGGGTGTTACCGCGGTTACTGATGCGTTTCAGCTTGGGGAGCGTCCCGGATGTGACTGTCCGGTACCGGAGCCTGTGGGAGCGAGCTTGCTCGCGATAGCGGTGTGTCAGTCAACATCAATGCTGGCTGATCCGACGCTATCGCGAGCAAGCTCGCTCCCACAGGGGATGGTTTTCGTCAGTTGGGAGGCAGGCGTTCCAGACCCATGAAAGGACACGCTGCGAGGAGATCCTTGAGCAAGCGCCCATCGGCCAGGCGCAGGTCGGTGGGCGCCAGTTCCGCCAGGGGATACAGCACAAAGGCCCGGGCCTGCATATGGTAGTGGGGGACTTTGAGACGGGGCTCGTCGATCAGGCGATCGCCAAACAACAGAATATCCAGGTCCAGCGTGCGCGGGCCCCAACGCTCCAGGCGTTCACGGCCTTGGCCGGTTTCGATGGCTTGCAGCGCATCGAGCAGGTCCAGCGGCGCCAGTCGGCTGTCCAGCGCTGCCACCGCGTTGGTGTAGCGCGGCTGGCCAGGCAGCAGGGAATCGCTTTGATAGAACGCTGAAACGCCCGCCAGCTGGGTGTCGGCAAGTTGCGCCAGCGCCTGGACGGCACTGCGCAATTGTTCGGCGGGTTCGGCCAGGTTGCTGCCCAGGCCGATGTAGATGCGTTCCATCGATTACTCGTCCGAAGCGCCCGATACACCCGCGCGTTTACGCTTGGCGCCGCTGCTGCGACGACGCTTGCGTGGGCCACTGGCGCCGTCGTCCTTGCCGCTGAGCTCACGAATCATGTCGCGGCGCTCGCTCTCATTGGCGTCCTGATAATCCGTCCACCATTCACCCAGGCCATCGGTCTGCTCGCCGGCGCCTTCGCGCAACAGCAGGAAGTCGTAGCCGGCGCGGAAACGTGGGTTGTCCAGCAACAGGTCGGCCCGTTTGCCGCTGCGCCGTGGCAGACGCTCCTGCATGTCCCAGATCTCGCGGATCGGCATCGTGAAGCGTTTTGGAATGGCGATGCGCTGGCACTGTTCGCTGATCAGCTCGTGGGCGGCTTCCTGCATCGCCGGGATCGGCGGCATGCCGCGCTCCTGCAAACGCAGGACCCGGGCCGGCAGGGCAGGCCAGAGCAGGGCGGCGAACAGGAAGGCCGGGGTCACCGGCTTGTTCTGCTTGATGCGCAGGTCGGTGTTGATCAGCGCATCGCTGATCAGGGTGTGGGTGTAGGTCGGGTTGTGCTCCAGCGCCTCGGCGCTGGCCGGGAACAGCGGGTCGAACAGCTGCAGGTCCACCAGCATCTCGAAGGTGTCCGCCGCGTTGCCCGACAGGAACAGCTTGAGCACTTCCTCAAACAGGCGCGCCGAAGGAATTTCCCGCAGCATCGGCGCCAATTCGCGAATCGGCACGGCGCTGTGTTTTTCGATGCCGAAATCCAGCTTGGCGGCGAACCGTACGGCCCGCAGCATCCGCACCGGGTCTTCCTGGTAGCGCTGCTTTGGATCGCCAATCAGGCGGATCAGGCGATTGCGGATGTCATGTACGCCGTTGGCGTAATCGAGGATGCGCTCGCTGACCGGATCGTAATACAGGGCGTTGATGGTGAAGTCGCGGCGTTGCGCGTCTTCTTCCAGCGTGCCGTAGACGTTATCGCGCAGGATGCGCCCGCTCTCGTTGCGAGAAGACTGGTTGCTGTCTTCTTCTTCATCGTTTTGCGGGTGGTTGGCGCGGAATGTCGCCACTTCGATGATTTCGCGACCGAAGTGGATGTGGACCAGCTTGAAGCGCCGGCCAATGATCCGCGCATTGCGAAATTCGGCCCGTATCTGTTCCGGCGTGGCGCTGGTGGCGACGTCGAAATCCTTGGGCGTGATGTTGAGCAGCATGTCGCGCACGCAACCACCGACCAGGTAAGCCTGGTAACCGGCGTTCTGCAGGCGTTCGACGATGTTCACCGCATAACGGCTGAACTGGGCCTTTTGCAGGGAATGCTGGCCGCTGTTGAGCACTTCAGGCGTGCTGCGAATGTGTTGCGTACGACGCAAGGGAGAACGGAATGACTGGAACAGCTTCTTCAGCATGGGATGCACTGTTTGAAGGAATATTCGGCCAAAAACGAAGAATGACCGCATGATGGGCGGGGATTCTAGCATTTAGTCGAGGGATGGTGTAGGACACAGCAGTTTTGAGCTGCAAGCTGCAAGCGACAAGCTTTGTAGGCTTCAAGGAAGGGAAATGACAGAAACCACAAGGGGAGCCGAAGCTCCCCCAGAATTAGTTACGTGCTCTATTTTTATTATTGGTTTCGGGCTTCTTGTTTTTGTTGAGTGCCCGCGCCACAAGGTTTTTCCTTCGTGACCCTCCCAATCGGGAGTCAAGAGCAAACGGATTGCTTTGGTCGCTGTGTTGCAGTGATCAATCGATCCAACCAGTTCAGGCACCTGTCTTGAGACAGTTTTTATTGTTCTCGGCCTGGTTGTGGGGCAAGCCCCAAATACAACGCCTCTCCAAAAGAATCAGTTAGCTGCGCCTCTCGCCGTCTTGTTTTTATTGTGCGTGAGTCGATTCGTCTTATTTTTATTGTCTTGTGCATTGCTTGTTATTGTTCTTGTACCAAAGCTATAGCAGGGTGCGTGCCAACTTTTGCAAAGCCCCGGAAAACCGGGGCTTCTATGCTTATAGCGGTTTTTCCGGGGCGAAAAAAAGCCGGGGTTTCGTTACCGTAAACCCCGGCTTCTGTTACGTGAAAAAGCTGAGGTAACAGTTTTTTCACATTCACTGTGGGAGTGAGCTTGCTCCCACACAGTCAGCTTTCGCTGGCCACGCCGGTCTTGCGTCGTGGAATGCCCAGGCGCTGGCGGCGTTCCCACAGGCATTTGCGGCTTACACCCAGCTTGCGCGCCAGTTCGGTCTCGGTCATGTGGTCCTGGTGTTCCAGGACGAAATGTTGGAAGTAGTCTTCCAATGACAGGTCTTCGGTGGGCTCGTGGCTGGTGTTGTTGGCCGCGCCCTGTTGAGGGGCCAGGCCGATGAATTCCTCATCGTCCAGATCGCTGAGTTCGATGTCGATGCCCAGCAGGTCGGCGGAGATTTCCGGGCTCTCGCACAGGATCACTGCCCGTTCGACCGCGTTTTCCAACTCTCGGACGTTACCCGGCCAAGCGTAATGACGAATCGCCTGCTCGGCGTCCGGGGCGAACGTCAGGTCGGTGCGGTTGACCCGGGCGCTCTGGCGAGCGAGGAAGGCATTGGCGATTTCGTTGACGTCCGCGCCACGTTCGCGCAGGGCCGGCAGCTTCAAGGCGATGACGTGCAGGCGGTAATACAAGTCTTCACGGAACTGGCCGATCTTCGCCAGGCTCTTGAGGTCGCGGTGGGTGGCCGCGATCAGGCGTACGTCGACCTTCTGCGACTGCACCGAGCCGACCCGGCGGATTTCGCCTTCCTGAAGCACACGCAGCAAGCGTGCCTGGGCTTCCAGCGGCAGTTCGCCGATTTCATCGAGGAACAGCGTGCCGCCGTCCGCTGCTTCCACCAGCCCGGCGCGTCCGGCGCTGGCGCCGGTAAACGCACCTTTCTCGTGACCGAACAGCTCGGACTCGATCAGGCTTTCCGGGATCGCCGCGCAGTTCACCGAGATCATCGGCGCCTTGGCCCGGCGAGAGAGGTTATGCAGCGCCCGGGCCACCAATTCCTTACCGGTACCGGACTCGCCCTGGACCAGGACATTGGAGTCGGTTGGCGCCACTTTGCGGATCTTGCTGTACAGATCCTGCATGGGCGGGCAGGAGCCGATGATGCCGATTTCGCCGTTATGGTTGCTGGCGCCGGCTTTTGCCGCGGCCGAAGTCTTGCCGACGGGCTCCACGGCGTTGCCGGTTGCCGTCTGTCGGTCGCGCAGGATGCGGGCCACGGCCTGGAGCATCTCGTCGTGATCGAAGGGTTTGGCGATGTAGTCCACGGCGCCCATTTTCATGGAGTCGACCGCCGAGCGCAGGCTGGCGTAACTGGTCATGATCAGCACCGGCGTGCCTTGACCGAGCTTGATCAGCTCGGTGCCGGGGGCGCCGGGCAGACGCAGGTCGCTGACGATCAGGTCAAACGTTGGGATGCTGAAACGCTCTTGTGCTTCCTGCACTGAACCGGCTTCGCTGACCTGGTACTGGTTGCGTTCCAGCAGGCGGCGCAAGGCGGAGCGGATAATTGTTTCGTCTTCGACGATCAAAATGTGCGGCATTGATTCGATTCTCTCGACGGTCTCAGTTCACAGCGGACGTCGCTTCGACATGACGCGGCAAGGTTACCCGGATACGGGTGCCGCGTTGGCTTTGTACATCGGCCGGGCTGTCGATGGTGATTTGTCCATAATGCTCTTCAACGATGGAATAGACCAGTGCGAGGCCCAGACCGGTGCCTTCGCCAGGATCCTTGGTGGTGAAGAAGGGTTCGAACAATCGATCCATGATGTTCTGTGGGATACCGCTGCCTTCGTCTTCGACGATCAGGTCGATCGTGTGCTCAAAGGCTTCGCTCTTGACTCGCACCGCGCTGCCGGCCGGTGAGGCGTCGCGCGCGTTGGACAACAAGTTGATCAACACCTGGGCGAGCCGCTGGGGATCGCCGTCGACCCAGTGATCCGGATCGCACAGGTTGAAAAATTGCACTTCGAAATTGCGCCGGTTGAGTGCTAGCAGACCAATGGCATCCTGGGCGACTTCGGCCAGACAGACGGGCTCATCGTTGTGTTGATGACCGCCGGCATGGGCGAAGCTCATCAACGACTGAACAATGCGCGACACGCGCTTGGTCTGTTCAAGGATCTGGCCGCTGATTTCCGTCAGCTCGCCATCATCCTCGCGTTCTTCGCGCAGGTTCTGCGCCAGGCAGGCGATGCCGGTGATCGGGTTGCCGATCTCGTGGGCCACCCCGGCGGCCAGCCGGCCGATGCTCGCCAGGCGTTCGGAGTGGACCAGTTTGTCTTCAAGCATCTGGGTATCGGTGAGGTCTTCCACCAGCAGCACCAGGCCGCTGTTGCCCGGCGCCAGTGGCTCGTCGATCGCCGCCTTGTGCAGGTTCAACCAGCGCGTCTGGCCATCGAGGGCCAGGTGTTGCTTGTGCAAGTGCTCGTCCGGCAGGTCGATGAACCCTTGCAGCAAGCCTTTCCACGGCTCGCCCAACGTGCTCAGGCGTGACCCGACCACCCGTTGGGCGGCGATACCGGTCAGCTCTTCCATGGCCTTGTTCCACATCAGGATTTCCTGATCCTTGGCCAGGGAACACACGCCCATCGGGAGTTCTTGCAGGGTCTGGCGGTGATAACGGCGCAGGGCGTCCAGTTCGGCGGCCAGGCCCGTGAGGCGCGAGTGATAGTCCTCGAGGCGGCTTTCGATGAAGTGGATGTCTTCGGTGACGTAGTTCTCGCCGCCGGCCTTGTAGGGCAGGAACGTCTCGACCATGTCCTGGGCCACGCTGGGGCCCATCAAGCCCGACAGGTTGGCTTCGATCCGGTCCCTCAGGCGGCGCAATGCATAGGGGCGGCGCTCATCGAAAGGTAGATAAAGGTCGCGCAGGGCCTGTTCGACCTCCTTTTGCGCGGCCTTGGCGCCCAGGGGCTTGGCCAGTTGCGTGGCGAACTCCTGGGGCGAAGCAGCGTGCAGCTCGCGGCGCTGCGGGCGGCGGACGTTGTCCACGGCACAGGCTTCGGCGGCGCTGGCCTCCTCGCTGCTGGCGTTGGTGAAGAGCGAAATCAGGGTGAACATCAACACGTTCGCCGCCAGGGAGGCGATGGCTGCCATGTGCCAACTGGTGTCGTCGAGCACGTAAATCATGTTGAGCAGCGGAATGTAGAAGCCTTGCAGGTTGCCCACCAGCGGCAACAGCATGGCGACCAGCCACACCAGAATCCCTGCCAGCAGGCCAGCGATGAAACCGCGGCGGTTGGCGGTCGGCCAATACAGCACCGACAACACGCCGGGCAGGAACTGCAGGGTGGCGACGAAGGCAACGATGCCGAGGTTGGCCAGGTCCTGGCCCTCGCCCAGCATCAAGTAGAAGCCGTAGCCAGCCATGATGATGGCGACGATCAGCGCCCGCCGGGTCCATTTCAACCAGCGATAGATATTGCCTTCGGCCGGTGGCTGGTAGAGCGGCAGCACCAAATGGTTGAGGGCCATGCCCGACAGTGCCAGTGTGGTGACGATGATCAGGCCGCTGGCCGCCGACAGGCCTCCGACGTAAGCCAGCAGCGCCAAGGCTTTGTTGTTGGCGGCGATGCCGATGCCCAGGGTGAAGTATTCCGGATTGGTGCTGGCCCCCAATTTCAAGCCCGCCCACAGGATCAGCGGTACCGCCAGGCTCATCAGCAGCAGGAACAGCGGCAGGCCCCAGCTCGCGCTGACCAGCGAGCGCGGGTTGAGGTTTTCGGTAAAGGTCATGTGGTACATGTGCGGCATCACGATCGCCGAGGCGAAAAACACCAGCAGCAGCGTGCGCCATGGGCCTTCCTGCAAGGGCGTGTGCAGGGCGGCGAGGGCGGTCTGGTTCTGCAGCAACCACACTTCCAGCTGTTGCGGGCCATCGAACACGCCGTACAGGGCATAGAGGCCGACACCGCCGATGGCGATCAGTTTGATCACCGATTCGAAGGCGATGGCGAACACCAGGCCTTCGTGCTTTTCCCGCGTGGCGATGTGCCGGGAACCAAAGAAAATCGTGAAGAGGATGATCAGCGCGCAGAAGCTCAGCGCCACCCGGTGCTGCACGGGTTCTCGGGTCAGGATGCTGATGGAGTCGGCCACGGCCTGGATTTGCAGGGCCAGCAACGGCAATACGCCGACCAGCATGAAAATGGTGGTCAGCGCGCCGGCCCAGGTGCTGCGGAAACGAAAGGCGAACAGGTCGGCCAGGGACGACAGTTGGTAGGTGCGGGTGATTTTCAGGATCGGGTAGAGCAACACCGGCGCCAGCAGGAACGCGCCCGAGACGCCGAGGTAACTGGACAGGAAACCATAGCCGTACTGATAGGCCAGCCCTACCGTGCCATAGAACGCCCAGGCGCTGGCGTAGACACCCAGCGACAGGGTGTAGGTCAGCGGGTGGCGGATGATCGCCCGGGGGATCATCCCTCGTTCGCTGATCCAGGCCACGCCGAACAGCACCGCCAGGTAGGCGGCGCTGATCAGGATCATCTGGGTCAGGCTAAAGCTCATCGGCATCTTTTTGGCTCTGCAGGATGAAGGTCACGACGATCAGGATCAGCCAGAGCAGATACGGCCGATACCAGGCACCCGTGGCGTCGATCCACCAATCCATGATGGCCGGGGAGAACAGGTAAATCCCCACTACCAGGAGCAGGACCAAGCGATAGATGTACATCCCGGTCTCTCTTTAATTTTAAGCGCGTGCCCGAAAACGTGCGGCGATGGTAACGGATGGGCGCCAAGCTGCAAGGGCCGTCAACGTATTTGCGCTTCAGGCAGGGTCAGTGTGCGCGGGATCTTGGCCGCCTCCCAGTGGCGAACGCCCCAATCCAGCAATGCCCGTGGGCTGGCGTCGACCAATTCGAGGCCCGGTTGCTGGCCCAAGGCGCGCAACGCCCGCAACAGCAGCGGCGTAGCCTGCTCGGCCGCCAGCGGTGGCGAACGATAGGATTTGCCCAGCTTGTGCCCGTCGGGCTGGGTGATCAACGGCACGTGCAGGTAACGCGGTTGTGGCAGCCCGAGCAGCTCTTGCAGGTAGAGCTGGCGCGGCGTGGAGTCCAGCAGGTCGGCGCCGCGCACGATATCGGTGACCCCTTGCCAGGCGTCGTCCAGCACCACGGCCAGTTGATAAGCGTGGAGCCCGTCGCGTCGGCGAATCACAAAGTCACCGACTTCGTGGCCCAGGTGCTGGCGAAACTCACCCTGGACCCGGTCGGTGAAGTGGTACACCAACTCAGGAACGCGCAGGCGAATGGCGGCGTTCTCAGTGCCATGCCCGGCGTTGCGACACAATCCAGGGTAAATGCCCTGGTACGCCTCCAGTTGTTTACGCGAGCAGGTGCACGCGTAGGCCAACCCCTGGCTGAGCAGCCGGTTGATGACCTGGTCGTAGGCTTCATGGCGCTCGCTCTGGCGGACCATTTCGCCGTCCCATTCAAACCCATAGCTTTCCAGTGCCCGGAGGATCGCGGCTTGCGCGCCGGGTTCTTCCCGTGGCGGGTCGAGGTCTTCCATGCGCAGCAACCAGCGCCCGCCCACGGCCCGGGCATCCAGGTATGACGCCAGCGCGGCGACCAGCGAGCCGAAGTGCAGGTGGCCGCTGGGGGTGGGGGCGAAGCGGCCGATGTAGGGGGAGGTGGGCGTCATGGGAAGAATGTTACTAGGTCCGGTTTGGCGGGAACATGTATCTATCTGCGATCACTCTGTGGGAGCGAGCTTGCTCGCGATGGCGGGGTGTCAGTCACATGGATGCTGGCTGATCCGGCGCTATCGCGAGCAAGCTCGCTCCCACAGGGTTTTGTCACGCTTGGAGGAAGTTTCAGAAACAAAAAAACGGAGCGTGTGAACGCTCCGTTTTTTTGTGACAGCCCGGGCAATTACTTGCCGACCTGTTTTTCCTTGATTTCCGCCAGGGTCTTGCAGTCGACACACATGTCGGCGGTTGGACGTGCTTCCAGTCGCTTGATGCCGATCTCGACGCCGCAGGACTCGCACCAACCGTATTCTTCGTCTTCGATCAGTTGCAAGGTCTTGTCGATTTTCTTGATGAGCTTGCGCTCACGGTCACGGGCGCGCAGTTCCAGGCTGAATTCTTCTTCCTGGCTGGCACGGTCGGCCGGGTCAGGGAAGTTGGCCGCGTCGTCTTTCATGTGATCCACGGTGCGGTCGACTTCCTGCATCAAGTCCTGTTTCCACTTGTTCAGGATCTTGGTGAAGTGCGCGCGCATGGGGGCGCCCATGTACTCTTCGCCAGCTTTCTGGACGTAAGGCTCAAACCCGCTGAGCGTCTGATTTTGATTCTGCTTTGCTTGGGTGGGCATGAATGGACCGCCTCTACTCTTGTAATCCACTACGCAGGATTGCTCCATCACCGACACCTGCCGGCCCTGCGGCTGCAAGCGGGCGAACTTACCAGATCAAATCGGGCCGCGCTACTCCCGGTTGTCGAGCCTGCGGCGGCCGGGGCTTTGTAAAGCGTGGTCGGGTTCGGTTCGGTGCAGATGTAATCCTGCTCAATGCTTGATTCTAGTCAAGCCTGGGCCAATCGCTGGAGTCATTTCCAGTAATCCGAGGGCTCTGACCGCTTGAGGTTCGCGCTCGTTCCGCAGTTGTTTCTGACTTGGGCGCAGAGTTGGGTAGAATCGGTTCTTTTTCACCTGAAGGAAGGCCAATGGCTCAGCCCTACAGTGCGCGCAGCCGCGCCATCGAACCTTTCCATGTGATGGCGCTGCTGGCCCGTGCCAATGAATTGCAGGCCGTGGGGCATGACGTCATCCACCTGGAGATCGGCGAGCCAGACTTCACCACGGCCGAGCCGATCATCCAGGCCGGCCAGGCGGCGCTGGCGGCGGGCAAGACCCGCTACACCGCCGCCCGTGGCATTCCCGAGTTGCGTGAAGCCATCGCGGGTTTTTACGCCCAGCGCTACGGGGTGGACCTCGATCCACGACGGATCCTGGTCACCCCGGGTGGGTCCGGTGCGTTGCTGCTGGCCAGCGCCTTGCTGGTGGACCCAGGCAAACACTGGTTGTTGGCCGACCCTGGCTATCCGTGTAACCGCCACTTCCTGCGCTTGGTGGAAGGCGCGGCGCAATTGGTGCCGGTGGGTCCGGACGTGCGTTACCAATTGACGCCGGACCTGGTGGACCGCCATTGGGACCAGGACAGCGTCGGCGCGCTGGTGGCGTCGCCGGCCAACCCGACCGGGACAATCCTCACCCGGGACGAGTTGGCCGGGTTGTCCAAGGCCATCAAGCGGCATAACGGCCATCTGGTGGTGGATGAGATCTACCACGGCTTGACCTACGGCACCGACGCCGCCAGCGTGCTGGAAGTCGACAACGATGCCTTTGTCCTTAATAGTTTTTCCAAGTATTTCGGCATGACCGGCTGGCGGCTTGGCTGGCTGGTGGCCCCTTCGGCGGCCGTGGGCGAGCTGGAAAAACTCGCGCAGAACCTCTACATCAGTGCGCCGAGCATGGCTCAGTACGCGGCCCTGGCCTGTTTTGAACCCGCCACCATCGAAATCTTCGAGCAACGTCGGGCCGAGTTCGCGCTGCGGCGCGACTTTCTGCTGCCGGCCCTGCGTGAGTTGGGCTTCGGTATCGCGGTGGAGCCGGAGGGGGCGTTTTACCTCTACGCCGATATCAGCGCGTTCGGTGGCGATGCCTTTGCGTTCTGCCAGCATTTCCTGGAAACCGAGCACGTGGCGTTTACGCCGGGCCTGGATTTCGGACGTTACCAGGCCGGCCACCATGTGCGTTTCGCCTACACCCAGAGCCTGCCGCGGCTTCAAGAAGCGGTGGAACGAATCGAACGTGGACTGCGGAGCTGGCAAGGCTGATGCGTTTTTCCCCTGCGTTGGAAGAAGGTCGACTGATTCGACGTTACAAGCGTTTTCTCGCCGATATCGAGACCGTTCATGGCGAACTTCTGACTATCCACTGCCCGAACACCGGTTCGATGCTCAATTGCATGGCCGAAGGCGCACGCGTCTGGTTCAGTCGCTCCAGCGACCCCAAGCGCAAGCTGCCCGGCACTTGGGAAATCGGCGAAACCCCGCAGGGGCGGCTCGCCTGCATCAATACCGCGCGGGCCAATGCCTTGATCGAAGAGGCTCTGCGCGCCGGGGTCATCAGCGAATTGAACGGGTTTACCGGGCTCAAGCGTGAAGTGGCCTATGGTCAGGAAAACAGCCGTATCGATTTCAGGCTGGACTACGAAAACAGTTCGGCTTGGGTCGAAGTCAAAAGCGTCACGCTGGGTTTTGAGGGCACGGATGTGGCGGCGTTTCCCGATGCCGTGACCCTGCGCGGAGCCAAGCATCTGCGCGAACTCGCCTGCCTGGCCCGGGAAGGCGTGCGGGCGGTGCAGCTGTATTGCGTAAACCTGAGCGGCATCGAGGCGGTGCGCCCGGCGCAGGAAATCGACCCGGTGTACGCGGCTGCCTTGCGCGATGCGGTGGCGGCGGGGGTGGAGGTGCTGGCCTATGGCGTCACGCTGACCGCCGAGCAGATGTGGGTGGATCGTCCGTTGCCGGTGTTGCTCGAACCCCTACAGCTGCACCCAGATTCCTTGTTCGTCCTCCCGGCTGTCTAACGCCGCCAGGAACTGACCGGCGCAGGGGCCGGCCACGCATTCACCGCTTTCGATCAGAAACAGTGCACCATGGGTGGCGCATTGGATCAGGCTGGCGCTGGGGTCGAGAAACTGGTCGGGTTGCCATTCCAATGGCACGCCGCGGTGCGGGCAACGGTTGAGATAGGCATAAACCTGGCCCGCGCGCCGCACCGCCAGCACCTTGCGCCCATCGATGTCGAAACCGCGACTGCCGTTGTCGGGCAATTGGGCGGCGGTACAAAGAAACTTCATGTGTGTCTCGATATTGGTCGGAGTCAATCCACTGTGGGAGCAAGCTGCTCGCGATGACGAGGGTACATTCAACATCTCGGTGACTGACACGTCGCTATCGCGAGCAAGCTCGCTCCCACAGGGTTTCGTGTGGCTGAAGGTTCACGCTTGACGGCCAAATGAAAACAATTATCAAATGGCGCCTCCTTCGCAGAGGCTGAGGATACTTGGCCCGACGGGTCCATGCTCGACCCTGTGGAAAACTTCTTCGAGGAAGCTGCCTGATGCGCCTGAATATCCGCGTTGTTGCGCTCTGTGTCGCACTGCTGATGAACCAAGGGGCCACTGCGGCCGATTTGCCACAACGCTGGGTCAGTGCCGGCGGCGCATTATCGGAATGGGTCAGCGCCTTGGGTGGCGAATCGAAACTGGTGGGCGTGGACACCACCAGCCAGCATCCACAATCCCTGCGGGCCCTGCCCAGTATCGGTTATCAGCGACAGCTGTCGGCGGAGGGCGTGCTGAGCCTGCGCCCGCAGATCCTGATGGGCACTGAAGAAATGGGCCCGCCGCCGGTGTTGTCGCAGATCCGCAGCGCCGGAGTGCAGATCGAATTGTTCTCGGCCACACCGGATCTGCCGACCCTCCAGGGCAATCTACGGCACTTGGGGCAGTTGCTGGGGGCCGAGGCCGAGGCGGCGCAGTTGTTCGACCGTTATCAAAAACAGCTCGCCGAACAAAATGCCCGGGTGACCGAGGCCCAGCGTAAACAAAAGACGCCCGGCGTATTGCTGTTGGTGGGCAGCTCCGGCGGCAAGTCACTGGTCGCGGGCAAGGGCACTGCCGCCGACTGGCTATTGCAGCAGGCCGGTGGTCACAACCTGGCGACCCACAGCGGTTACAAGCCGTTTTCAGTGGAGACCCTGGCGAGCCTGAATCCCGAAGTATTGGTCTTCGCCGACCGCACCTTGAGCGGTGAAGACGCGCGGGCGGCCTTGTTCAAGGAAAACCCGATCCTCTCATCGACCCGGGCCGCCACTGCTGGGCGTGTTATCGAACTCGACCCGACGCTGCTGGTAGGCGGCTTGGGGCCGCGGTTGCCGCAAAGCCTGGCGCAATTGACGGCCGGGTTCTATCCGACCCCGTCGGCCAAGGCGCCATGACCCGGTTGGTCAAGCCGCGCAGCTTGTTCATCGGCCTGAGTGTGCTGTGTCTGCTGGCGATCTGGCTGTCCCTGGCCCTGGGGCCAGTGAGCTTGCCGTTGTTCGATACCCTGCGCGTCGCGTTGCGCCTGCTAGGTTTGCCGGTGGCTGCCGATGGCCTGGAGCAGGCCGAACTGATCCTTGGCCAGATCCGTTTGCCGCGCACCTTGCTGGGGCTGGCGGTGGGCGGGGTATTGGCGTTGTCCGGTGTAGCGATGCAGGGGCTGTTCCGCAACCCCCTGGCCGATCCGGGCTTGGTGGGGGTTTCCGCTGGCGCGGCGCTGGGCGCAGCCTTCGCCATTGTCGGTGGTTCGGCGTTGGGTGGATTGCCCGAAGCCTTCGGCCCCTACGTGTTGTCGTTGTGTGCATTTCTCGGTGGGCTCGGGGTCGCGGCGCTGGTCTATCGCCTCGGTCGACGCAACGGCCAGACCCACGTCGCGACCATGCTCCTGGCCGGTATTGCCCTGACCGCGTTGTCCGGCTCGGCCGTTGGCCTGCTCACTTACCTGGCGGACGACGCAACCTTGCGCACCCTGACGTTCTGGAACCTGGGCAGTCTCAACGGCGCCAGCTATGCGCGGTTGTGGCCGCTGTTGCTGGTCAGCGCCGGGGTGGCGCTCTGGTTGCCACGTCGGGGCCGGGCGCTCAATGCATTGTTGTTGGGTGAATCCGAGGCGGCCCATCTGGGCATCGACGTCGAAGGCCTCAAGCGGGAGCTGGTGCTCTGCACGGCCTTGGGCGTTGGCGCGGCGGTGGCGGCAGCGGGCATGATTGGTTTTGTCGGGCTGGTGGTGCCCCATCTGGTGCGGCTGGTGGCGGGCCCCGACCATCGCGTCCTGCTGCCGGCTTCAGTGTTGGCGGGGGCGAGCCTGCTGCTGTTCGCCGACTTGGTGGCACGCCTGGCACTGGCACCGGCGGAGCTACCGATCGGCATCATCACGGCCTTTATCGGGGCGCCGTTCTTTCTTTATCTGTTGCTGCGAGGGCGCGCCTGATGTTGCGAGCGCAGAACCTGCACATTCACCGTGGTCGCCAAACCGTGCTGGCGGATGTCGATCTGGTGCTTCAACCCGGCGAAGTGCTCGGGGTGCTCGGGCCTAATGGTGCGGGAAAAAGTACCTTGTTGGCGGGCCTGTGCGGCGAATTGCGCCCGGCCCAGGGAGAGGTCTGGCTCGATGATCGGCCGCTGGCGCAGTGGAACGGTGCCGAGCGCGCCCGTCGCCTGGCGGTGTTGCCGCAGTCTTCGACCCTGGACTTTGCCTTCCGCGTCGAGGAGGTGGTCGGCATGGGGCGCCTGCCTCATCAGAGTGGGCGAGTGCGCGATGAGCAAATCGTCGCGTCGGCGTTGCAAACCGCAGATGCGGCGCATCTGCACGGCCGCAGTTACCTGGCCTTGTCGGGAGGCGAGCGCCAGCGCGTACATCTGGCGCGGGTACTTGCGCAGCTGTGGCCGGGCGAGGCGGGGCAAACCTTGTTGCTGGATGAGCCAACCTCAATGCTCGATCCCCTGCATCAGCACACCATCCTGCAGGCGGTGCGTGAATTCGCTGATCGCGGCGGCGCCGTGCTGGTGATCCTGCATGACCTGAACCTGGCGGCGCGTTACTGTGATCGCCTGTTGCTGCTCGCATCCGGCCGGCCGGTGGCCCTGGACACACCCCAGCAAGTGCTGCGCCCGGAGCCGCTCAAAGCGGTGTTTGGCCTGGAGGTGCTGGTGCAACCCCATCCGGAACGCGGGCATCCATTGATCATCGCCCGTTGAGGGTGCCTTGAGGATGTAAACGTGCGCCTGATCCTGATACTGGCATTGAGTGTATTGACGGCTTGTCAGAGCCTCACGCCGCCCCCGGTCGACGGGCAGATCCGTGATCTGCACACTGGCCAGGCCCTGACGTCCCAGGCGCTGGTCGACCGCCTGGCGAAGGCCCCCGGGTGGTGGTGGGTGAGCAGCATGACAATCGAGATCACCACGCCTTGCAGCTATGGCTGCTCCAAGCCTTGGCCGGGCAGCGGGACCAAGGCAGCTTGTTGCTGGAAATGCTGACTCCATCCCAACAGCCGCGAGTGGACGCAGTCCGCCGGTTACCCGCCTTGCCAAAGGATCTGCCTGGGGCACTGGATTGGTCGCCGGGCTGGGACTGGACTCTGTATGGGCCCGTCGTCGAGTTCGCCCTGGCACAACATTATCCTTTACTGGCGGCCAACCTGGACGCCGCCGAGATCCAACGCGCCTATCGCCAAGCGCCGGACTTGAGCGGCACTCGTGCCAATGCGGTTGCGGTAAAGAACGCGCTATTGGGGCAAATCCGCGAATCCCACTGCGGTCTGCTGCCTGAATCACAAATGCTGGCGATGCTGGCTGTCCAGCAACAGCGTGACCGGCGCATGGCGGAACGCCTATTGAGTACACCGACACCCGCATTGCTATTCGCCGGCGCCTGGCATGGACGCAAGGATGTTGGCGTGCCGCTACATACCCTGGACCTCGGCGCCGACGAAGCGCCAATCGTCCTGATGCTGGCCGAAGAGGGCAGCGAGGTGACATCGGCCATGGCCGATTACGTCTGGTACACCCCCGCCAAACCACCCCAGGATTACTGCGCGCAGATGCGTGAGCACATGAAGAACTGAATAGGCTTGCGCGGACCGGACACAGGGTTGACGGGTGTGCGGGGACATAGTGGACACTTTCCAGTTTCACCGAAAAGCCGCCGTTGCTTTTGCTTTTGCTTTGCTTTGCTTTTGCTCTGCTGTGGACGTTGATCTCGGCGCCCCATTAACCACGCTGGCCGAACGCAGGCATTGCGCAGTGGGCAACCCGGCATGGATGCCGGGTTAGCCGCGCTGGGCCATGGATGGCCCTTCGCGGCGGCCCACGGAGCAATGCCTGCGTTCGGGCATGCCGAGCCTAGGCGAGGCACCGAGTGGTGGGGCATGAGCGCTTTGGTTACTTTCGCGCTTTTCGAAAGTGACCCGCCGTAAGGGCGGAACCGCCAGTAGCCGTTACCGCAGAAACGGATATACACACAAACCCCGCCCCCAAAAAGAGAGGGCTGTTTTTGAGCAGACAAAAAAAGACCCGGCAAGAGCCGGGTCAAATAACCGTGATTAGCCTGATGAGGAGATATCTGAGAGTCCGAACCAAGGGCTGTTCAAATATCGACCAGTCTCGCGACCGGATGTGCTAATCATAGCGATTCTCATTACCATGTCAAACATTGTTTTTCCGAATCGCCAAAATAACCCGATCAGTCACAGCACCCGTCGAAAAACAAAGAAGAAAGTCAGCCTTTATGACGCGTCGAAATAGCCTCCAACTGCTGATTAAGGGCTTCCTTGCGCTCTGCAGGAATATCGTTCCAATGCACATCCATCAACGCGCCTTCGATGGCATACAGCAACACCTTGGAAGCCCGGAAGCCGCGAGTGCGCACGGCCCGATAGGCATCCACCGCGCCAAGCCGGCGTAGATCCGAGGCGCTATGAATGCCCACGGCATGCAGCCACTGGGCTGATGTCTTGCCCAGATTCTTCAGGTGTTGCAGTTCATCATTCATCGAGCCTCCTTGCGACGGCCGACTGGTGCGTTGGGCAAGCTTCTGAGCAGTGTAGCGGTCAGTAGGAAAAGCGTGATTCTTTGGTGGGATTCAACGCAAAAGCTTCTAATGCATTACGCACGATGGAGGGGGAGGGCGCAGCAAGGTGCATCGTCCAGCGCGAGCGGGGGCGCTGGAGCTCAGTCCGGTCTGTGGGAGGTCTGCCGCGTATCGGCCTACCCGGTTTCCACAGTGTCAGCGGGTGCGGTAACGCAGCCGGGTGCCGAAATTCATCGACATCAGGATTTCGTCGGCAGACAACTCAGGCGGGAAGTAGGCACCGGATATTTGCGCATGGGCCAGGCTCGCGCCTTCCAGTGACGACTTACGAAAATCGATGCCGCGCAAATCGGCGGAACGGAAGTAAGCGTCGCTGAAATCAATGTCGTCCGCGTTCAGTTCCCGCAGATCAAGGCCACGAAAATCGCCGCCACGCATGTCGACCGGACCTTGAGGGCGTTCACTGTTGAAACCTGCGATATCGTCTTTACGCAGCAAGGCATAAAGCGGGGTATTGAGAAGCTTGGGTAGGCTCATTTCATATCACCTGTTGGTTTTATGACGCCAGTATAGTGCCACTATTTGGCGGCCGTGAAGCCGGGTATCGCCTCACGACCGAAGAAATAGTGACTTACAGGCCCGGCAGGCGCTGACGGATCTGCGCGACCACAACATCGAGCGTGCCGCTTTCATTGGTTTGGACCCGTTTGCTGCAGAGAATTTCCGCCGGGGTGAGCGCTTCACGGCTGGCTTGTTGTGCAGCGATGACGGCCAGGTTCGCGTCCGAGGGGTCTTTCTGGTCGGCTTGACGCTGGGCCAGCCGGCTTTCGATGACGGCTTGCGGCGCATTGCAATCAAGGATTAGGAATGGAGCGCCTGTGGCCTCGGCGACTTTCGCTGCCGCGTCGCGCTGATCGCACTTGAGGTAAGTGGCATCGACCACCACCGGGAAACCGGCGCGCAGAATCACGTCGGCGATTTCATGCAGGCGGGCATAGGTGGCGCTGCTGGCGTCGCTGCTATAGATGCCGGTTTGTGGATCGTTGGGAACTTGTTGCTCACCGAACAGGCGCTTGCGCTCCACGTCCGAACGCAAGCGAATCGCCCCCAGTGCTTCCACCAGGCGCATGGCGACATGGCTTTTGCCAACGGCCGAAACACCGTGGGTAATGGCCAGGAAACGTGACGGGATGGTGCTGTAGCTTTCGGCCAGGTTGGCATAGTTGCGGTATTGGCGAAGGGTCGTGGCGCGCTGCACCGGATCGGCTTCGGCCGGCATGCTGAACAGTGCGACCTTGGCGCGGACCAGGGCACGGTAGGCTTTATAGAAGTTCAGCAGTTCCAGGCCCCGGTAATCACCGGTCAACTCCAGGTATTGGCTGACAAAGCGCCGCGCCAGGGATTTGAGCCCACGGTCTTCCAGGTCCATCGCCAGGAACGCCGTGTCGGCGTAGACGTCGGTGAAGCGGAACGGCTCGTTGAACTCGATGCAGTCGAAAATCACCACGTTGCCGTCAATCAATGTGATGTTGCCCAGGTGGATATCGCCATGGCATTCACGGATGAAACCGTCGGTCTTGCGCTCGGTGAGCAGCGGCTTGAGGCGTTCGAAGCTGCTTTCGGCCCAGGCTTGCAGCGCTTCGAGTTGTAGCAGGTCAGCCTTGTCGCTGAGGAACGGGCGAATCTGTTCGAAGTTCTGCCGTACGGGCGCCATCACGCTGTCCGGGGTGCCGGCAGCATTTTCTGCGGGCACTTTGGGCGTGCTCAGGTGAAATTGAGCGATCTGCGCGGCCATCTCGTCGATGTGCGTGGTGGTCAGTTCACCGTTGGCTTGCAAGGTGCTGAGCAGTTGGCTTTGCGGGAACTGACGCATCTTCAGGGCGTATTCGACGGCTGGACCGTCGCCGCCCAATTGCGGTGCTTCGGCGCTGCCGGTGATCGGCAGGACTTCCAGGTACAGGTCCTGGGTCAAGCGCTGGTTGAGGCGCAATTCTTCACCGCAGAAATGTTTGCGCGCCTCCAGGCTGGTGAAGTCGAGGAAACCGAAATTGACCGGCTTTTTGAATTTGTAGGCGTAGGGCCCGGTGAGCAATACCCAGGAAATGTGGGTTTCGATGACCTGGAACCCTTCGACGGGATGCGGGTAGAGGGCCGGGTTTTGCAGGGCAGCGATCAGGGATTGGCTCACGGGCGATCCTTCAGAGTCTGGGAAAATTCAAGGCCGTCATTATGGCGGCAAGCCGCGCTAACGCAAACCTCGTCGGCCTCATGTTGAACCGCCGCAAAGTGCGTATAATCCGCCGCCATGACTCGTACCCGATCCCCCCGCACCCCCAAGAAACCACCCGCCAGCCGCCTGCGGCCCTGGCTGGGCTGGGCCCTTAAACTCAGCCTGGTTGGCCTCGTCGTGCTCGCCGGTTTTGCGGTCTATCTCGATGCCGTGGTCCAGGAGAAGTTCTCCGGCAAGCGCTGGACCATTCCGGCCAAGGTCTACGCCCGGCCGTTGGAGCTGTTCGTCGGACAAAAGCTGAGCAAGGAAGACTTCCTGACCGAACTCGATGCCTTGGGCTATCGCCGTGAAAGCGTGGCCAATGGCCCGGGCGCGGCCTCGGTCAATGGCAATACCGTCGACCTCAATACCCGTGGCTTCCAGTTCTACGAGGGCATGGAGCAGGCGCAACCGGTGCGGGTGCGTTTCTCCGGCGACTACGTGGCAGCGCTGACCGGCGCCAACAACGCGAGCCTGTCGGTGGTACGCCTTGAGCCGCTGCTGATTGGTGGTCTGTACCCGAAGAATCTCGAAGACCGGATCCTGATCAAGATCGACCAGGTGCCGCCGTTCCTGCTCGATACGCTGATCGCCGTCGAAGACCGCGACTTCTATCATCACTTCGGTGTCTCGCCCAAGTCGATTGCCCGGGCTGTCTGGGTCAACACGTCCTCGGGCCATATGCGCCAGGGTGGCAGTACCCTGACCCAACAGTTGGTCAAGAACTTCTACCTGACCAACGAGCGCAGTCTCACCCGCAAGCTCACCGAAGCCATGATGGCGCTGCTGCTGGAGATGCACTACGACAAGCAGGAGATCCTGGAGGCGTACCTCAACGAGGTCTTCATCGGCCAGGACGGTCAGCGGGCGGTGCACGGTTTCGGCCTCGCCAGCCAGTTCTTCTTCAGCCAGCCGTTGTCCGAGCTCAAGCTGCATCAGGTGGCGTTGCTGGTGGGCATGGTCAAGGGGCCTTCTTCCTACAACCCGCGGCGTAATCCGGAACGTGCCCTCGAGCGGCGCAACCTGGTGCTCGACCTGCTACAACAACAAGGCGTGGCAACGGCCGAGCAGGTCGAAGCGGCAAAGAAAATGCCACTGGGCGTGACCAAGCGCGGCAGTCTGGCGGACAGCTCGTTCCCCGGCTTCATGGACCTGGTCAAGCGCCAACTGCGTCAAGATTACCGTGACGAAGACTTGACCGAAGAGGGCCTGCGGATCTTCACCAGTTTCGACCCGATCCTGCAAATGAAGGCCGAAGCGTCGGTCGAGGACACCTTCAAACGGCTGGGCGGGCGCAAGGGCGCCGAAGAGGTCGAAGCCGCCATGGTGGTGACCAACCCGGAGACTGGCGAAGTCCAGGCCATGATCGGCAGTCGCCAGGCCAGCTTCGCCGGCTTCAATCGGGCGCTGGATGCGGTCCGCCCGATTGGCTCCCTGATCAAGCCTGCGGTGTACCTCACCGCGCTGGAGAAACCGAGCCAGTACACGCTGACCAGTTGGTTGTCGGACGAGACGTTCTCGGTCAAGGGCGCGGACGGCCAAGTCTGGAAGCCACAGAACTATGATCGTCGCTCCCACGGCACGGTATTCCTGTACCAGGGGCTGGCGCATTCCTACAACCTCTCGACGGCTCGCCTCGGGCTGGAAGTGGGTGTGCCGAACGTACTCAAGACCCTGGCGCGCCTGGGGGTAAGCCGCGAATTCCCGGCGTTTCCGTCGATGCTGCTGGGGGCCGGTGGCCTCACGCCAATCGAGGTGGCCGCCATGTACCAGACGCTGGCCAACGGTGGTTTCAATACGCCTATGCGCGGGATCCGCAGTGTGCTGACCGCCGATGGCGAACCGCTCAAGCGTTATCCGTTCCAGATCCAGCAGCGGTTTGATCCGGCTTCTATTTATCTGATCCAGAGCGCTATGCAGCGGGTCATGCGTGAAGGTACCGGCAGTTCGGTTTATAACGTGTTGCCTCGGACCCTGAACCTGGCAGGCAAGACCGGTACCAGTAACGATTCGCGTGACAGTTGGTTCGCCGGCTTCAGCCAGGATCTGCTGGCCGTGGTCTGGCTCGGACGGGATGACAACGGCAAGACCCCGTTCACCGGTGCCACCGGCGCGTTGCAGGTCTGGACCAGTTTCATGCGCAAGGCCGACCCGTTGCCCCTGGACATGCCGCAACCGGACAACATCGTTCAGGCCTGGGTCGATTCGCGCACCGGACAAGGTTCCGACGCCAATTGCCCGGGCGCCGTACAGATGCCGTATATTCGCGGCAGCGAGCCGCCACCCGGTGCTGCCTGTGGCGGCACGAATCCCGCCGAGTCGGTGATGGATTGGGTCAAGGACTGGATGAATTAAGCAAAGAGGGTTTCAAGTGAACAAGTGGTTGATTCCAGCGGTAACGGCCGTGGCTTTGCTCAGTGGTTGCTCTACCGTACAGCGCGGTTCGATTCCGGTGGTCGACTCCGGCACGGCGGTTTCCAACAGTGAGCGGGTCTCGGCCAACGGCGGTTTCCGGCAAACGACCGTGAAGCGGCCAGTGCAAGGCCAGACCCAGGCGATTCCCCAAGGCGACACCGGTGTCGTGGTGATGGTGCCGGGTGGTGGAGCCGTGACCTCGGCGCCGATCAGCAGCACACCGATCACGCCGGGCCCCATCACGCCGGGACCTATCGAGACCTCGCCGGTCGATCAGGGCAGCTACAGCATGCCTTCGACGCCGAGCAGCATTCCGTCCACCCGTTCGGGCGGTTTGTCCGCCGATGAACAATTGGACGGTCCGGTACTGGCCCTGCTCACCACTGCGCAACAGCAGCAGGCCGGGGGCGACCTCAACGGTGCGTCTTCCAGTCTGGAGCGTGCCCAGCGTGTAGCGCCGCGGGAACCGCAGGTGCTTTATCGCCTGGCCCAAGTGCGCATGGCCCAGGGTGATGCGCCGCAAGCTGAACAACTCGCCCGTCGTGGCCTGACCTTCAGCAGTGGTCGTCCGGCGCTTCAGGCCAGCCTGTGGGAATTGATTGCCCAGGCTCGTGAGAAACAGGGCGACTCGGCTGGTGCCGCGTTGGCCCGTCAGAAGGCCAAGGTATCGCTCTGATGGATGCACGTTTTCCCCAGATTGCCGATCAGTTGCTGCTGATCGAACGGGAGTTGCGGGTCCAGGGCTGGTGGAGCGACGTTTCGCCTTCGGCCGAGGCGTTGGCCAGTGTCGAACCGTTCGCGGTCGACACCCTGGACTTCGAGCAATGGCTGCAATGGATTTTCCTGCCGCGGATGAAAGCCATCCTGGAAAATGACCTGCCGCTGCCCAACGCCTCGGGCATCCTCGCCATGGCGGAAATGGTCTATGCCCAGCGCCCCGGGCAGGGCGTGGAGTTGCAGCGGCTGTTGGCGCAGTTCGATCAGATGATCAGCAACGTCGGCTGACCGACCTTACTGGCAATGCTCATCGATCTGCTTGCGGGTTTCCTCGATGCGCTGGCGCCGCTCTTCGCCAGTGAGGCGGCGCATTTCCCCTTCTACGTCTTCACGTACCCGCGGGTTGTTCTGTAACTGCGCCAGGTTGGTCCGGGCCTGTTCGCAGAATGCCTTGAGCTGGGCTTGCTGCTCGGCAATCTGTTTCTTGACCTCTTTATCGATCGCCTTCTGGTCGCCAATGGGCCCGCCGGAAGGCGGTGCGGGCGGCTTGGCGACGGACGGCGAAGACTTGATCACGGTCGTGGCCTCCGCGTCTTGGGGCGGCTGGGATCCGAAGTGGGTGACCCCCTGGGCATCGACCCATTTGTAGACCTGACCGGCCATGCACATCGGGCTCAGGCCAACCAGCAGGCTGGCCGTCAAGAAGAACATTCGCATGCTGTTTCCTTGTCATGGGTTGCGCAATTGAAGCTAACACAGTTGCCGTTTAAAGGTTTTTTCTTGCGTTCTCATGTGCTTAGTTCGAATAAAGTACATTGACGACTTGACTTGCAGAAGGCGAAACAGAAGAATCCAAAGTCCGCTGTAGAGGGACTGCCAGAAGCAGACCCACTCGGCAGATCATGAGGCGCACATCCGCGCCGACCTGTTACACCCGCAACGCGTTACCTCGCGCTGGGTGGGAAAGACCCGCAACACTTGGGACGATCCCAATACTTGCTCAGTCAGTGCTGACGTAGTCGGCGACCACCGTCGCTCATGCTCTGCCGAGAAGTAAACCTATTAAGACCCGTCCCCTTTTGAGGGTCGGTATTCTGGCGTTTTAGAGGTGAACAACGTGGAGCTTTTATCTGGCGGTGAGATGCTCGTCCGCTTTTTGCGTGACGAAGGCGTCAAGTATATCTACGGGTACCCTGGTGGTGCTCTTCTTCATGTCTATGATGCCCTGTTCAAAGAGCCGGAAGTGACCCACATCCTGGTTCGTCACGAGCAAGCGGCGACCCATATGGCTGACGGCTATGCCCGTGCCACCGGCAAGGCCGGCGTGGTACTGGTGACTTCCGGTCCAGGCGCCACGAACGCCATCACCGGGATCGCCACGGCGTACATGGACTCCATCCCGATGGTGATCATCTCCGGCCAGGTGCCCAGCACCCTGGTTGGCACCGATGCATTCCAGGAAACCGACATGATCGGTATCTCCCGGCCGATCGTGAAGCACAGCTTCATGATCAAGCACGCGTCGGAGATCCCGGAAGTCATGAAGAAGGCCTTCTACCTGGCCGAGTCCGGTCGTCCGGGCCCGGTCGTGGTCGATGTTCCGAAAGACATGACCAACCCGGCCGAGAAGTTCGAATACATCTTCCCGAAAAAAGCCAAGCTGCGCTCCTACAGCCCGGCCGTACGCGGGCACTCCGGGCAAATCCGCAAGGCCGCCGAAATGCTGCTGGCGGCCAAGCGCCCAGTGCTGTACTCGGGTGGTGGCGTGATCCTCGGTAATGGCTCCGCGCCGCTGACCGAGCTGGCGAAAATGCTCAACCTGCCTGTCACCAATACCTTGATGGGGCTGGGCGCCTACCCGGGCACCGACCGTCAGTTTATCGGTATGCTCGGCATGCACGGCAGCTACACCGCCAACCTGGCGATGCACCATGCCGATGTGATCCTGGCAGTCGGCGCGCGTTTCGACGACCGTGTCATCAACGGCCCGGCGAAGTTCTGCCCGAACGCCAAGATCATCCACATCGACATCGATCCGGCTTCCATCTCCAAGACCATCAAGGCAGACGTGCCAATTGTCGGTCCTGTAGAAAGCGTGCTGACCGAAATGGTCGCCATCCTCAAGGAAATTGGCGAGACACCGAACAAGGAGTCCGTGGCCAGTTGGTGGAAGCAAGTGGATGAATGGCGCGGCGACCGTGGCCTGTTCCCTTACGACAAGGGCGACGGCAGCGTGATCAAGCCGCAGACCGTGATCGAGACCCTGTGCGAAGTGACCAAGGGCGATGCCTTTGTGACCTCCGACGTGGGCCAGCACCAGATGTTCGCCGCGCAGTACTACAAGTTCAACAAGCCCAACCGCTGGATCAACTCCGGTGGCCTGGGCACCATGGGCTTCGGTTTCCCGGCGGCCATGGGTATCCAGTTGAGCTTTCCGGATGCCGACGTTGCCTGTGTCACGGGCGAGGGCAGCATCCAGATGAACATCCAGGAGCTGTCCACCTGCCTGCAATACGGTCTGCCGGTGAAGATCGTGATCCTGAACAACGGAGTGCTGGGTATGGTTCGCCAGTGGCAGGACATGAGCTACGGTAGCCGTCACTCGCACTCCTACATGGAATCGTTGCCTGATTTCGTCAAGCTTGCAGAGGCCTATGGTCACGTCGGCATGCGCATCACCGAATCGAAGGATTTGAAGTCGAAGATGGAGGAAGCGTTCGCCATGAAGGACCGTCTGGTGGTCATCGATATTTCGGTCGACACCAGTGAGCACGTCTACCCGATGCAGATCAAAGACGGCTCCATGCGCGATATGTGGCTGAGCAAGACGGAGCGTACCTAATCATGCGACATATTATTTCCCTGCTTCTGGAAAACGAACCGGGTGCGCTGTCTCGTGTTGTGGGCCTGTTCTCGCAGCGCAACTACAACATCGAAAGCCTGACTGTGGCGCCAACCGAAGACCCGACCCTGTCGCGTCTGACGCTGACCACTGTTGGTCACGATGAAGTCATTGAGCAGATCACCAAAAACCTGAACAAGCTGATCGAGGTGGTCAAGCTGGTGGACCTGTCGGAAAGTGCTCACATCGAGCGCGAGCTGATGCTGGTCAAGGTCAAGGCCACCGGCGCCCAGCGCGCCGAGATCAAACGCACTACCGATATTTATCGTGGGCAGATCGTCGATGTCAGCGCCAGCGTCTATACCGTTCAGTTGACCGGTACCAGCGACAAGCTCGACAGCTTCATTCAATCGATCGGCACTGCCTCGATTCTGGAAACCGTACGCAGTGGCGTCACCGGGATTGCCCGTGGCGACAAAGTACTGAGCATCTAAACCAAATTAGCGAATGGCCTGAACGGCCGGGATATAGGGGAAATTCATGAAAGTTTTCTACGATAAAGACTGCGACCTGTCGATCATCCAGGGCAAGAAAGTCGCCATCATCGGCTACGGTTCCCAAGGTCACGCCCAGGCGTGCAACCTGAAGGACTCCGGCGTTGACGTGACCGTCGGCCTGCGTAAAGGCTCGGCCACCGTTGCCAAGGCCGAGGCCCATGGCCTGAAAGTCACCGACGTGGCTTCTGCCGTTGCCGCGGCTGACCTGGTCATGATCCTGACCCCGGACGAGTTCCAGTCTGCCCTGTACAAGAACGAAATCGAGCCGAACATCAAGAAAGGCGCCACCCTGGCCTTCTCCCACGGCTTCGCGATCCACTACAACCAGGTTGTGCCGCGCGCCGACCTCGACGTGATCATGATCGCGCCGAAGGCTCCGGGCCACACCGTACGTTCCGAGTTCGTGAAGGGCGGCGGTATCCCTGACCTGATCGCGATCTACCAGGATGCGTCCGGCAATGCCAAGAACGTCGCCCTGTCCTACGCTGCCGGTGTCGGTGGCGGCCGTACCGGCATCATCGAAACCACTTTCAAGGACGAGACCGAAACCGACCTGTTCGGCGAGCAAGCCGTTCTGTGCGGCGGCACCGTCGAGCTGGTGAAAGCCGGTTTCGAAACCCTGGTCGAAGCGGGCTACGCGCCAGAAATGGCCTACTTCGAATGCTTGCACGAACTGAAACTGATCGTTGACCTCATGTACGAAGGCGGTATCGCCAACATGAACTACTCGATCTCCAACAACGCCGAATACGGCGAGTACGTGACCGGTCCGGAAGTGATCAACGCCGAGTCCCGCCAGGCCATGCGCAACGCCCTGAAACGTATTCAGGACGGCGAATACGCCAAGATGTTCATCAGCGAGGGCGCCACCGGCTATCCTTCGATGACCGCCAAGCGTCGTAACAACGCCGCCCACGGTATCGAAATCATCGGTGAGCAACTGCGCTCGATGATGCCGTGGATCGGTGCCAACAAGATCGTCGACAAAGCCAAGAACTAAGTCGCGAGCTTGATCGAAAAACGCGGCCCTGGCCGCGTTTTTTCGTTTGGGCGGTGGCTTCTGGTATAAAGCTGCATCGTTTGCGGCCGAACCGTCGTCCCAGACACCTGTCGAATTTTTTCACACCGTTGCAAGGTACTGTCCATGACTGAACGTCCCGACGAGCCAAATCAGGCTCCTGACGCCGAAAGCCTGCTACCCATCGATGAACACGTCGAGGAAGGCCATGACGCTGAAGGCCGTAAGGTCCGGCATCGTGGCATCTATCTGCTGCCGAACCTGTTCACCACCGCGAACCTGTTCGCCGGTTTCTATTCCATCATCAGTTCCATGAGCGCCCAGGCCGCGTTGAGCGCTGGTGATAGTGCAGGGGCGAGTCGTTACTTCGCCTTCGCTGCCATTGCGATCTTTGTCGCCATGGTGCTCGACGGTCTGGATGGGCGCGTGGCCCGCATGACCAATACCCAGAGTGCGTTCGGCGCTGAATACGATTCGCTGTCCGACATGGTCGCCTTTGGCGTGGCCCCCGCCTTGCTGGCGTTCGGCTGGGCGCTGGGAGACATGGGCAAGGTCGGCTGGATGGTCGCCTTCATCTATGTGGCGGGTGCCGCGCTGCGCCTGGCACGCTTCAACACGCAAGTCGGCAAGGCTGACAAACGTTACTTCATCGGCCTGGCCAGTCCGGCTGCGGCAGGTGTGGTGGCGGGTGTTGTCTGGGCATTCAGCGACTACGGTATCCAGGGTTCGAAAATGTCGTTCCTGGTGGCGCTGTTGGTCGCGGCGGCCGGGATGTTGATGGTCAGCAACATCAAGTACAACAGCTTCAAGGAACTGGATTTGAAGGGGCGCGTGCCGTTCGTTGCGATTCTGGCGGTGGTGCTGGTGTTCGCGGTGGTCTTCAGTGATCCGCCGCGTATTCTGCTGTTGGTGTTCCTCGCCTATGCCGCTTCCGGACCAGTGCAATACTTACTGCGTCTTCGTCGACGCTAAACGTTGCCTTAATGTAATTTCCCCCATACTCCGCAGTCTATTGGTGCATCTGCCTCCAAATACTGCGGAGTTGTCATGCTGATCAAGATCCCCAAGACGTCCGACTGCCGTGAATCGGACGTCACGCCTGAATCCCTTTATCTATCCCGTCGTCAAATGCTGGGCGCAACCATGGCGGGTCTCGCCGTGAGCAGCCTGCCGCGTTGGGCGGGTGCTGCCGATGCCGCGCGATATACCGATGTCGAGCCCGGCAAGGCACCGTCCTGGTTTGCCGAGAAGCTGCCGTCCACCCAGTGGGGTGCGATCACGGTCAAGGATGAGTCAATCACGCCGTTCAAAGACGCCACCCATTACAACAACTTCTATGAGTTCGGGACCGACAAGGGTGACCCGGCGGCGAATGCCGGATCCTTGAAAACCGAGCCCTGGAGCGTGGTGGTGGACGGGGAGGTGGGCAAGCCGGGCCGTTATGGCCTGGAAGACTTCATGAAGCCCTATCAGTTGGAAGAGCGTATCTATCGCCTGCGCTGTGTCGAAGCCTGGTCCATGGTCATCCCGTGGATTGGTTTTCCCATCTCGGCTTTGCTCAAGCAGGTCGAGCCTACTTCCAAGGCTAAATACATTCGCTTCGAAACCCTGCAGGATCCCAAGGTCATGCCAGGACAGCGCTCCGGCTTCGCCTTGATCGACTGGCCTTATGTGGAAGGCTTGCGGTTGGATGAGGCGATGAACCCGCTGGCAATCCTGGCGGTAGGGATGTACGGGCGAGAGCTCCCAAACCAGAACGGTGCGCCGTTGCGGCTGGTGGTGCCGTGGAAGTACGGTTTCAAAAGTGTGAAGTCCATTGTGCGCATCAGCCTGGTGAGCGAGCAGCCGAAGACGACTTGGCAAAGCATCGCGTCTGATGAATACGGTTTTTATGCCAACGTTAATCCGACGGTCGATCACCCGCGCTGGACCCAGGCCCATGAGCGTCGCTTACCGAGTGGGCTGTTCAGTCCCAACGTTCGCGATACGCTGATGTTCAACGGCTATCAGGATGAAGTCGCTTCTCTTTATGCAGGGATGGACTTGAGGAAGGACTACTGATGCGTTTCCCGATATGGCGGATCGGCGTCTTCGTCGCGGCGGCGATCTGGCCGTTGTTCTGGCTGTACGAGGCTTTGATGAATTCACTGGGTCCTGACCCGGGCAAGGTACTGGTGGATCGTCTCGGGTTGGGGACGCTGACCTTGCTGCTGATCACCTTGAGCATGACGCCGCTGCAGAAGCTGACGGGGTGGGCGGGGTGGATCGCGGTCAGGC